>JANLTC010000070.1:0-1640 GCA_031362725.1 Deltaproteobacteria bacterium | reverse complement strand
TCAGCCCGTACTCGCCGGTGACCGCGGTCGCGTGGACCCACATGCCCTCGATGCGCGCCGGCTCAGCGTCGGGATCGAGGCTTCCGAGCTGGATCCAGCGGTGGACGCGTGCCGCCTGCTGCGCGTTCATCCGCAGCGCGTGCGGATCGACGCGGATGACCCCAGCGCGTGCGTCGGGCAACATCCGCTCGAGCAGTTCGTTCGTCGAGTACGCACCGCCAAGAACGCGGCTCAGTGACTCGGCGACCTTGTCGGGCGTGTGCGCTTGCCAGGTCGCGTTCGGCGACATGACGAGCTCGAGAGACTCGACCGAGATTGCGAGCGGCACACCGTGCGCGTCGATCAGGTCGAAGGTGAGCTCCGGCATCTCGAGCTGCGTCAGGTTGCGCGGCTGTTCGCCGTCGTCGAGCGTCGCGATCTGCGCGCCTCGCAGACCGACGAGCCCGAGCACGGCGCCGATCAGCACGAACGCGCTCGCGGGACGCAGACCCGACGCGGATTCGAATGGGCCGCGCTCGGTCATCGCACGACCCCTTTCGGGCTGAGCGCTGCGGTCTTCGCGGCCGCAGTCTTCGACTTCGCGGCGAGCGCGTTTCCCTTGGCGGCCGGCGCGACCCCAGCGGCGCGCGCTGCTCCCTGCGCGCCGAGTGCGCGCCCGGCAGCAGGCTGCGCGGCGCCCTTTGCGCCCTGCGCAGGCGGCCACACTTCGGGCGCGATCGGACCGAAGTCGCGCTCGAGGATCTGCTCGGATCGATCGCCGTTGATGGCTTCGATCATGCTGCACTCTTCCTTAAGCGCGTTGAGCCGTTGTCCGCGGTCGTGGTTCTCCGACTGGACGATCGCAGTGAGGATGCCGACCACGAGGGCCAGCGCCGCGAGAGCCCCGCAGAGGACGGCGCGCGTCACGCGGGCCCCCGATCGAGATCAACCGAGTCGCCGTTTGCACTGGGCGAAGCCGGCGAGCCGGGCGCCGATCCCGTGCGCGTGCGCTCCGCCGCGCGCAGGTGAGCGGAGCGCGCGCGCGGATTCGATTGCCGCTCCTCGCGATCCGCGACGACCGGCCGCTTCGTCAGCAGCTTCGAAGTGCCTTGGCGCCCGGCGTCCGCGAGGAAGCGCTTCACTTCCCCGTCTTCGCCGGAGTGGAACGTGATCGCGACGAGACGACCGCCGTCCGCGAGCCAGTGCATCGCCGCGGCGAGACCGGCGAGCAGCTCCTCGCCCTCTTCGTTGACCGCCCGGCGCAAGGCTTGGAATGTCTTCGTCGCGGGATGGATCCGCCCGCTCGATGCGTCTTCGCCGACCGCTCGCGCGACGATGTCCGCCAGCGCGAGGGTGCGCAGGAACGGCGCGCGCCGCCGGCCTTCGACGATCGCGCGGGCCACGCGGCGCGAGCGATGCTCACCGCCTTCGTGGAAGAACAGGTCCGCGAGGTCGCTCTCGTCCCAATGGTTCACGATGTCCGCGGCCGTGCGGTCGCGGGTCGAATCCATGCGCATGTCGAGCGGCCCGTCGACTTGGAACGAGAACCCGCGTTCGCCGACGTCGAGTTGCATCGACGACACGCCGACGTCGAGGAGCACGCCCACCGGCGGCTCGATTTGTTCTTTGCGGATGAGCCGCGAGAGCCCCGACATCCGTCC
>JANLTC010000051.1:0-3928 GCA_031362725.1 Deltaproteobacteria bacterium | reverse complement strand
GCCGTGCTTTCTCTGCCGCTCGTGGCGTTGGTGATGTCGGACATGATCCCGGGACGCCCACTCGCGACCGCGCTGCCGCCGCGATTCCTCGCATGGATCGAGTTCGCGCTCGGTACCCCCGTGGTGCTCTGGGGAGGTTGGCCGTTCTTCGTACGCGGTTTCGAGTCGCTGCGCAGACGCGCGCTCAACATGTTCACGCTGATCGCGATCGGGACGGGCGCGGCCTACGTCTACAGCCTCGCGGCGGTGCTCGCGCCGGGCATCTTCCCTGTGTCGTTCCGGGGCGAGGCTGGCCGGGTCGCGACCTACTTCGAGGCGGCGGCCGTGATCGTGACGCTGGTGCTGCTCGGTCAGGTCCTGGAACTGCGCGCGCGAAGCCGCACCGGCGCCGCGATCCGCGCGCTGCTCGGTCTCGCGCCCAAGACGGCGCGCCGGCTGCAGGGCGACGGCGTCGAGGAGGACGTTCCGCTCGATAGCGTGAAGGCCGGGGATCAGCTGCGCGTGCGACCGGGTGAAAAGGTTCCCGTCGATGGCGTCGTCGTCGAGGGGCGCTCTGCGATCGACGAGTCGATGTTGACTGGCGAGCCGCTGCCGGTCGAGAAGGTGCCGGGCGATCGCGTCGTCGGCGCGACGATCAATCAAACCGGAAGCCTCGTGATGCGCGCGGAACGCGTGGGTGCCGAGACGCTGCTCGCGCAGATCGTCCAAATGGTTTCCGAAGCGCAGCGCAGTCGCGCGCCGATCCAGCGCCTCGCCGACGTCGTGGCGGGCTGGTTCGTGCCGGCTGTTCTCGTCGCAGCGATCCTCACCTTTGCCGCGTGGGCGAGCTTCGGGCCCGAGCCGCGCTTCGCGCACGCGCTGGTGAACGCCGTGGCCGTGCTGATCATCGCGTGCCCGTGCGCACTCGGACTCGCGACACCGATGTCGATCATGGTCGCCACCGGCAAGGGTGCGGGTGCCGGCGTGCTGTTCAAGAACGCCGAAGCCATCGAGTTGCTCCGCAGTGTCGACACGCTGGTCGTCGACAAGACCGGCACGCTCACCGAGGGCAAGCCGCGCCTCGTCTCGGTGATCGCCGCCGAGGGCGTCGTCGAGAGTGAGCTGCTGCGTGCCGCCGCGAGCCTCGAGCGCGGCAGCGAGCATCCGCTCGCCGCCGCGATCGTCGCGGGCGCCGAGGAACGCGGCGCCGCGCCAGAGCGCTCGGAATCCTTCGAGGCGCGAACCGGAAAAGGTGTCACCGGGCAGGTCGGCGGACGGCGCGTGGCGCTCGGCAATGCTGCGCTGCTCGCCGAACTCGGTCTCGACGCGGGGGTGCTCGCCGAACGAGCCGAGGAGCTCAGAACGACCGGCCAGACGGCGATGTTCGTTGCGATCGACGGCCGCGTGGCGGGCCTGCTCGGCGTCGCGGATCCGATCAAGCAGACGACGCCGGAGGCGATCGCGCAGCTTCACGCCGAGGGTCTGCGGATCGTGATGCTCACCGGTGACGCGCGCAGCACCGCGAACGCTGTCGCGGCGAAGCTCGGCCTCGACGAGGTGATCGCCGAGGTGCTGCCCGAACAGAAGGTCGAGGTCGTGAAGCGACTCCAGAGCGAGGGACGAGTCGTCGCGATGGCGGGCGACGGCGTGAACGACGCACCCGCGCTCGCGCAGGCGCAGGTGGGGATTGCGATGGGCACCGGCACCGACGTCGCGATGGAGAGCGCCGGCGTCACGCTCGTGAAGGGCGATCTGCGCGGCATCGCGCGCGCGCGCCGGCTCTCGCGCGCGACGATGCGGAACATCCGCCAGAACCTCTTCTTCGCCTTCGTCTACAACGCGCTCGGCATTCCGATCGCAGCGGGAGCGCTGTACCCGACCTTCGGTCTGCTGCTCTCGCCGATGATCGCCGCAGCCGCGATGAGCGCGAGCTCCGTGTCGGTCATTGCGAATGCGCTCCGGCTGCGGCGTACCGCGCTGTGAGGCTTCCGCGTCCTGCTGCCAACCGACTCGAGGCCCCCAACCGCTGAGGTGTGACATGCATGATCGATCCTACGTTCCCGCACTCGGTTTCGACTGGCTCACGCGTCTCTATGATCCACTGCTCGCGCTGACACTGCGCGAGGCGGTGCTCAAGGGCCGCCTGCTCGATCAGGCGGGGATCGCACCCGACCACGATGTCCTCGATGTCGGCTGCGGAACCGGGACGCTCGCGATCCTCGCGAAGACGCGGCAGCCGCGGGCGCGCGTCGTCGGTCTCGACGGCGATCGCGCCGTGCTCGAGATCGCGCGTACCAAGATCGCGCGGGCCGGCATGGACGTGGAGCTTCGCGAGGGTCTTGCGAACGCCGAGCCGACCTTCGCGCCCGCGTCGTTCGACCGGATCCTCTCGAGCCTCGTGCTGCACCACCTGACGACCGAGCAGAAGCGTCTGGCACTCGCGGCGATGCACCGCTGGCTACGGCCGGGCGGAGAGCTGCACGTGCTCGACTTCGGCCCACAGGCGAACTGGTTCTTCGCGCTGCTCGCACACAGCGTCGGCTGGCTCGATGGCGAGACGCGATTGCGCGACAACTGGGCTGGACGCATTCCGGAGCTGATGCGCGATGCGGGCTTCGCGCGTGCCGACGAACTCGGTCGCGCGCTCACTCCGTTCGGCAGCGTGTCGTTCTACAAGGCCGTGTTGGCGTGAGAGCCGGAGCGCGACATGAATGATCGAGACCCCGATGAAATGGCGACCCGCTGCGTCTTCTGCCGCATGGACAGCCGGGATCGCTTCCTCGGACTGCTGATGTGCGCGATCTGCCGCGACCAGTCGTACGACTTCCTGCTGGTATCGGGCGTCCAGCTCTTGATGGCGCCGATCGTCGGAATCAGCATCGGACAGTTCCTGGCCCAGGAATTGCTGATGTTCGTCGTCTTGATCTTCGTGAAGCACCGCATCACGCCGCCGTGGCTACGCGCGCGCTGAGCGGCGCCCCGTCCCGTCTGGACCGCGATGTCCGCGGATCCTGTCCGCATGATCGAGAAGGAGTTCCCATGAAGACTCGGATGCATCGTCGATTCGTTCTCGCGGTGGCGAGCGCAGTGCTCGTGAGTGGAGTCGCGCTGGCTGCGGAAGCGGTCCTGCCTACGCCCGTCGATCCCAGCCCCGAACAGCGCCACAAGATGGCGGAGATTCATCAGCGGATGGCGGACTGCCTGGTCTCCGCGCGGCCGATCGCCGAATGCCGCGGCGAAATGCAGAAGAGCTGCCACGAGATGATGGGCAAGGCCGGCTGTTCGATGATGGACGGCGGCATGGGATCGGGAATGATGGGCGGCGGAATGATGCAGGGACAAGGCATGGGCGAGACACCCGCTGCGCCGAGCCAGAAGACACCGAGCAGCGACCCCGAGGAGCACGGCCACTAGCGCGCGTCAGCGGGCGCCCGTGACGGGCAGCGCCAGGCGCTCCATCAGATAGCAGAGACAATCCTGTCGCACGGCTGCGACGCTGCACGTCAGCATCGCCGGCATCACGGAGCCGCGCAGCACGAGGTGTTCGTCGCGCACCTCGAAGAAGTCCTGCCAGCGATTCGCTCCGTCGGCGCCGGGCACGAAGAGCAGCGCTCCGTTCGGTCGCCGTACCTGCGCGACCGTCGTTCCCTGCGCCAGCTCGCTGAAGTTCAGGTGATCGAGATCTTCGCGAAAGACGAGGTCCGCCGGCGAGCCATCGAAACTCAGCGACACGTCGAGAGGCACCCGAACGATCGCGACGGTGTGGAACAGGTCGATGTCGGCCGCGGCGGGCGCATACTGCGGCAGCGCGGCGAGATGCAGCACCGCATCGAGGACCGCTGTCGCGTGCGCCTCCCCTTCCGCATCGCCGGCGCGACCGCATTCGAGCGCGACGGCGGGACAGAACGCAGCGAACGCGGCGGACTGCACGCCGCGCGGCTCGCGGAAG
>JANLTC010000042.1:0-22392 GCA_031362725.1 Deltaproteobacteria bacterium | reverse complement strand
CAACGAGAATAACCTGACAGAAAATAACCTGACGCCCGGCCCCTGCGCGGCGGCCCGTCCTCGGCCTATAGTGCGCGGCCATGCTCGTCGCTGCTCTTCTCGAAACAGCTGCAGGTGAACGCCGCGTTGCGCTCGTTCCCGACGCTGCGCGGATCTTGAAGAAGGCGGGTCTCGATCTCGCCATTCAGGCGGGTGCGGGATTCCGGGCCGGGTTCGACGACGCCGCCTACGAGCGCGAGTCGATCGCGGTACAGCCCGACCTCGCGGCGCTGCTCGCGAAAGCCGACGTCGTTCTCCGTGTGCAGCCGCCGAGCGACGCCGAGATCGCCGCGATGCCCCGCGGCTGCACGCTGCTCTCGTTCCTGCGCCCACTCGACCAGCCCGAGACCGCGTCGCGACTCGCGCACGCCGGCATCACCAGCTTCGCGATGGAACTCGTGCCGCGCATCACGCGCGCGCAGGCGATGGACGCGCTGTCGTCGCAAGCGTCGCTCGCCGGCTATCACGCGGTGCTGCTCGCTGGTGTCTCGATGCCGAAGATCCTGCCGATGATGACCACCGCCGCCGGCACGATCCCGGCTGCGCGCGTGCTGGTGATCGGCGCGGGCGTCGCGGGCCTGCAAGCGATCGCGACCGCGCGCCGGCTCGGCGCGGTCGTCGAAGCCTACGACACGCGCCCCGCCGTGAAGGAGCAGATCGAGAGCCTCGGCGGTCGCTTCGTCGAACTTCCGCTCGACACCAGCGATGCCGAGGGCGCCGGCGGCTACGCGAAAGCGCAGACCGCCGAGTTCCTCGCCAAACAAGGCGAACTGCTCGGGGCCCGTGTGCGCGCGGCCGACGCCGTCATCTCGACGGCCGCCGTGCCCGGTGCGCGCGCGCCGCTGTTGATCAGCGCGGAAGTCGTTGCCGGCATGAAACCCGGCTCGGTGATCATCGATCTCGCCGCCGCGACCGGCGGCAACTGTGCGCTGACCAAAGCCGATGAAGTCGTCGTCGCAAACGGTGTCACCATCCTGGGTCCGACGAACCTGCCCGCCGCCGTCGCCCAGGACGCCAGCCGCGTCTATGCCCGCAACCTCGCCACGCTGCTGCTGCACCTCGTGAAGGACGGCAAGTTGCAACTCGATCTCGCCGACGAGATCACGAGGGGCGCGCTGCTCACCCACGACGCCCAGGTCGTGAACCCCGCCGTCCGCGCCAAGCTGGGCCTCAGCTAGCGCGCGACCGTCCTCGGCCGTGGTGCGATGATGCGCTAGCCCGACCGCGCCCGCTCCCGCTCCAGAAATGCGTCGACCAGAACCGGCGCGCCCGCGAGCATCCCCGCATCGATCAGGGTTCTCGCCTGGTTGTAGCGTCGCGTCGTGCGATCGAACGCGACATAGATCCCGCCCGCCTCACGCACCAACACGTCGCCTGCGCACACGTCCCATTCGTTCTTCGGCGCGACCGAGATGTTCAGATCGCCGTCGCCCGACGCGATGCAAGCCAGCTTCCATGCGATCGAGCCGAGCGGCCGCAGCTCGGCAAACCAGCCGTCGTACGGCTTGAACTGATCGCGGGAGATCTCGGTGCGACTCGCGATCACCACCGCATCTGCGAGCGCGGCGGTGCTCGACACCTGCACGCGCACCCCGTCGCGGAAGGTTCCCGCACCTTCCGTGGCCCACACCGCCGATCCGACCGCAGGGTTCAGGATCACGCCCACCACCGGCTCGCCGCGCACCGTGAGCGCGATCGAAACACCGAACTCGGGAATGCGTTTCGTGAACTCCTTGGTGCCGTCCACCGGATCGACGATCCACACGCGCGGATTCGCGAGCCGCGAAGGATCGTCCACCGTTTCCTCGGAGAGGATCGCGTCGCCCGGAAACGCTGCGCGCAGGTGCTCGCCGATCACGCGATCCGATTCGAGATCGGCGAGCGTGAGGGGATTGTCCTTCGACTTCTCCCAGTGTCCCGTATCGCTGTGGTAGTAGCGGAGCACGATCTCGCCGGCCGCGCGTGCTGCTGCGAGCGCGACGTCCAATTCTCGTTGGTATGACATGGCGCGGCAGTATAGTCAGGTCGCGTGGACGGCGAGACGGGAGGAACTCGATGCGATTCCAGCGTCTCGTCGTGATCGCTGGCTGTTGCGCGGCTGCGCAGATCGATCCGGCGCGTGCGCACGCGCAGGTCGTTCTGCAGCCGGCGCACTTCGACGAAGTCCTCGACGACGTCTACCGGGGTGCGCAGGCGGAACCCGAAGCCTTCGACGCGGTGATCGACGTCGGCTTCGGCCATGTCGTCGAACACGCCGCCACCACCGGCGGCGCGCTACCGACCGCAGCGGTGACGATCAGCGCTACATCGACCGAGTCTGCGTCTGCGTTCGCCCGCGTCGAGTTCCAGTTCGCAGTCGAACAGATCGGAGCGGGATCCGTCGTGCTCGTTCCGATCCTGGTGATGGGCGCTGGCGACGCGGACGTCAGCGTCACCGGAAGCGACGGCGCCATCGCGTTCGCGGGGCTCGCCCTCAGCGGCGGCGGCGGAGAAACCCGGACGACTGCCTGCGCACCGCCCGAGAACTGGCCCGGTGGCGATTGCGCGGGCGACCCGTTCGAAGCGACGCTCGATGCGGCTGGATTTCCGGGTACGGTTTTCACGGTCACGCTCGAAGCGTTCGCTTCGGGCGGGGCTGCACCGAGCAACATCGGGTCGCTCACGGCTTCGGCCTCGGTCGACCCGATCGTCGCGATCGATCCCAGCTTCGCACGCCGCGACGAGTTCCGGCTGGTGTTCGGCGAGGGCGTGAACCCGGTGCCCGAACCGGGCGCTGGCGCTGGCGCAATCGCCGCAATCACTGCGATCGCAGCGATCGCCGCCGGCGCGCGCGCACACCGGCGGCGGGCGGTATGAACGACGTCACCGCAAGCGAACTCGACCTCGGCTACCTGGCGCATCGCGCCCGCGCGCCGCAGCCCGGTGTCGTCGTGATCCACGATGTCTGGGGCCTCGGTGATCACTACCGCGATCTCGCACGTCGCCTCGCCGGGGACGGCTTCGCGGCGCTCGCGGTGAATCTCTACCGGCGTACGCCGGAGCCGAAGATCACCGATCCCGGTGCGTGGATCCGCGCGCTCTCCGATCCGCAGGTGATCGCCGACGTGCAGTGCGCCGTCGATTTCCTCGCGGCGCATCCCGCCGTTGCGGGCCGCCGCATCGGCGTCGTCGGCTTCTGCATGGGCGGCACCTATGCGATCCATGCCGCGGCGGGTTGTCGCGGTGTTTCTGCCGCCGTGCCGTTCTACGGAATGCTCTCGCACGAACGCGGCCTGCTCGCGCCGCCGTCCGGCGAGCATCTCGACCCGGCGCGCAAACCGCGCTCGCCGCTCGAAGCCGCGCGCGCCGTGCGCTGCCCGCTGCTCGGCTGCTTCGGTGCAGACGATCCGTACATCCCCGCCGAAGACGTCGCGCGTTTCGACGCCGAACTCGACGCCTCGGGCCAAGCGCACGAAGTGATCGTCTACCCGGGTGCCGGCCACGCGTTCATGAACGACACGCGTGTAGAGATGGTCCGACCCGATGCGGCGCGCGACGCGTGGTCGCGCATGCTGGCGTGGTTCGAGCGCCATCTCGGCAATTGATGCCTAGATCGGACGCGCGATCACCAGGGCCAGCACGCGCTCCCGCGTTTCGAGGCGGGTCGCCTGGATCTCGACCTTCACCGCGTCGCCGCGCGCATCGAGGAGCGTCGCGCGAAAGCGTCGTGGCGTGGCGCTCTCCAGCAGCGGCTCGAGCGCCGCGATCCATGCGTCGCGCGCATCGGCCGCCAGGAACTTCGTCACTTCGCCGCCGACCAGCACTTCCCGATCGATCCGCAGCAGCGCTGCTGCGGCGGGATTCGCATCGGCGACGGCGAGGCTCTCGACGTCGACGGCGAGGAACGCGTCGGCGATGCGGTCGATTGCGCCGGTCACCGCGCGTCGCTGCGTGCGCGGTGCGCGCGCTGCTTCGTGGGCGAGTTCGGTGCCGACGAGTGCGCTGCGAAAACGCAGCGCGAGCGGGTCGAGGCGCTCGCACAACTCGCCGCGTCGCGCGCCCGCGACTTCGCCCGCTGCGCGACACCAATCCTCGACGAGCCGCGCGACGGCGGTCGCATCGACGCGAAGTCCGTCGAGAGCCGGCGCGAAGGCATCTCCGCGGCGCAGGCTCGACGCCGCGAAGGAGCGAAATCGCCGCAGCGCTTCGGTCTCGGGCGCCCCCGGACCGGGCATCGCCGCACCGCGCCGCAGCGCGAGCTGTTGGTCGATCGCCGTACGGCGCACGACGAGAAAGGTTGCCCACTCGATGCCCGGATTCATCGCTAACCTCGCCGCTGCGCGAGAGCATACGCGCGGGGCAGCGGGTAGCCTAGGCGTCGGAGGACTCATTCCGTTGGATCACCACCGCGACGACAGCCCCGTCGACCTCTTCGCACCGACGCCCGAGCACGCGATGTTGCGCGACACGCTGCGCGCGTTCGTCGCGCGCGAAGTCGAACCCCAGGCGGCCGCGCACGATCGCGCCGAGCGCTTCAACCACGCACTCTTCCACCGCGCTGGTGAGATGGGCTTTCTCGGCATCACGATTCCCGAGGAATACGGCGGCTCGGGGCTCGACGCGGTCGCAGCCGTGCAGGTCTGCGAGGCGCTCTCGACTTCCGACCCGGGCTTCGCGCTGTCGGTGCTCGCGCACTCGATCCTGTTCGCGCACAACCTCTCGGTGAACGGCAGCGAGCTGCAGCGCAAACACGTGCTGCCGCGGGCTGCCACCGGCGCGTGGATCGGCGGCCTGTGCATGACCGAACCGGCGGTCGGCACCGATGTGCTCGCGCTGAAGACCACCGCGCGCCGCGATGGCGACGTCTACCGGCTCACCGGCACGAAGACCTTCATCACCAACGGCGGCGTCTCGGACACCGAACTCGGTGACTGCTTCATCGTCTACGCCGCGACCGCGCCGAAGACGATCTCGTCGTTCCTGGTCGAGAAGGGCATGCCGGGCTTCTCGCTCGGACAGAAGTGGAAGGACAAGCTCGGCATGCGCGCGTCCTTCACCGCCGAACTGGTCTTCGACGAGGTGCCGGTGCCGCTCGCAAACCAGATCGGCGCGGACGGCGAGGGCACCATCCACATGATGCGCAACCTCGAGATCGAGCGGCTGACGCTCGCCGCAATGTCGCTCGGCATCGCGCAGCGTTCGATCCAGGTGATGGTCGACTACGCGAACGAGCGCAAGGCGTTCGGCAAGGCGATCCGCGATTTCGGACAGATCCAGCGCTACATCGCCGAGAGTTTCGCGGAATGGCGCTCGGCGCGGACCTTCGTCTACGACGTCGCGCGAAGGCTCGACCTGCACAGCGTCGGCCAGCGTCTCGACGCAGACGCCACCAAGCTGGTCGCGTCGCAGATGGCGAAGCGCGCGGCCGACGCCGCGATCCAGGTGCTCGGCGGCTATGGCTACATGGGTGAGAATGTCGTCGAGCGACTCTGGCGCGACGCGAAGCTGCTCGAGATCGGCGGCGGCACGCTCGAGGCGCATCACAAGAATCTGAGTCGCGAGCTGGCGCGCAATCCGTCCGTGCTGCGCGACTGAGGCGCCCGTGCGGCTGCGCGCTTTGCTGCCGTGCGCGCTGCTGCCGTTCGCGCTTGCGACCCACGCGCGGGCTGACGCGCTGGAGATGCTCGCCGCCGCGCTGCGCGCGCAGCTCGACGTTCCCGCGACGGTCGCGCTCGATCGCATCGCAGGCAGTGACCGCCAGTTGCTCGCGACGCGCAGCTACCTGCGCGCGGGGCCCGACCTCGCCGCCCGCTGGAGCTGGAGCGACGCCCAGATCGCGGTCTACCCGTACACCGATGAGTATCGCGATGCGCAAGCCGAGCTCGACAAGGTCGTCGCAGCGTTCGAGGCGGCGAATCCCGGCTACGAACTCTACGTGAATCGAGACCTGCGCAGTCTCGACGCGCAGCTCGTCGCGTGGAACGAAAATCCGTCGGTCGCGGTGGCGGCGGCCGCGTTACACGAGGCGGCGGTCGCGGAAGCCGCGAACCCCGCGTACGCCCGGCCGGACAGCGACGCCGCGATCGCGCGATTCCGCGCGTTCCTGGTCGGCTGGGTTGCGAGCGAGCCGGTCTCGGTTGCGGCGCCGGGTCTCTCACCGCACGGACAGATGCGCGCGTTCGATTTTCAGGTGCAGCAGGGCGACCGCATCATCGCGAGCACGAGCGCAGCCGACGCCATCGTCGAGTGGGACGCGGCGGGCTGGACGGAGAAACTGAAGCAGGCCGTCACCATTTCGAGTTCGCGCCTGCAGGGTCCGTTGGAGTCACCGCGCGAGCCCTGGCACTACGCGTATACGCCGTGACGAGTTGCGAAGCCGCGAGCTCCGCGACTAGAACCCTTCCACGCGGTGGATGTACGACCACAGCAGCCGCGGCAGGTGCCGGCGCATCCACACCGTTCCTGCTGCATTGCGGTCCGGGAATACCATCAGCTTGCCGCGCTCGAGATCGCGCTCGATCGCGTCGAGCACGGCCTCGGGCTTGATCGGCGGCAGCGTGCTCAGCACCTTCGGCTGCGACTTCGCCTGGTCGAGTAGGGGCGTGGCCACCGGCGGCGGACACACGCATGCGAAGCGCACGCCGCTCGCGCGGTTCTCGTGTTGCAGCACCTCGGTAAACGCCACCACGGCGAACTTCGAGGCGTTGTACGCACCGAAGTGCAGAGAGGGCATCCAGCCCGCGACCGACGCGAAGTTCACCAGGTCGCCGCGCCGGCGCTCGATCATTCCCGGCAGCACCGCGTACGTGACGTTCACCGTCCCACCGTAGTTGATCGCCATGATGCGATTCACGAGCTCGGCGTCCTGCGCAAGCAGGCGGTCCGTGGGCATGATCGCTGCCGCGTTCAGTACGCGGTCGATCGGCCCGAGCTCCGACTCGATGCGTCGCGCCGTGTCGGCGACGGCGCGTGCGTCGGTGACGTCGACGGCGTAGGTGCGGATGCGCGCGTCGTCGCCGCACGTCTCGCGGAGCCCCGCTTCGTTGACGTCGAGCGCTGCAACCGAAGCGCCGCCACTCGCGAGTCGGCGCGTCGCGAGTCGGCCCATGCCGCTTGCCGCGCCCGTCACCAACGCCACCTTGCCGTGAAATGCCATGCCGTCCTCCTTGTGGGCGCCGATTCTCGGCGGTCGGCTCGGCAACGGCAAGCCGTGCTACCCCTCCCGCTCTTCGTGGAGTCCGTGCGATGGACGCTCCCAAGGCAAACCAGTCCGCGAGCGATGCGATGGCGGAGCGCCTCGCCGGTTTCGTCGCGCGCGAAGAAGGGCTCGCGCCCGAGCGTGTGCGCGCCACCGGATTGCGGCGCCTCGCCGGTGGTGCGTCGCGCGAGATCTGGTCGGTGGATCTCGCGATCGAGCGCGACGGCGGCATCGAGTCTCTGCCGCTCGTGGTGCGCAAGGATCCCGCCGGACGCGTCGGCGATGGCGGCGATCGCAGCGTCGAGATGTCGGTGTTGCGGGCGGCGTACGCGGGGGGCGTGCCGGTGCCGCGACCGCGATGGGGAACCCGCGACGTCGACGTCCTCGGCGCTCCGTTCTTCTTGATGGACCGAATCGACGGCGAAGCGCTGCCGCGACGGCTATTGCGCGACGACGCCTACGCCGCCGCGCGCGCCGGTATGGCGCCGGTGCTCGGCACGATTGCCGCGCAGATCCACGCGCTCGATCTGTCGCAATCGGATCTCGCTGGCTTGTCGTGTCCACCGGCCGATCGCTCGCCCGCGCGCGCTGAGGTCGAGCGTGTCGCAACGTCGATCCAGCAGCTCGCGGTGGAGCCGCACCCAGTGCTCGATCTCGCCGAGCGCTGGCAGCTCGAACGCGCGCCCGCGCCGCCGCGCATCGCGCTGGTGCACGGCGACTACCGCATCGGCAACGTACTCTTCGATGCGAGCGGCGTGCGCGCGATCCTCGATTGGGAACTCGTGCACCTCGGCGACCCGATCGAGGATCTCGGCTGGCTGTGCACACGTGCGTGGCGCTTCGGTTCGCCGCTGCCGGTGGGTGGCGTCGGTACGCGCGAAGAGTTGCTCGACGCGTACGAAGCGGCGAGCGGCACCAAGGTGGATCGCGACGCGCTGCGCTTCTGGGAGGCGTTCGGATCCTACAAGCTGGCGCTCGTCTTCATCATGCAGTCGCGCGTGTTCCTCGACGGTCGTGTGCGTTCGGTCGAACTCGCGTCGCTCGGACGCCGCACGGTGGAAGCGGAGGACGAGCTGTTGCGTTTCCTGCGAGGCGAAGCATGAACGACCGTCCGAGCGCGACCGAATTGCTCGCCGCGGTCGAGCGTTTTCTCGAGGAAACCGCAGTGCCCGCGCTCGAGGGGCCGGCGAAGTACCACGCGCGCGTCGCCGCAAACGTCGTCCGCATCGTCGCGCGCGAGCTCGCGACCGAAGGCGAGCACCTCGCACGCGAATGGGAGGGACTCGGAGTGCTGCTCGGCAACGAGACGGCGGCGAAGCCGAGCGATTGCGCATCGCTGCGCGAGGCGATCGCCGCGCGCAATGACGAGTTGGTGAGCCGCATCCGCGCGGGCGACGCGGACGCCGATCCGTTGCGCGCAGCGCTGCTCGATCATCTGGCGCGCGTCGTCGCCGACAAGCTCGACGTTTCGCAGCCGCCGAGGGAGCCCCAGTGAAGACACTCCGCACCGAGACCGCAAACGGCGTCCGCCATCTCGTGCTGTGCCGCGCCGCCGCGTACAACACCATCACACCCGAACTGCGCGACGAACTCGCCGCCGCGATCGACGCAGCCGACGACGATCGCGATGTCCATGTGATCCTGCTACGCGCCGAAGGCAAGGCGTTCTGCGCCGGCTACGGCCTCGACTGGTCGACCGCCGCCGAAGCGCAGCAAAGCGTCTACACCGATGCGAGCGCGTCGCAACTGGATCTCGAAGGCACGGCCGAAGCCGACGCGCCCGATTCCGCCGTAGCGAGCCAAAGGCGAGCGGGCCCTTCACAAGGCCCGACCTCACGGGTCTGGGACTCGGTCGCCGATCTGCGCATGATGGGCCGCTTCGTCGATACCTACATGAAGCTCTGGTACGCGAGCAAGCCGACGATCGCGGCCGTGCAGGGTTGGTGCATCGGCGGCGGCACCGACATGGTGCTGTGTGCCGATATCATCGTCGCGGGCGACGACGCGTCGTTCGGCTATCCGCCGGCGCGTGTCTGGGGCACACCGACGACCGCGATGTGGGTCTACCGGATGGGCCTCGAACGCACCAAGCGCTACCTGCTGACGGGCGATGAGATTCCCGCGAAGACCGCCGCCGAGATCGGCCTCGTGCTCGAGGTCGTGCCGGCCGCGGATCTGCTCGCGCACGCGACGGCGCTCGCCGAACGCATGGCGCGGCTGCCGGTGAACCAGCTCGTGATGATGAAACTGCTCTGCAACCAGACCGTCGAGAACATGGGCCTCGCGTCGAGCCGGCTGCTCGGAACGCTCTTCGACGGCGTCGCGCGCCACACGCAAGAAGGTCTCGACTTCGTGCGGAGCTCGCAGCAGAAGGGATTCCGTGAGGCGGTACGCAATCGCGACGATCCGTTCGGGGACTACGGCAGCCGCAAGCGCTAGCCGAGTACGACGCGCACCCGATGCGGAACGCCGTCGTCCGCGAGCGGGATCGACGCGGCTCCGTCCGGCAGCGCCTTGCCGTCGAGCTCCAGGTGCACGACGCCGCGGCTCACGCCGTTCGGATTCTCGACCTGGATGTCGTACGACGTGGAACGGTGTCGGTAGCGGATCTCGAAGCCGGGCCAGGCGCGCGGAATGCAGGGATCGAGGTCCAGCGCGGCGCCTCGCAGCCGGAAGCCGAGCATCCGCTCGAGCGCCACGCGGTACATCCAGCCGGCCGATCCGGTGTACCAGGTCCAGCCGCCGCGCCCGACGTGCGGCGCCACCGAGTAGACGTCGGCGCACGCGACGAACGGCTCCACCTTGTAGCGATGCGTGGCGGCCCGCGTGCTCGCGCGCTGGATGGGATTCAGGATCGAGAAGAGTTCGCTGGCCTTGTCGCCGTCGCCGAGCATCGCGAAGGCGAGCACGGACCAGAGCGCCGCGTGGGTGTACTGGCCGCCATTCTCGCGAATGCCGGGCGGGTAGCCCTTGATGTAGCCGGGATCGACCGGCGCGTGATCGAAGGGCGGGGTGAAGAGAACGATCAGTCCGTCGCTGCGGCGCACCAGCTGCTCGTCGACGGCTGCCATTGCGCTCGCGCTGCGCGCGGGATCCGCCGCCCCCGAGATCACGGCCCACGACTGGGCGATCGAATCGATCTGGCATTCTTCGCTCGTGGCCGATCCGAGCGGCGTTCCATCGTCGAACCACGCGCGCCGGTACCACGCGCCGTCCCATGCTTCGCGTTCGAGCGCTTGCCTCAACTCCGCCGCGTGCTGCCGCCAGCTTGCGGCGCGGTCTTTGTCGCCGCGGGTCGCGGCAACCGGCGCGAACGCCTCGAGCGTCGTGTAGAGGAACCAGCCGAGCCAGACACTTTCGCCCTGACCCCCTTCGCCGACCCGGTTCATGCCGTCATTCCAGTCGCCGGCACCAATCAGTGGCAGGCCGCGCGCGCCGGACGCGAGGCTTCCGTCGAGCGCGCGCGCACAGTGCTCGAAGAGGCTGGCCTCCTCGTCGGCGATCATCGGTTGGAAGAACGACTCGGACTCGCCGGCGTGGAGTGCGGGTCCTTCGAGGAACGGGATCGTCTCGTCGAGGACTGCGCGATCGCCCGTCACCTCGAGGTAGTGCGCGACGGCGTAGGGCAGCCAGACGCGGTCGTCCGACACGCGCGTGCGAACGCCCCGGCCCGACGAAGGCAGCCACCAGTGCTGCACGTCGCCAGCGCTGAACTGGCGCGCCGCGGCTCGCAGCAGGTGCTCCCGGGTCGACTCCGGTCGCGCGACGACGAGCGCCATGCCGTCCTGGATCTGGTCGCGGAAGCCGTAGGCGCCGCTCGCCTGGTAGAACGCCGCGCGAGCCCACACCCGGCAGACGAGCGTCTGATAGAGCAGCCAGCGGTTCAGCAGGATGTCCATCGAGCGGTCGGGAGTCCTCACCTGGACTGTGCCGAGCAGAGCGTCCCAATGCTGCGTCACCGCATCGAGAACCGCGTCGAGGTCGGTCTTGCGATAGCGGACGACGAGGGCGCGCGCGTCATCCTTCGATCCGGTCTCCCCGAGGAAGAAGACCACCTCGGCGCGCGCGTTCGGTTTGAGTTCGAGACGGGTTTGCAGCGCGCCACAGGGATCGAGCCCGGCTCCGACCCGCTTCGAGAGCGGTCCGGCGTCCGCGAGCGCCGCGGGGTGTTCGAGGCTGCCGTTGCGGCCGAGGAACTCGCTCCGGTCGCCCGTCCACGAGGTCTGCCGTCCCGCGAGGTCGGCGAACGCGACGCGCCCCGCGAACTCGGTCCGCCACGGATTGCGTGCGAAGATCGCGCCGGTCGGCGCATCGATTTCGGTCACCACGAACGGCGCCGACGCGCCGCGCGAGGCGGCGAGCACCCACTCGACGTAGGCGGTGACCGAAAGGCGGCGCGTGCGTCCCGAGCGATTCACGATCGAGAGGCGCGAGATCTTGATCGGATCGGCGAGCGGTACGTACTGCAACAACTCGAGTGAGATCCCGTGCGAGCTGTGTTCGAAGCGGCTGTAGCCCTGGCCGTAGCGGGCGACGTACGGCTGTGTCTCCTCGCGAATCGGCAGCGCCGTGGCGCCGAAGATCGCGCCATCGTCCTCGTCGCGGACGAAGATCACCTCGCCGGGCGCGTCGCTGACCGGATCGTTCGACCAGGGCGTCAGCTGGTTCTCGCGGCTGTTCTGCGACCACGTGTAGCCGCTCCCTTCCGCCGAGACCTGGAAGCCGAAGGACGGGTTCGCGACCACGTTGAGCCACGGCGCCGGCGTCCATTGGCCTTCGCCGAGGAACGTCACGTACTCGCGTCCCTCCGCGGCGAAGCCGCCCAGACCGTTGAAGAACTCGAGCGCGGGCCTCGGCACGGCGGCCTCGGGCGCTCCGCTCGGCGGCGCGTCGTGACGCGGCGGCGTGGCCGCGTGCGGTGTTGCATCCAGGCGTCGCACCTGTTCCGAAAGACTGCCGCGGCGGCTGAGCAGGACCGCCCGCGCCACGGCCTGGAGCACGCTGCGCACCTCGACCGGAACCAATTCGGCGCGCAGCACGAAGACGTTGCCGCGCGCGGGCTCTCCGTCGGCCTGCGGGCGCACGCGCAGCACCGATTCCAACACCGCCTGGAGATCAGAGCTGTAGGAGGGCGGCCGCTCGTTGAGGATCACGAGGTCGACGGCCAGACGTTTCATGCGCCAGTACTCGTGGGCCCGCAGCAGCTGCCGGACGATCTCCACGTCCTCGGCCTCGTCGATTCGGACCAGCACGATCGGCAGGTCGCCCGAGATCCCCTGGGTCCACAACGTCGGCGGGCCGCCCTCTCCGCGCATCTGCACCGCGGAGGAGGGCCGCAGATTCGGGTCCGCGTAGAGCACGTGGTTGGCGAGACGTTGGAAGAGCAGCGCCTCGTCGGGTCCGACGCCGAGATGGTGGAGCTGGACCTGCGCCTGGGTCCACGCGAGCGTGACCGCACGCTCGAAGGCCGTCGCGTCCTGGTGTTTGTCGGCCAGGTCGAGCGCGTTGCTGCGCGAGGGCGCCACGAGCGTCCAGAACGCGACGCGCGCCGTTCCCCCCGGCGGAATGCGAACGCGGCGGCGCAGGCTGAAGATCGGGTCGAGCACCGTGCCGACGGTGTTGGAGAGCGGCCGGGCGTCGAGAATCGACACCGGCGTGCGTATCGTGCGACCGCGCCCGAGGAAGCGGGCGCGATCGGTCTCGTATTGCACGCCGCCCACGGCCTCGCCCTCGACGACGGAGAGGTGCGCCGCCCAGATCCGGGCGTCGCCTGGCGAGCGCGGTCGCCGCGTCGCGAGCAGCGCTCCGGCGTCCGCGACGAACTCGGTCTGTACGAAGAGCTTCGAGAATGCCGGGTGGGCGGTGTCGGCCGCAGCGGGGGCCAGTACGACCTCGGCATACGAGGTCACCTCGATCACGCGGGTGCGGTTGCCGAGATTCGAAATCGACACACGCCGGACCTCGGCGTCGTCTTCGGGCGAGACGGCGACCTCGAGCGTCGTCGTGATCGTCCCGTCGCGACGGACGAACTCTGCCCGGCCCTCGCTGAACGACACTTCGTATTGATCTGCCTCGATGCCGCTCGGCTGATGCCCTGCCGACCACACCCGTCCCGCGTCCACGTCGCGCAGGAACACGTAGCTGCCCCAGGCGTCGCAGGTGACGTCCTCGCGCCAGCGCGTCACCGCGAGATCCCTCCAGCGGCTGTACCCCGAGCCTGCCGCCGTGACCATCACGGCGTAGCTGCCGTTCGAGAGCAGATGCGTGCGGGGCGTCGCGTCGTGCGGGGTCTGGAAGTGGCGCCGCATCGGCAGCACGAACTCGCGCACGTTGGGCGCTGCGTTCACCTCTTCGGGCCGCGGCCTCGACACCGTCGTGTCGCGCGGCGTTCGCTCCTGGAGCAGCAGCTCGGTGGCCTGCACCAGCGGCTCGGCGTGGAAGCGGGCGCGCATTGCGCCGTCGTGTAGGGCATTGGCGATCGCGACCAGCGTCATGCCCTGGTGGTGCGCCATGTAGGCGCGGACGATCGCCACCGGCTCGTCCTCGGGGAGTCGCGCCGGTGTGTAGTCGAGCGCTTCGTAGCAGCCGTAGCGGCCGAGGCCGCCGGCGGTGGCGAGGCGGGCGAAGTTCCGCGTCGCGGCGGCGGGATCCACCATCGCAGCCAGCGCGGTCGCGTACGGCGCGACGACCGCGTCCTCGCTGAGCCCGCGCTTGAGCCCGAGTCCCGGCACGCCAAAACTCAGATACTGGTAGGTGAACTCGAGATCGCGCGCGTTGTAGGCCGACTCCGAGACTCCCCACGGAACCCCGAGTTCCGCGCCGTAGTCGATCTGGCGGCGGACCACGAAGCGGCTGGTCTGCTCGAGCAGGCTCCCGGCTGGCGCGCGCATCACCAGCGATGGCATCAGGTATTCGAACATCGACCCCGACCACGAGATCAGCGCCGAGCCCCGATTCACCGGCGTGAGCGCGCGTCCGAGTCGGAACCAGTGCTTCACCGGCACGTCGCCCTTGGCGATCGCGAGAAAGCTCGCGAGCCGCGCCTCGGAGGCCAGCAGGTCGTAACAGCTGGGATCGAGCGTGTCGTCGGCAATGCGGTACCCGATCGAGAGGAGCTGTCGAGTCGGGTCGTAGAGGAATCGGAAATCCATCGCCGCGAAGAGCGATTCCGCCCGCTCGGCGAGCACCGTGAGGCGGCGCTCGAGCGCGTGCGACGCTTGCGCCGAATGCGCGAGGGCATCGGCCAATGCGCCGACGGCGTAGGCTGCGTTCTGCGCCGTAAGGGCAGCGAGCGCCGTGTCGCAGCCGTCCGGCAGATCGGACAGCAGGGGAGTCGCATCGCGGAGCGGTCCCAGCACCGCGCCGACCACGTCATCGCCCGCGACGAGCGGCGCAAAGGGCATCAGCGTCTGCAGGTCGCGCTCGTGACTCTGGATGGTGGCGCGGATCGTCAGCGCAAAGGTCAGCACGTCGCCCTGCGTGCCGTGTTCGGCGATCAGCGTGTGCGCGATGTCGGTGACGGTGTCCGCGTGGATCGCCAGTTCCGCGAGGCGCGCGGCAACGCCTTGCAGCGTCGTCGGCGGCACGTCGAGCGACGCGGCGAGCGTATCGAGCGCCTCTTCGAGGTGCTTGCGAGTCACCGTCTGGGTGCGCCGCTCGTCTGCGACGCTGTATAGCGACTCGCGGGTGAGTGCCAGCGCGTCGCCGATCCCGGAGAGCCAGTTCGGGCCCGCGACCGGCTGACCGATCATCTGGCGGCACGCGCTCGCGAGGGCGATCAGATGTCCCGCGAGGTTCCCGCTGTCCACCGAGGAGACGTACTTCGGTTCGAGCGGGCGCAGATCGCGGGTCTCGTACCAGTTGTAGAAGTGGCCTCGGAAGCGCTCGAGCCCCTCCATCGTCTCGAGCGTCGCGGCGATCCGATCTGCAGTCTCGTGGGTTCCGATCCAGCCGAAGTCGCGGGCGGCGATCGCGGAGAGCAGGTAGAGCCCGAGGTTCGTCGGCGACGTCCGGTGGGCTACGACCGGCTTCGGGTCCTCCTGGAAATTGTCGGGCGCGAGCGCGTGATCCTCCGCCGTCACGAAGGTCTCGAAGAAGCGCCAGGTGCGGCGCGCGATCAAACGCAGCGCGTCCGCGTCGGACGCCGAGACCGCGCCGGGTCCCGAGTCGGGTCGCGACTGGCTGGCCCAGAGTGCGACGGCCGGCGCGGCGATCCAGAGCAGCAGCCAGGGCGCGGCGAACGCGATCGATCCCGTCGCGATCGATCCGACGAGGATCCCCGCCAACACGGCGAGCGCGCTGCCGCCGGCCATCCGCCGGTAGAAACCGCGGAGATCGAGGCGCGCGCCGAGCGCCGCCTGTGCGGCGGTGACCCACTCGAGCATTCTCCGGTGCGTCACGACGAGACGGACGATCGTACGCACGATCGCGTCGACCATCAGCCACGCCTGATGCGCGAGGAACGCCACGCGGAAGGCGATCTGCGACAGCGCGAGCGCGATGTCCGCGCCGAGCGCGCGCAAGTGGCTTCGCTTCGAGATTCCGGGACGCCGCGGCAGGATACCGGCCGGCAATGGAAGGAGGGCGGGGAGCGCGAGCGTCGCAAGCACCCAGGCACCGAGGAGCCCGGCGGGCGCCCCGGTCAGCAGGAAGCTGCCGAGCAACGTCAGAAAGGCAGCCGGCGGCGTCAGCGTACGGCGTATGTTGTCGAGCATCTTCCAGCGGCCGAGCCACGGGATTTCGGCGCGGCTGCGATCGCCGCTCGAATCCCGCCCGCGGCCGAAGATCCACGGGAGCAGCTGCCAGTCGCCGCGTGCCCAGCGGTGCTGCCTGACGGCCGCGACGTCGTAGGTCGACGGAAATTCCTCGACGACCTCGATGTCGGAGACGAGCCCCGCGCGCGCGAAGACGCCCTCGAGCAGATCGTGGCTGAGCAGCGTGTTCTCCGGAATCCGTCCGGCGAGCGCGGCTTCGAACGCATCCACGTCGTAGATGCCCTTGCCGCTGTACGATCCTTCGCCGAAGAGATCCTGATACACGTCCGACACCGCGAACGCGTAGGGGTCGATGCCGCCGTGTCCGGAGAACACGCGTTGGAAGATCGAACCCTCGCGTCCGATCGGCAGCGACGGCGTGACGCGCGGTTGCAGGACTGCGTATCCCTCGACGACGCGGCCGCTGCGCGGATCGAGCCGCGGCCGGTTGAGTGGATGCGCGATCTTCCCGACCAGTCGCTGGGCGGCCTCGCGCGGCAAGCGCGTGTCGGCGTCGAGCGTGATCACGTAGCGGACGTCCGCGGGCACGCTGGGCGGTCGGCCTCCGACACCGATGAAGGTGGTGTCGGCGGCGCCGCGCAGTAGACGGTTCAGCTCGTGGAGTTTGCCCCGCTTGCGCTCCCACCCGATCCACTTGCCTTCGGCCGCGTTCCACAGCCGCCGGCGATGGAGCAGCAGGAAGCGCTCTCCGTCCGGCGCCGGGCCGTGGCGGCGATTCAGGCCGTCGATCCCGCTTGCGGCCGCGGCCAGCAACGCGTCGTCGCCCGGCATGCTCTCGGTCGCGGAATCGGTCCAGTCCGACAGCAACGCGAAGCGCAGATCGCCGTCCGGACTCGCGAGGTGGTGGACCTCGAGGCGCTCGAGCTGCTCTTCGAGTTCGGCGCGCGTGGTCAGCAGCGTCGGGACGACCACCATCGTGCGCAGTTCGCGCGGCACGCCACCGCGCAGCGCCAGTCCCGGCAGCACGGCGGGGCCGAACCACTGGGTGATCTCGTGGTTGACGAACGCCACGGCCGCATCCGAAGCGGGGATTGCGGCGAGCAGCGCCAGCAGCCAGAGCGTCGATCCGGGCGCCCCGTAGAAAAATGCGGCGAGCAGCGGCGGTGCGAGGAACGCCGCAGAAAAAATCGCGATCGCTCCGAAATAGATCACCAGGCCGATGCGCGGCTCGGCGCGCGTGAGCCGTCGCATCAACGGAACGCGGCAGCGCAGTTCCTTCTCGAAGGCACGACGCCCGCTCGCGATCAGATGGAAGCCCGGGTCGCGCTCGCGCGGCGGCAGCGGGCTGTCGCGATTCGCCCCGCCGCCGGCGCGTCGGCCCGCCTCGAGAACGCGGCGGGCGATCTCGAGCTCCGTCTGCCCGGTCCAGCGCGCGAGTTCTTCGATCGCGTGTCGGTAGCGATCGCGTGTCGGAAAATCCATCGCGGCGAAGCCGCTGCCGGCGCGGAGCATCAAGTCGACGAGGCTCACGCTCTCGAAGAACTCCGCCCAATCGAACGCCGATAGCAGGCGCATGCTGGTGATCGCATTGCGCACCGTCACGTTCATCGCGCCCTGGCTCTGATGCTCCTCGCGGACGATCTCGTCGGCGGTCGTCCCCTGGGCCGCCAATCGCTCGTCCAGCCACTGGAGTGCCGGCGTCACCGCGGGATCCTGATCGCGCAGCCGCTGCACGAGCTGCACGGCGAACGCTCTCGACAGCGGAGTCTCGTCGAAGCGCCGCAGCGCGGGCACCACCGGCTCGGGTTCCCGGCTGCCGTCGCCGAGTAGCCGGTCGGCAAGCAGATCCGCGTTCTCGCGCGCGGCCCGGTCGATCACGATCCGCTCGGCAGCGCGCCGCACATTTTCCACCAGCACGACGCGCAGCGTGATCGCAACTGCCCAAAGCTCGCCGATGCTGAGCGGATCGACGCGCTGATAGATACCGACGAAGCGCCGCAGCATCTCCGGGTCGAAGCGGCTGTCGGTGTGCGCGACGAAGGCCCAGGCCAGGCCGTAGACGCGCGGATAGCCGGCCAGCGGTCCGGTCGCGAGCTTCGGGAGCTGGCGGTAGAAGCCGCGCGGCAGATCCGCGCGGATCTCGCGGATCTGATCCTCGACGATGTGGAAGTTGTCGACGAGCCACTCGGCCGCCGGCGTGATCGCACGGTCGTCGTGAATCGCGGCAACGATCGCGCGATACGCGCGGTGCAGCACCCGGCCGTTGTCCTGTACCCGCTTCGCGAGCGGACGGCCTTTTGCGGACACGACGGGCTGGGCCCTGGCCAGGCTCTCGGCGTGCTGCTCGAGCCGCTCGACGCTGAACAGTTCTTCGCGAATCGGCATCTCGGGTTCGCGGAGGAACTCCGGCGGCCCGCGTCTCAACCTGCGGAGCAGCGATTTCCGCAGACTGGTCTCCCGCCGACTAGTTCCCGAAGCGCCAGCCGAGTGCGAAATGGAACGAGACGTCGCTCGAGTTGCGGTTCTCGATCGCGCCGAAGTTCTCGACGATCGTCGTTTCGAGCGTGGTGCGCCAGGGCAGGTAGAAGCGGAAGCCTCCGGCGTAGTAGTGCGACAGATGCGTGAGCGGTGCATCGACTCGGGCGAGCGGACCGTACACCTGATACTCCGCGAGCACTCCGAACCAGCTGTGGCCGGGTCGCCATTCCGCGCCCAGATACGACATCCAACGCCACGGGGCGAGCTGGAAGTCCTGCTCCGTCGCATCGCTGTAGTACTGCAGCCCGCCGCCACCGAAGAGGTTCACGGTCTCGAAGGGAAGCTGCGCGTGGAGTGCGAGGCCGGGCGAGACGCCGTGGCCGCCCAGCGTGTCGCCGCCGCTCGGCAGGCCGAGGTTCGCGACCAGCGCGGCGTCGAAGCCGAGCTCGGCTTTGCGCGCGAGCGCAAATTTCCCGCGCAGCGAGATGTCGCCGAAGGCGTCGTTTTCGCGCATGCGCAGCGTGCGGCTGCCATCGGCGCGCAGCGCAACCGCCGTCCAGTTCGATTGCGGCAATTCGAAACGCGCTTGCACTTCCTGGTTGAGCGCGCCCTCGACGTCTTCGATGAACGGGTCGAGAGTGCCGTCGAAGCGATTCGTATACGGCACATCGATCCCGACTTCGACGCGCTGCCACGGCGCATAGCGAAGCTTCAGCACGGTGCTCACCGACTCGCCATCGAAGAGGTAGCGGTCGGTTTGCGCGAGATGGTTGGTCCAATCGACGACGGTGCGTACCGAGAACGCTCCGGGCGGCAGCACTTCCGCGCTCTCCGGATACGACTGCGGGCGCATCTGCGCGGGAAGGAACACGTCCTGCAACTCGATCGGTCCGCCGAATGCAAACTCGCCCTTGGGCGGCGCGGGCTCCGACGCGGCGGGCGGTTCCGCCGCGGGATCGTCCGCTGGCGCCTCGGCACGCGCGGGAATCGCGAGCGTCATGACGGCCCATGCGACGACGAAACGTCGCGCCGATCCGGTACTGCCGATCATGTGGCGAGACGCGCTCCGCGGGCGCCCGTCGCCACCAACGCGATCCCGCCGATGAGCGAGAGCGCGCCGACGATCGGCGGCAGCGGAATCGTCTTCGTGGTTTCCTTGGTCGCTTCGATGGGCCCGATGTCGAGGATCTTCTCCTCGGTCGTGTACGTGAAGCCCTGATACGCGAGTGCACCGATGCCGAGAACGATCAACAATACGCCGATGAGAGTCGCTGCCTTCATGGGATCCTCCAAGCCGAGATCGATCGCGGTAGAACGCCGGTCGATGGCTGGTGGAGAGCTAGAGCAAGGCGCGTGCCGCCCGGGAACGCGAGGGAGCAACGACTGCGATTCGGGAGTTGTAAGAGCAGCCGGTGGATCTCGGTAGATTGTTCAAACCGGGTCGGCGGCCCTCACGGTGGATCGCCGCGAAGCGCCCAGCGATCGACGGAAGCCGAGTCGGGCGCCCCGGCACGTTCGGTGCACTCCGGAGAAGTTCTGCCGTTCGTCGAACGGTCAACTCTCGGGAGAAGATCCATGAAGCGCGTTCTGTTGCTGATGATCGGTGCTGCCGTCGCAGTGCAGCTCGGAACGGCCGCGAGCGCGGCCACCACGAGCGGCAGGGTCGTCGCCGCGGACGCAGGCACCCATGCGATCACGATCGAAACCGATGCGGGGACGCGATTGCTGTTCACGCGGAACGACGCCACGAAGATCGAGCAACCGGGAGCGGACGCCGCGCCGGGAGTTCTCGAGGTGGGCTCCCGGATCACCGTGACGACGGATCGCGCTCCGACGGATCCGCTGGTGCCGATGCCGGCGACCCGCGTGCAGTTGGACGAGATGGCGATCGCCACCGCGGCGACGCCTGGCGAGTCGGCCGGCGACACGGTGCGAGTCGAATCGGCCGGAAGGGACGGCGGGCAGACCATCCACACCGCACAAGTGGAATCGGCCGGCGCGCAGCGGACGATCGAACGCCCCTCCAAGACGCCGCTCCCGCTGGTCGCGGTGCTCGCGACGGGACTGCTCCTCGCCGGGCTGCTGCTCATGCTGCGGCGCGCGTAGCAGGCCTATCGGAGAGCGATCCCTTTTCTCGCCAGCCAACGCGCGGGAGGCGAGGGGGGCCGACGCCGCTCCTCGCCATTCGCTCTGGAACTCTCGCGGCACCGGTCAGAGTTGCGCGGGAAGGGTTTTGGTCTTCGTGGCTCGGTGTCTCGCGACCGCGACCTTCGGCGACTTCTTCTTCTTCTTGGTCACAGCCGCATGTCTGCGCTCGGTAGCGAGTGCCAGGCGGTAGGCGCGCTCGGCGAGCGAGGGATCGGAAGGCGCGGGGAGCGAGCCGAACAGCTCGGTGAGCACTTCCGCGACGGCCGCCTCTGCGTCTCGCGGCGCGAAGGCCCTGAAGTACGAGGACGTGCGCTTGAAATAGAGATCGAAGAGCTGATCGAAGGCCTGCTTGTCGCCGGCGCCGGCACGGAGCGCCAGCCCGGTTTCGTCGCCGGGTCCCGCCTTCGCGGTCTGGACTTGGCCCGCGTCGGTGTCGTCGAACGGTTTCATGCTCGCCTCCTGCCAGACGTACTTCAAGAACCGTGCCTCGCTGCGGGGCACTGGGAGGTGCTTCTGCGTCGGCGCTGCGTACGAACGTCACGCGGCTTTGTACAGATGGCCATCCTTTCCATGGCTCGGAATGGGAACGAAGTCGATCCCGGAAGCGCTGGAAACAGCGCACGACGCGCCTCGGCCGGCATGGAACGTGCTCTCTGGTAAGCGCGCATTCCCGGCTCGAAATCACGCCCGTCTGTTTCCCGGAGAGGAGAGCAAGTGACGACCGCTCCGTTCCTGAGCGATCTCACGAAGGTCCGCAGTCGAACGCGCAAGCATACTGCCGAGGGATCCCCGGACGCGGGTAGCGCGGCGAGTCGGGTGACGGTCCTCCGGCTTCTGAACGACATCCTTGCCAGCGAGTTGATCTGGTTGATGCGCTACCGCCCTCGATTCGCGCGGTGGGGCGGAAGGATCGGAATCTCGGACGCGCGCGCCAGCGCGGAGTCGAGCTCTGCAGATCGGCTCGCACGCCGCATCGTCGAGCTCGGTGGCGAACCCGATCTCGATCCCGACCAGCTGCTCTCGAGGAACTGCGCCGACTACGCATCGAGCGGATCCGCGACCGACAGGATCAGCGAGGACCTCCTGGCGGAACGCATGCTGATCGAAAGCTACGCGGAGGTCATCGACTATCTCGGTGCCGCGGATCCATCGACGCGCGCCATGCTCGAATCGAATCTCAGCCGCGAACGCACGCGCACAGCGCAGCTTTCCCAGATTCTTCGCGAACTCGAGATGCAGGCGCTCGATGAGGTCGGATAGCGGACGCTGTGCTGGTGACGCGTTCCCAAGCGACTGAAGTTGCTCTTCTTTTCTGCCGCTCTCGAAGGGCCCTTCGAATCCTCCGGGCGTCCGCTCGCCGCCGTGCACTGTGATCAGGGCATCCGTCCGCCGCATCTCGCCCGCTTCGTTGCACACCAACTCGCGTCATGGTTCTTTGCACAGAACACCATTCAAGGACGCGGGATCCGCTCCGACTGGCATGGAACGTGCTTTCAGGTTTCCCTACTTCAACTCGTGACCGCTTCCCCCGAGAAAGGAATCGCCATCCCATTGATTGAAGACGAGCACCGACCTGGTGGGGGCATCGCGAAACACGGCAAGCAGGCAGAAGAGGCGCTGCTCAAGGCAGGCGCCTTGCAGAACGCCATTTTCAACAGTGCCAACTTCTCGAGCATCGCCACCGACGAACGAGGCGTCATCCAGATCTTCAACGTCGGCGCCGAGCGCATGCTGGGCTACGCGGCCGCAGAGGTGATGAACCAGATCACGCCGGCCGACATCTCCGACCCGCAGGAGGTGATCGCGCGCGCCGCTGCGTTGAGCCTGGAGCTCGCG
>JANLTC010000018.1:0-1993 GCA_031362725.1 Deltaproteobacteria bacterium | reverse complement strand
GCTCCGATCGATCCCGAACGATTCAAGGAATACGCGAAACTCGTCTTCGGCGCACTCGGCGGCGCGATGACATCGGCGATGATCTATCTCGGCGATCGCATGGGTCTCTATCACGCGCTCGCCGGCGCGGGCGCGACGAGTTCGACAGAACTTGCAAAGCGTACGGGACTCGACGAGCGCTGGCTGCGCGAGTGGCTGCACCAGCAAGGCGCGGCCGGCGTGCTGCTGCATCGCGGCGAGGGCCGCTTCGAGCTGCCGCCCGAAGGTGTCGCGGTGCTCGCGGAGGAGAGCCATCCCGCGAACGGCGTGGGTTTCTTCTCGCAGATCCCGCAGATGATGGCGATCGCCGAACGGCTGCCCGAATCGTTCCAGAGCGGCGTCGGGCTGCCGTACGACGCGATGGGGTCCGAAGGCGCGCGCGGCATCGAGCGCGGGCTTGCGCCGTGGTTCCGCGCGCTGCTGGTGCCGCTGGCGTTGCCGCGCGTCCCGGGTGTCGTCGCGATGCTCGAAGCCGGCATCGACGTCGCCGACGTGGGCTGCGGCGCCGGCGTCGCGCTTCTGACGATGGCGAAGGCGTACCCGCGCTCGCGCTTCCACGGCTATGAGATTTCGCAGCACGCGCTCGAGCGCGCCGAAGCGAATCGCATCGACTCGGGCGTCGCGAACACCACGTTCCACGACGCCGCCAAGGACCCACTGCCCGCGGACGGCCGCTTCGCGTTCATCACCACCTTCGACTGCCTGCACGACATGACCGACCCGGGCGGCGTGATCCGCCAGATCCGCCGCGCGATCCGCGACGATGGCACCTGGTTCGTCGCCGACATCAAGGCGCTGCCGAGCTACGAACAGAACGTCGCGAAGAATCCGATGGCCGCGATGATGTATGGCACCAGCGTGCTCACCTGCATGTCGTCGGCGCTGTCGGAGCCCGGCGGGCTGGGACTCGGCACGCTCGGGCTGCACACCGATCTCGCGCGCAAGCTCGCCGAGGATGCCGGCTTCACGCGCTTCGAAGCGCTCGAACTCGGACATCCGGTGAATGCGTTCTACGTGGTGAGGCCGTGGCCGATGAAGACCGTGTTGATCACCGGGACCTCGTCGGGCTTCGGGCTGCACGCGACCGTAGAGGCCGCGCGTCACGGCTGGCAGGTGTTTGCGACGATGCGGAATCCCGGCAAGCGCGCGCCACTCGACGCAGCGTTGTCCGCGGCGGGCGTCGCGGAACGCGTCGCGGTGTCGCGACTCGACGTCACGCAGCCCGCATCGATCGCAGAGTGCGTCGGCGCGATCTTGCAGCGAACCGGCGGACGACTCGATGCGGTGGTGCAGAACGCGGGCGTGGCGGTCGGCGGCGCGTTCGAAGACGTGCCCGAGGCCGAAGCGCGCCGCGTACTGGAGACGAACTTCTGGGGCGTACTCGGCCTGACGCGCGCACTGCTGCCGACGTTCCGGGCGCAGCGGAGCGGCCGCATCGTCGTCGTGTCGAGCAACTCGGCGTATGCCGGCGAGCCGGCGAACGCGATCTACGTCGCTTCGAAGTGGGCGATCGAGGGTTGGGCGGAGTCGCTGATGTACGAGATCACGCCGTTCGGCATCGAACTGGTGCTGGTGGAACCCGGTTCGTACAAGACCGAGATCTGGGGAAGTTCGCCGCGCGTGCTGCCCGAAGGCAGCCCGTATCGCGCGCTGATGCAGCATCTCGAGAAGGCGATCGACGAGAAGGTGCTCGCCAGTGCGCGCGACCCGCGCGAGGTCGCGGCGGTGATCGCTCGCGCGCTCGAGGCCAAGCGCCCGCGCTTCCGTTACCCGGTCGGACCCGACGCATGGATCGGTCACATCGCGCGCGGCAAGCTCCCAAGTCGCCTGCAGCGCTTCGCGATCACCCGCCTGCTCGGCCTGCACCGCGTTTGAACGTGCCGGGCGTCAGGTTATTTTTTGTCAGGTTATTGAGGGACGCGGCAGGCGTGCGTCGCTTCTCCGAATAACCTGA
>JANLTC010000372.1:0-5376 GCA_031362725.1 Deltaproteobacteria bacterium | reverse complement strand
TCGGGATCAACCGCGGGCGGAAGCCCATCACCTTAACGAAGCACTCGAGGCCCATCTCGCGCTCGTCGTCGGCCATCACCCCCACAACTTGTTTCCGCGCTTGCGCACGGGTCCGAACTCGAAGGTCGCCGCGGTCGAGATCCGCGTGATCTTCGTGATCGGCGCCTCCTCGGCAGGTACGGCGTCGTCGTCGATCGTCACCTCCCAGTGGCAGACCGGCTTGCGGTCCTTCGGATCGCGCGGCGGGCGGTGCACCGGCCGGCACTTCGCCTTCGGGTTCACCGCCTGCATCGTCGCGTCGAAGGTCGGATCTTCGATGTGGTGACACATCGAGACGACGCGCGCCTCGCCCCACGGCTCGACGTCCGCGAGTGCGCCGCAGTAGTTCAGCCAGAAGAAGCCCTGCTTCTCGTTCACCACCTCGTATTGCACGTCCATGTACTGGTGCGGGAAGCCGGGATCCATCTGCAGCGACTTGAAGATCGCGGCGACGTCGTTGCCTTCGACCTTCATCGCCTTGCGGATGCGCTGGGTGTAGACGGGGCTCGCGCCACGCCACTCCTCGATCGCGAGATCTTCCATCGCCTGCGCGCCGAAGCGCTGGGCGATCGCGGGCATGATCGCGCGATCGAGCAGGTGCGCGACCATCATGAACTCGCGACACAGCGTGACGAGTGCGTCCTTCGAGAGATCCTCGAGTTGGAAGTCTGGGCGGAACGGCCCGCTGTAGTCGTCCATCTCTTCGGGTTCGCTCATTGCAGCTCCTATCTTCGCTTTTCGTCGTCGAGTCCGTAGATGCGCGCCATGATCTGCGACGCCATTGCGGTGCCGGGTAGCGTGATGCCGCATTCGCGCGCCAGCGCCAGCGTTCCAGCGAGGTCCTTCTCGGCGATCTCGACGAAGCCGCGCATCAGCGCCTGGAAGCCGTCGCTTTCGCGCGTCGCAGCCGGCGCCTTGTGGAGTGCGATGAAGGCGCGCATCGGCTCGGTGAAGTTTCCGTTCGAGCCGGTGACTTCCTCGAGCTTGTCCTGCGGAAGCCCGGCGGCGCGCGCGAGCAGCATCGCCTCGTAGGCCGCCGTCCACGCGAGGTACGTCATCAGGTTGTTGCAGAGTTTCATCTTGCAGCCGCTTCCGAGCGGGCCCGTATGCACCACCTTCTTTGCGAAGCAATCGAAGTACGCGCGCGCGCGTTCGACGTTCGCAGCGTCGCCGCCGACCATCACCGTCAGCGTTCCGGCGCTCGCGCCGGCGGCGCCGCCGGTGATGCACGCATCGAGTACGCCGACACCGTGCTCCGCCGCGAGCGCCGCGACCTCGATCACCGTCGCCGGCTGCACCGTCGAGTGGATCGCGACGATCCCGCCCTGCGCGGCGCCCGCGAGCACGCCGCTTTCGCCGAGCATCGCGGCGCGAACGTCCGCGTCGTCGCGCACGCAGAGACCGATCACGTCGCTCGCCGCGGCGACTGCGCACGGCGACGCGGCACCGCGCGCACCGGCGACCTGCGCATCGCGTCCGGGCACGACGTCGTAGACGGTGGTCTCGAGTCCCGCAGCGACGAGCCGCTTCGCCATCGGCAAGCCGATGTTCCCCAGTCCGATGAATCCAGCTCTCATGGCCGACCACGGTATCACGTTTCCATTGCATCCATAATGGAAATGATGATACGGTGCGCCGATCGCAATGAGCGCGCTGCACTTCGATCCCTACGCCTACGAGGTCCACGAGGACCCGTTCCCGGTCTACGCGCGATTGCGCGCCGAAGCGCCGGTCTACTGGAACGAGTCGCTGCGCTTCTGGGCGCTCTCGCGGCACGCCGACGTGCTGGCCGGGTTCAAGGATTGGCAGCGTTTCTCGAGCCGGTTCGGCGTTGCGATCGACGCCGGCACCTTCCACGAGAATGCGTCGGCGACGATGTCGTTCCTGGCGATGGACCCGCCGCGCCACGACCGGCTGCGCGCGCTGGTGTCGAAGGGCTTCACGCCGCGCCGGGTCGCCGAACTCGAGCCGCGCATCCGCGCGATCGCGATAGAGACCCTCGACGCGCTCGCAGGCCGCGACCAGATCGACTTCATCCGCGATTTCGCGGGCAAGCTCCCGATGGATGTGATCAGCGAGATGCTCGGCGTGCCGGCTGCCGATCGCGCGATGCTGCGCGGCTGGGCCGACGACATGGTGCACCGCGAGGAAGGCGTCCACTCAATGCCGCAAGCCGCGATCGAAGGCGGCCTGCGCTCGTTGCACTACTTCTCCGAGATGCTCGCGCGCGTCCGGAAGAACCCGGGAACGGACCTCACGAGCGCGCTCGTCGGCGCCGAGATCGATGGCGATCGGCTCTCGGATCGCGAGATCATCGGCTTCCTGATCCTGATGGTCGTCGCCGGCAACGAGACGACGACCAAGCTGCTCGGCAACGCGCTCTACTGGTTGTGGCGCAATCCCGAACAGCGCGACCGCTTGCAGCGCGACCCGGCGCTAGTGCCGCACTGGGTCGAGGAGACGCTCCGCTACGACAACTCGACGCAATTGCTCGCACGCGTGATGGCCGCCGACGTCGAGATGCACGGCAGGAAGCTGCGCGAGGGCGACAAGGTCGTGCTACTGCTCGGTTCGGGGAACCGCGACGAGCGCGTCTTCGCGAACCCCGATCGCTACGACCTGCTGCGCGACACCGCGGCGAGTCTCTCGTTCGGCCAGGGCGTCCACTTCTGTCTGGGCGCTTCGCTCGCTCGGCTCGAAGCGCGGATCGCGCTCGAAGAAGTCTGGAAGCGCATCCCGAACTACCGGATCGACCCGGCCGGGCTGGTGCGCGTGCACTCGGTGAACGTGCGCGGCTTCGCCTCGATGCCGATCGCGACGGGATCGTGAGGAATCGGTGATGAGCGAACGCGCAAGTCGCAGTGCGATCGTCGCCGGCGCTTCGTCCGGGATCGGCGCCGCGATTGCGCGCGCGTTCGGCGCGCTCGGCTGGTCGGTCGCGCTCGGTGGACGACGCATCGACAAACTCGCCGCGGTCGCAGCCGAAATCGAGACAGCCGGCGGTCGCGCCGCCGCGCTGTCGCTCGATCTCACCCTGCCCGCTTCGATCGACGCGTTCTTCGACGGCTGCGAGCGCGCGCTCGGCCCGGCCGACCTGCTCGTCAACAACGCGGGCATCTGCGTGCCCGGCCTGCTCCACGAGGTGAGCCCCGAAGACTTGCAGCGCGAGATCGCGACCAACCTGGTCGGCCCGGCGCTGCTCGCGCGTCGCATGATCGCGTCGCTGCGCGCGCGCGATGCGGCGGGCGATCTCGTCTTCATCTCGTCGGAGAACGTCACCGCGCCGCGCCCGTTCCAGCCCGGCTACACCGCGAGCAAGTGGGGACTCGAAGGACTGGCGCGCACGCTGCGCCTCGAACTCGACGGCACCGGCATCCGCGCGACGATCGTGCGTCCCGGCCCGACCTTCCCCACCGACTTCGCGCGCGACTGGGATCCCGCCATCTTGAAGCGGTTGCTGAAGACCTGGAAGGCGTTCGGCATCCAGCGCCACCTGCGCTGGATGCCGGCGGATGCCGTCGCGCAGGCCGTCGTCGCTGCGGTGACCGCGCCGCCGGGAACGCATTTCGATGTGATCGCGCTCGGCCCCGAGTCGCCGCCGGATCAGCGCATCGATGGAGGCTCGACGTGAGCACTGCGATCCCGCGCCTGTCGGGCGGCATCCCGCTGCTCGGCCACCTGCTCGAAATGCGGCGCGATCCGGTCGGGCTGATGCAGCGCTGTCGCGACGAGTGCGGCGACGTCGGCGAACTCCGCCTCGCCGGCCAATCGATGGTGATGCTGTACGGCGAAGACGCGCAGGAGGCGTTCTTCCGCGCGCCCGAAGAGCAGCTCGACCAGGCCGCCGCGTATCCGTTCATGAAGCCGGTGTTCGGACCCGGCGTCGTCTTCGATGCGACGCCCGAGCAGCGCAAGTCGGCGCTGCGCAACCGCTCGTTGCGCGATCAGGCGATGCGCGGCCACGCCCAGGGAATCGCCGCCGAGACGGATCGCATGACCGCGAACTGGGGCGACGCCGGCAGCGTCGATCTGCTCGACTTCTTCGCCGAATTGACGATCTACACGTCGAGCGCGGCGCTGATCGGCACCGAGTTTCGCGAAGAACTGAACGCCGAACTCGTGCCGCTCTTCCACGATCTCGAGCGCGGCACCGACGCCATCGCGTACGTGAATCCGAACCTGCCGCTGCCGTCGTTCCGCAAACGCGATCGCGCGCGACTTCGCCTCGTCGCGTTCCTGCAATCGATCTTCGAGCGGCGCGCCGCCGAGGGCCGCGAGAGCAAGGACCTCTTCCAGATCCTCCACGGCATCAAGAACCCGGACGGCACGCCGCGCTACGACGTCAGCACCATCACCGGCATGTTCATCTCGCTGATGTTCGCGGGCCATCACACCACCTCGACCACATCGTCCTGGGCACTGCTCGAGCTGTGTCGCAATCCGGAATGGATGACGCGCGTCGTTGCCGAACTCGATGCGCTCTTTGCCGATGGCAGCGACGTCTCCTACCAGGCGCTGCGCGAGATTCCGACACTCGAAAGCGTGCTGAAGGAAACGCTGCGGCTCCACCCGCCGCTGATCCTGCTGATGCGCAAGGCGATGACCCCGTTCCAGCACAAGGACTGGACGATCGAGCCGGGCCAGATGGTGGGCGTCTCGATCGCCGTCTCGAATCGCGATCCGGCCCTATTCCGCGATCCACAGCGCTTCGATCCGAGCCGTTTCGGGCCCGGCCGCGAAGAAGACCAGCGCCTCTTCGCGTACATCCCGTTCGGCGCCGGCCGCCACCGCTGCGTCGGCGCCGCGTTCGCAATGATGCAGCTGAAGGCAATCTTCTCGATCCTGCTGCGCCGCTACGAGTTCGAGCTTGCGCAGCCGCCCGACACCTACAAGAGCGACCACTCGAAGATGGTCGTGCAACTCGCCCAGCCGTGTCGCGTCCGCTATCGGCGCAAGGCGCCGCAGGCGCCGCGCAGCGAGCCGGAGGCGAGCGAAGCCCATCGGAACGCGGACGCGCCGTGAAGATCCGCGTCGACCTCGACCTCTGTCAGGGCCACGGCGTCTGCGCCGGCGAAGCGCCCGAACTGTTCGCGCTCGACGCCGCGAACTCGAAGGTCGTCGTGCTCGATCCGAGTCCGCCCGAAGCGCTGCGCGCGAAACTCGCCGCAGCCGCGAAATACTGCCCAACGCACGCAATCCGAATCGCAGAGGATTGATCCCAACACCGTCGCGGCCAAGCGCGGGCGGTGCGCTCGGCCGAAACAATCCGCAGGCGGTCGACGCAGCAACGATGCGAAGCCACCGCTTCGATCCGCCGAGGACGTTTCGGCCGAGCGC
>JANLTC010000317.1:0-21877 GCA_031362725.1 Deltaproteobacteria bacterium | reverse complement strand
GCCGAAGGGCGCCCTCGCGCGCCGGCTGCCGCCTTCCGTGAAAATGCAGCTCTCGGACGGCGAGCTGAACTTCGACCGCACCGAGGAGCGCAAGAGCGCACGCGCCTTCCACGGCCTCGCTCGTGCGATGGTCGCGAACATGGTGCGCGGCGTGACGCTGGGCTTCGCGCGCGAGCTGCAGATCGAAGGGGTCGGCTATCGCGCCGAGGTCTCGGGCAAGAAGCTGACGCTGGCGCTCGGGTTCTCGCATCCGGTGGTGCGCGAGGTTCCCGAGGGACTGACGGTGTCGGTCGACGGCACCACGAAGATCAAGGTCGAGGGCATCGATCGCGAACAGGTCGGCCAGTTCGCGTCGGAACTGCGCAGCATCCGGCCGCCCGAACCTTATAAGGGCAAGGGCGTTCGCTATTCGGACGAGCGCATCCGCCGCAAGGTCGGCAAGGCTGGCGCGGGCGCATAGGCCCCGCAAACGGAGCGAGCAGCGAGCCGCAGGCGAGCGAAGTTCATAGAGACGGCGAGCGAGTCGAGAGAACGAGGACGGAGCGATGAAGGCGAAGATCCGCAATCCGAAGCAGGCCAACTGGATGGCGCGCCGCGCGCGCGTCACGCGGAGCCTGTCGACCAGCGACCGCGTGCAGCTCACGGTGTACCGGAGCCTCAAGCACATCTACGCCCAGCTCTTCGATCCGACGAGCGGGCGAACGATCGGCTCGGTCTCGACGCGCTCGAAAGCGGTTGCGGGCGGGCAGGGCAGCACCAGCAACATCGAAGCGGCGAAGCGCGTCGGCACGGCGATCGCTGCGCTCGCGAAGGAGAAGAACATCGAGAAGGTGGTCTTCAACCGAAACGGCTTCCTCTACCACGGTCGTGTCAAGGCGATCGCAGACGCGGCACGCGAAGCGGGGCTTCAGTTCTAGATGGCAGCCAGAATTCGACGTGATCGGCTCAACCCGAACGACTACGAGCTCAACGACCGTGTCGTGCACATCAACCGTGTGGCCAAGGTGGTGAAGGGCGGACGCCGCTTCTCCTTCTCGGCGCTCGTGGTGGTTGGCGACGGCAACGGCGTCGTGGGCGTGGGTCTCGGCAAGGCCGGCGAAGTACCCGAAGCGATCCGCAAAGGTGTCGACCGGGCGCGCAAGAACCTGCTGCGTGTGCCGCTGCGCGAAGGAACGATCCCGCATGTGGTGACGGGCCACTTCGGGGCAGGACTGGTGCTGCTGCGCCCGGCCTCTGCGGGTACCGGCGTGATCGCCGGTGGCGGCGTTCGTGCGGTGCTCGAATCGGCCGGCGTACAGGACGTGCTCACGAAGAGCCTCGGCACCAACAACCCGCACAACGTGGTGCGCGCGACGCTCGTCGCGCTCTCCTCGCTGCGCGATCCGGAGCGCCGCGCCGTCGAACTCGGCCGCGTCAGCGCCGAGGGAGCGATCGCATGAGTAGCGTCCGCGTCACCTGGGTGAAGAGCATGATCGGCAGCAACCAGCGCCAACGCGCGACGCTGCGTGGACTCGGACTGCGCCGTCTCAACCAGACGGTGCAGTTGAAGGACGCTCCCGCCGTGCGCGGCATGATCGGCAAAGTGGCGCACTTGGTCAGGGTGGAGGACTAGACGATGCTCGATCGATTGACGCCGCGTCCCGGTGCCGTGACGAAGCATCGCCGGCCGCGTGGTCCCGGCTGCGGATTCGGCAAGACGGCTGGCCGCGGCACCAAGGGACAGGGCAAGCACCGGGGCGGACGCCCGACGTCGATCCACTTCGAAGGTGGCCAGATACCGCTCGTGCGCCGGATGCCGAAGCGCGGCTTCCGCCCGCGCAACCGGGTCGAGGCCGAAGTCATCAACGTGGGAATGCTGTCCGGTTTCGGCGACGGCGCGACGGTGGACATCGAGGCGCTCGCGAAGCGCGGCATGATCCCCGGTACCGGTCGGCCGGTGAAGCTGCTCGCCGAGGGAATCGCACCGAAGAACCTGACCGTGAAGGTGAACGCGGCGAGTGCCGCGGCCCAGAAGAAGATCGAAGACGCTGGCGGACGAGTGGAGCTTCTCGCTTGACAGGTGGTCTCCAGAACATCGGCCGCGTGCCCGAGCTGCAGCGACGTATCCTGTTCACGTTCGGGATGCTCGCCGTATATCGGCTGGGCGCGCACATTGCCACGCCGGGGATCGATCCCCAGGTGATCAAGAGCTTCTTCGAGCAGATGTCCGGCTCGGTGTTCGGCCTGTTCAACCTGTTCTCGGGCGGCGCGCTCGAGCAGCTCTCGATCTTCGCGCTGGGCATCATGCCCTACATCAGCGCCTCGATCATTTTCCAGCTGCTGACCATCGTGATCCCGTCGCTCGAGCAGCTCCAGAAGGAAGGCGACCAGGGTCGTCGCAAGATCACCCAGTGGACCCGCTACGCGACCGTGGTGATCGCACTGTTCCAGAGCACCTTGCTCGCGATCGCGCTCGAGAACGGCCAGTTCGGCGAGGGCGCGGTCGCCGTCCCAGGCTGGGGCTTTCGGATCATGGTGGCGATGACGCTCACCACGGGCACCGCGTTCATCATGTGGCTCGGCGAGCAGATCACCGAGCGCGGCATCGGGAATGGCATCTCTTTGGTGATCTTCTCGGGCATCATCGTGCGCTTGCCGAGTGCACTCGGCACGCTCTTCGAGCTGGTGCGCACCGATCAGTTCACGCTGATCGGGACGATCGTGCTGCTGACATTCGTGGTGGCATTCGTCGGCTTCGTCGTGCTCTGCGAGCGGGCGCAGCGTCGCATTCCGATCCAGCACGCGCGCCGCGTCGTCGGTCGCAAGGTGATGCAAGGCGGGATGAGCTACTTCCCGCTGCGCCTGAACACGGCCGGCGTGATTCCGCCGATCTTCGCGTCCTCGATCCTGATGTTCCCGCTGACGATCGCGCAGTTCATCGACTCGCCGACGATCTCGAACTTCTTTTCCGACTACCTCGGTTTCGGCAGCCCACTCTACAACGTGATCTACGTCGCCCTGATCATCTTCTTCGCGTTCTTCTACACGGCAATCGTGATCAATCCGATCGATGTGGCCGACAACATCAAGCGTTCGGGCGCCTACATTCCCGGCATCCGGCCTGGCAAGCGCACCGCGGAGTACATCGACCGGATCCTCGGCCGCCTGACGCTGATCGGCGCGGTCTATGTCGCGGTCGTCTGCGTGATGCCGGTGATCCTCTCGAACCAGGCGGGCGTCCCGTTCTACTTTGGTGGCACCGCGCTGCTGATCGTGGTCGGCGTCGCGCTCGACACGATCGGACAGATCGAGGCGCATCTGGTTTCTCGCCAGTACGAGGGCTTCGTCAAGGGCACGCGACTGCGCGGGAGGCTCGGACGATGAGCGCCCGACGCCTGTTGCTGTTGGGTCCGCCCGGTTCCGGCAAGGGGACCCAGGCCGAGCGCCTGGTCGCCACACTCGGGATCGCGAAGATCTCCACCGGCGACATGTTGCGCGCAGCCGTCAAGGCCGGTACGACGATCGGTCGCGAGGCGAAGTCCTACATGGACAGCGGCGATCTCGTCCCCGACAGCGTCGTGATCGGTGTCGCAGAGGAGCGTCTTCAACAGCCCGACGCCCAGCAGGGATTCATTCTCGACGGCTTCCCGCGCACGGCTCCGCAAGCCGCCGCGCTCGATGCACTGCTCGAGAGGCTCGGCGTCCGTCTCGAGCGCTGCCTCGCGCTGCAGGTTGATGAAGATGAACTCGTGAAGCGCCTGCTGCGCCGCGCCGAGATCGAGGGTCGAAGCGACGACAACGAGACGACGATCCGCAATCGCATGCAGGTCTACCGGCGGCAGACGCAGCCGCTGATCGACCACTATCGCGCGCTCGGCGTGCTCGCGTTCGTTGCGGGCGGTGGCTCGATCGACGAGGTCGCCGTGCGCATCGAGGGAGCGATCGCATCGTGATGGCCTTCGGCGAAGCGATCCGCGTGAAGACGCGACGCGAGATCGAGGCGATGCGCGAGTCCTCGCGACACGTCGCCGAGGTTCTGCTCGAACTGCGCGAGCTCGTGAAGCCGGGCATCACGACGGGTGAACTCGACGTGCATGCGCGCAAGGCGATTCGCAAGCGGGGCGTCGAGTCTTCCTTCCTCGGCTACGGACCGCACGGACTCCCGCCCTACCCGGGCGTGCTCTGTGTCTCGGTGAATGACGAGGTGGTGCACGGCATCCCGGGTCCGCGCGAGCTCAGCGACGGCGACGTCGTCAGTCTCGACTTCGGCGTGGCCTGCGAGGGGTTCCACGGTGATTCCGCGGTTACCCTGACGCTCGGCAAGGTGCCGGTCGAGGTCCAGAAGCTGGTCGACGTGACCCGCGACGCGCTCGATCGGGGAATCGAGCAGATGGTTCCCGGCCACCGCCTCTCGGACATCGGGCACGCGGTGCAGCTGCGGGCCGAGTCGGCGGGGTTCTCGGTGGTTCGCCAATTCGTCGGTCACGGCATCGGCCGCGAGATGCATGAGCCGCCGCAGATTCCGAACTACGGACCTGCGGGTCGCGGACCCCGATTGCGGCCGGGTATGGTGTTCGCAATCGAGCCGATGATCACGGCTGGTTCTCCGGACGTAGCGATTCTCGAGGACGAGTGGACGGCGGTCACCGCCGACGGCTCACTGGCGGCTCATTTCGAGCACACGATCCTGGTCACGGAGAACGGTCCCGAGGTGCTCACCCGGGTACCCGGTTCGCACTGAGGGGAATTCATGAAGGTTCGCGCATCGGTCAAGAAGATTTGCGACAAGTGCCGGGTGATCCGGCGGTGCGGGGTCGTCCGCGTGATCTGCGACAACCCGAAGCACAAGCAGCGGCAAGGCTAGGAGAAATCGAATGGCGCGCATCGCAGGCATCGACCTTCCGCGCAACAAGCGTCTCGAGATTGCGCTCACCTACGTCTACGGCATCGGGCGGACCACCGCCGTGCGCATCTGTGGCCGCGCGGAGATCGACGTCGCGACCAAGACGGATCACCTGTCGGATGGAGATCTGGTCCGGCTGCGCGAGATCATCGAGACCGACTACAAGGTCGAAGGCGATCTGCGGCGTGAGGTCCAGCAGAACATCAAGACGCTGATGGACATCGGTTGTTACCGGGGGCTGCGCCATCGGCGCGGACTTCCGGTGCGCGGGCAGCGGACGCACACCAACGCGCGCACCCGGAAGGGACCGGCCAAGACGGTGGCCGGCAAGAAGAAGACCCCGCTCAAGAAGTAAACGAGGGAAGTCCCAGCATGGCCAAGGGCGCGAAGAAAAAAGTCAAAAAGAACGTGGCGGCGGGTGTGGCTCACATCCAGGCGACGTTCAACAACACGATCATCACGATCGCGGATGGTGCCGGCAACGCGCTGTCGTGGTCGAGCTGCGGTCAGCAGAGCTTCAAGGGCTCGCGCAAGTCCACGCCGTATGCGGCGCAGATTGCCGCCGAGGATTGTGCGAAGAAAGCGATGGAACACGGCGTACGCAGCTTGACGGTCTTCGTGAAGGGACCGGGAGCTGGCCGTGAGTCGGCGCTCCGCGCGCTTTCCGCGGCGGGGCTACGTGTGAACATGATCCGAGACGTGACGCCGGTGCCGCACAATGGTTGCCGCCCGCCGAAGCGTCGCCGGGTCTAGGAGGAATCGACGATGGCCCGCTACACCGGAGCCGCCTGCCGCCTTTGTCGGCGCGAAGGCACGAAGCTCTTCCTGAAGGGCGACCGCTGCTTCACTGAGAAGTGTGGTATCGAACGCCGCGCCTATCCGCCTGGTCAGCACGGCCAGGGTCGCTCACGCACCTCGGACTACGGGTTGCAGCTGCGCGAGAAGCAGAAGGTCAAGCGCATGTACGGCCTGGCGGAGAAGCAATTCCGCGGGACGATGGACGCAGCGGCACGCATGCGCGGCCGCGCCGGCGAGAACCTGCTCGTTCTGCTCGAGCAGCGCCTCGACAACGTCGTTTTCCGGCTCGGCTTCGCGACTTCGCGCTCGGAGGCGCGCCAGCTCGTCCGCCATGGGCACTTCGAAGTCAACGGCCGCAAGGCGGACATCCCGTCGTTTCGTGTGAAGACCGGAATGCGTGTGACGCTGCGTGAGTCGTCGCGCGCGATAGCGCGGATCACCGAGGCGCTCGAGGCCCTCGAACGCCGCAGCGTTCCGGGTTGGCTCGAGCTCGAGAAGGAAGCATTCACGGGCGTGATGAAGGCGGCGCCGACGCGCGAAGACATCACGATGCCCGTGCAAGAGCAGCTCATCGTCGAACTCTACTCGCGCTAGTCGACACGGCGACTGACGCCGTCGGTTGTCACGCTGCGAATTGCGACGAACAACGATCTAGGGGGGACACCCATGCAACAAGAGCTCATCGCGCAGAACTGGCGCCAGCTCATCCGTCCGCGACGCCTCGAGGCCGAAGCCGACTCGGCGACGCCCCGCTATGGGCGTTTTTGGTGCGAGCCGCTGGAGCGTGGCTTCGGTGTGACGCTCGGGAACGCGCTGCGGCGCGTACTGCTGTCGTCACTGAACGGTGCCGCAATCACGTCGCTGCGCATCAACGGCGTGCTGCACGAGTTCTCGACGATCCCCGGGGTGATGGAAGACGTCGCCGACGTGATCCTGAACCTCAAAGAGGTCCGTCTTCGGATGCACGTTCCGGGGCCGCGCACGCTGCGCGTCCGCAAGACGGGCGCGGGCGTCGTCACGGCGGGCGATCTCTCCTCCGAGGACTCTTCGATCGAAGTGCTGAATTCGGAACACCGGATCATGACGACGAACGGCGAAGCCGACGTCGAGATCGAAGTGACCGTCGGGACCGGCAAGGGCTATCGCCCGGCAGAGCGGAACAAGAGCGAGGAAATGGCGATCGGCACGATTCCGATCGACTCGATCTTCTCGCCGGTCACGAAGGTCAACTACACGGTGACGCCGGCCCGCGTTGGACGAGAGACTGATTTCGACCGGCTGAACCTCGAGGTCTGGACCGATGGCGCCGTCTCGCCTGCGGACTCGGTCGCGTTCGCGGCCAAGATCCTGAAGGACCAGCTGACGATCTTCATCAACTTCGAGGAGCCGACGGAAGTCTCGACGCCCAGCATCGATGAGCCCGAGCCGATGAACCAGAACCTGTTCCGCTCGGTGGACGAATTGGAGCTATCGGTGCGCTCGGCCAACTGTCTGCAGAACGCCAACATCCGCTACATCGGCGAGCTGGTGCAGAAGACCGAGGGCGAGATGCTGAAGACCAAGAACTTCGGTCGCAAGTCGCTCAACGAGATCAAGGACACGCTGAAGTCGATGGGGCTCTCGCTGGGCATGGGCCTCGACAGCTTCCCGCAGCGCAAGGATCTGGAGAAGCTGCGCGAGCAGCGCGAGGCCTGAACTCATGCGACATCGCAATGCAGGAAGAAAGCTCGGCCGGACGAGCGCACACCGTTTGGCGCTGCTGCGCAATCTGGTGACGGCGCTGCTCGACCATGAGCACATCGAAACGACCGATGCGAAGGCCAAGGATCTGCGGCGCATCGCCGATCGCATGATCACACTCGGCAAGCGCGGCGATCTGCACGCACGGCGCCAGGCACTGAGCGTGGTGAAGAGCGTCGACGTGACCAGCAAGCTGTTCAGCACGCTGGCCGAGCGATACCGCGAGCGCCCCGGCGGCTACACCCGTGTCCTCAAGCTGCGTACGCGCGTCGGTGACGCGGCGCCGATCTCGATCATCGAGCTCGTCGATCGCGAGGTCGTGGCCAAGCCTGCGGCGGGCGGCGACAAGCCGGCCAAGGCGACGAAGACCGCGAAGCCCGAGAAGGCCGCGCGAGCCGCCAAGCCCGCCAAGCCGGCCCGGACGGCCAAGGGCGCCGCGGCGGGTCCGAAGACGCCGACCAAGGGTCGCAAGAAGTCCGGCAGCGCTTAGATCGTCGTGACGTCGCTGCGCCTCGCTCTAGGGCTGGCTGCGGCGGCGATCGTGTTCGCGGCGTTGCTGCTCTCGGAGCCAACGCCCGACCCGATCCGCCCTGGCCAGGTGGCGCCCGCTTTCGAGCTTCCGCTCCTCGACGGTGGATCGATCTCGCTCGAGTCGCTGCGCGGGCGCGTCGTGGTGTTGAACTTCTGGGCGACCTGGTGCAAGCCGTGCGAGAGCGAGATGCCCGCGATGGAGCGGCTGCATGCTGCGCTCGCAGGCCCCGCCTTCGAACTCGTTGCGGTGTCGGTCGATGCGTCGCGCGACGAGGTCGCGCAGTATCGCGAGCGGCTGGGGCTGACGTTTCCGATAGCACTCGACCCCGACAAGCGAGTGTCCGAGGCCTATCAGAGCTACCGCTATCCGGAGTCCTATCTGATCGACCGCGAGGGACGAATTCTCTCGCGCTACATCGGGCCAAGGGATTGGGACGCCGATCTCTACGTGGATCGGATTCGCCGCGTGATCGCCGGGACGGGGGACGGCGCTCTGCCCGAGTGAACCCCAAACTGGCGGACCGAACGGTTCGCGATCGAGGCGCGTGGATCGGATCGAAGGCGGCGGGATCCCGCCTCGACTGCTACGGTTCGGCGCCTCCCGGGGGGGAGAGGTGCGCCCGGTTCTACTCGCAGTTGCTCTGGTTTGCGTCGCGATCGGCTACGCATGGTTCGTGCCCGAGGGCGGTTTCCCGACGTGGCTCAGCCTGCGTGCCGAAGTCACGCAGGCTGAAGATCGAATCCGCGCATTGGAACGACAGAACACGGCGTTGCGCGACGAGGTGACGGCGCTGCGCGCGGATCCTTTTGCGCAGGAGCGCGCCGTCAGAGAAGAGTTGGGCTGGGTACGACCCGGCGAAACGCTGGTGCGCGTGCCCGGCGGAGGCGCTCCGTCGGAGCGTTCGGTTCCTTGACGCGCCCTTTGCGCCAGGGGGAAGTTCAAACGCCATGAAAGTCCGCCTGCGCGAGGCCCTCGAAGGCTGCATTCGCGAGCTTCTCGCCGAGGCTGGTTTTGCCGGCGAAGTGCCGCCGCTCGAGGTCGAGTCGCCGCGCCAATCCGATCACGGCGACTTCGCCTGCAACGCTGGGTTGGTCCTGACGAAGGCATTGCGGCGGCCGCCGCGCGCGATTGCCGAGGAACTGGCGACACGCCTCGGCGACGCCGGCGGTCTGGTCGCGCGCGCCGAAGTGGCCGGTCCCGGTTTCCTGAACGTCTGGCTGTCGAATGCATGCTGGCACCACGGGCTCGCCGACCTGGTGCGCGGCGGCGACGCGTTCCGGTCGCGTCGCGATCCGGCGGATGCCAAGGTGCAGGTGGAGTTCGTCTCGGCCAACCCCACCGGGCCGCTGACGCTCGGCCACGGCCGCCAGGCGGTGATCGGCGATTGCATCGCCCGCCTGCTGCAAGGGGTCGGCCACGACGTCACGCGCGAGTACTACTTCAACGACGGCGGCCGCCAGATGCGCGTGCTCGGCGAGTCGGTGCGCGCGCGGTACCTCGAACAGCTCGGCCGCGCAGCGGCGCCACCGGCAGACGCGCTCGCCGATGCCGAGCTGCCCTGGCCGGAATCGCTCGGCGGTCTTCCGGTCGTATTTCCGCGCGACGGGTACCAGGGCGAGTACATCGGCGAGATCGCCGCACAGCTCCGCGAGCAGCATGGTGACGCGCTGCTGAACGAGCCCGGCGCCGGACTCTTCCGCGAAGCCGCGCAAGAGCGCATCTTCGGCGAAATCGAAGCCACGCTCATCGCGCTCGGTATTCGCTTCGACGTGTACACCAACGAGAAGACCTTCTACGAGGACGGCTCCCTCGACCGCGTGCTCGCCGACCTGCGTGCGAAGGATCTCGTCTACGACGCGGATGGCGCGGTGTGGCTGCGCGCGACCAGTCTCGGCCAGGGGCGCGACCGCGTGCTGGTGAAATCGAGCGGCGAGCCGACGTATCTGCTCCCCGACATCGCCTACCACCGCGACAAGCTTCGCCGCGGCTTCGACCGCGTGATCGACGTGCAAGGGGCCGACCACATCGAGCAGTTTCCGTTCGTGCGGGCTGCGATCGGCGCGCTCGGTTGCGACGCTGCGCGCATCGAGCTGGTGATGCATCAGTTCGTGACGCTGACGCGCGGCGGACAGCAGGTGAAGCAGTCGACCCGGCGCGCAGCCTACGTGACCGTCGACGAGCTGCTCGAAGAAGTCGGCGCCGATGTGTTTCGCTTCTTCATGGTGCAGCGCAAGGCCGATGGCCACCTCGACTTCGACGTCGATCTCGCCAAGGACAAGGACTGGAAGAAGAACCCTGCCTACTACGTGCAGTACGCGCATGCTCGGTGCTACGGCATCGAGCGCAAGGCGCTGGCGCAAGGCGTCGCGATGCCGGCAGCGGATTCGTGGGAAGCTACCGCGCTCGTGCTGCCCGCCGAGATCGAGCTGATCAAGAAGCTGCTCGAGTTCCCGGAGGTCGTGGAGGCGGCGGCCGCCGCGCGCGAGCCCCACCACGTCGCCTACTACCTGCGCGAAGTCGCGGGCCTCTGGAATCCCTACGTGCAGGATGGAGTCCACCATCGCGTGCTCTCTGACGACGCCGCACTGACGACCGCACGGCTCGGTCTCGCGCTCGGCGTGCGTCGGGTCCTCGCGCAGGGGCTCGGGCTGCTCGGCATCTGCGCACCGGAGCAAATGTGACGAACGACGATCGAGCTGGGAAATCGCGCCGTGGCGCGCGCCGCGAGGGGCGCGGTCTGGTCTCGGTGCTGCTCGGTACCGCGCTTCTTGCCGTGCTCGGCTTCGGGCTCGGCATCGTCGCGGGACTGGTGCTCGAGGAACCGGGTCTGCTGCTCGACTACGTGACGGGCAAGACCAAGGCGGCCCCGCTCGCCGCCACCCGCAGCGCCAACGAGCTCGCCGCGAGCGCGCACGAGAAGGTGCGCGCGGCGGGAGCTGCGCCCGTCGTGGAGCCGCCCACCGCCGCGCCGGAGGTCCGCTCCGTCCCGCGCGAGTTCGAAACGGCGGCGGACGCCGCGAAGACACCGAACAGAGACGACGAGGCCGAGGCGGATGCGCCGCCGCAAGTCGCCGCTGCGCCGCCGCGCGAGCCGACTCCGAAGCCCGCATCGCCCGCCGCGATCACGACTGCGCCGGCACCCGAACCGGACGCGGATACGGCTCCGGCGCTGGTGCCCGCGGCGCCGCCCGCCGGACGCGGTTACTCGGTGCAGGTGGGAGCGCTCGCCGACGCGGCGAGCGCCGAGCAGCTCGCCGTGAAGCTGCGCAAGAACGGCTTCCCGGTCTACGTGGCGCCGTCCGCGGAGCCTGGCTCGAAACGCTGGCGCGTGCGCGTCGGACCGGTCGCGAGCCGCGAAAAGGCGGACGAACTCGCGGCGCGACTCGAACGCGAGAAGCTCCCGACGTGGATCCTGGCCGAGGGGCCGCGCTGAGCGATGGGGAGCGCAGCGAAACGGCGCTGGGTCGTCACCGGGGCGGGGGGTCAGCTCGGGCTCTGTCTCGCTGCGCGTCTGCGCACGGATCCGACGAACACGCTCGTCGCGGCGTTCGATCACAAGGCGCTCGACGTCGCCGATGTCACTGCGGTGCGTAGTGTGCTCACTGCATTGCCCGGCGGACCGCCCGACGTCGTTGCGAACGCGGCCGCGATGACCCACGTGGATCGCTGCGAGGCCGATCCCGCCTTGGCCGAAGCCGCCAATGCGACCGGCCCCGCGGCGCTCGCAGCAATCTGTCAGCAGATCGGCGCGCGACTCGTGCACGTCTCGACCGATTACGTCTTCGACGGCTGCGGGTCCCGGCCCTACACCGAGACGGATCCCACCGGACCGCGCAGCGTGTACGGCCGCAGCAAGCTCGAAGGCGAGCAGCGGGTGCTCGCCGCACAGCCCGGCGCAATCGTGGTCCGCACCGCTTGGGTCTTCGGTCCGGGACGCAACTTCGTGCGCACGATCCTCGAAGCCGCGGCGCGGACGCAGCGCGGCGATGCGCCGGCGCTCCGGGTCGTCGACGATCAGCGCGGTTCGCCCACCTACGCGGGGGATCTCGCAGAGGGGATCATCGGGCTGGTCGGTGCGCGCGCGAGTGGTGTCGTGCACCTCGTGAACAGCGGCGTTGCCACCTGGTGGGATCTGGCGCGGGCCTCGGTCGATATCTGGGGCCATCCCGAGCTGCCGATCGAGAAGGTGCGGACCGTCGATGTCCCGCGACCGGCGCCGCGTCCTGCCTGGTCGGTGCTCGACACGAACAAGGCCGATCGTCTCGGCGTACGCCTGCGCACATGGCGCGAAGCGCTGCGCGGTTATCTCGATTCCGATGCTTCGCCACTGCGCGAGCTGGGGACATTGTCGTGAGCGGAAGAGCTTTGAAACGGATCCTGGTCACCGGAGGTGCCGGATTCCTCGGCTCCCATCTCTGCGAGCGTCTGCTCGCCGACGGTTGCGAAGTCATCTGCTTCGACAATCTGCTCACCGGCCGGATGGACAACATCCAGCCGCTGCTCGGGCATCCGAAGTTCTCGTTCGAGCACTACGACGTCACCAACTACCTGTACGTCGCGGGCGATCTCGACGCGGTGCTGCACTTCGCATCGCCGGCGAGTCCGGCGGATTTCGAGCGGCTGCCGATCCAGATCCTGAAGGTGGGCTCGATCGGGACGCACCGCGCGCTCGGTCTCGCGAAGGCGAAGAACGCGCGCTTCCTGACCGCCAGCACCTCGGAGTGCTACGGCGATCCCGAGGTGAACCCGCAGCCCGAAACGTATTGGGGCCGCGTGAACCCGATCGGGATCCGTGGGGTCTACGACGAGGCCAAGCGCTTCGCCGAGGCGATGACGATGGCCTACCACCGCCATCACGGGGTCGATGTCCGCATCGTGCGCATCTTCAACACCTTCGGTCCGCGCATGCAGCTGCACGACGGCCGCGCGATCCCCAACTTCATGACCCAGGCGATTCGCGGCGAGCCGATCACGGTGTTCGGCGACGGCGGCCAGACGCGCTCGTTCTGCTACGTCGACGATCTGATCGAAGGCATCCTGCGGCTCTTGCGCAGCGACTACGTCGGCCCGGTCAACATCGGCAACCCGCAGGAGATGAGTCTGCTCGAGATGGCGCAGGCGATCATCCGGATCGCCGATTCGCCGAGCGAGATCGTCTATCGCGGACTTCCCCCCGACGATCCGAAAGTGCGTCGCCCCGACATCACGCTTGCGCGTAAGGTGCTCCAGTGGGAGCCGCGTGTGCCGGTCGAAGACGGATTGCGGCGCACCTACGCCTGGTTCCGCGCCGCGCTGGAAGCCGAATTGGCCGCCCGGTGATCGCCCAGGACCACATCCGCAACTTCTGCATCATCGCGCACGTCGATCACGGCAAGAGCACGCTCGCGGATCGCTTGCTCGACGTGACGAAGGCGCTCTCTTCTCGTGAGAAACGCGCGCAATTCCTCGACAAGATGGACCTCGAGCGCGAGCGCGGCATCACGATCAAGGCGCAGACGGCGCGCATCTACCACCGCGCGCGCGATGGCCAGGATTACGTGCTGAACCTGATCGACACGCCGGGGCATGTGGACTTCTCCTACGAAGTGTCGCGCGCGCTCTCGGCTTGCGAAGGCGCCGTGCTGGTCGTGGATGCCGCGCAGGGCATCGAAGCGCAGACGCTGGCCAACACGTATCTCGCGGTCGAAGCGAATCTCGAGATCGTGCCGATCCTGAACAAGATCGATCTGCCGTCGGCCGAGCCGGCAGAGCGGGCGCGCGAGATCGAGGACATCCTGGGCATGCCCGCAGCCGACGTCCTGCTGGTGTCCGCCAAGACGGGGCAGGGCATCGAAGAGTTGATCGAGCGCATCGTCCTGCGCGTGCCGCCGCCCGCCGGCGATCCCAACGCGCCATTGCGCGCGCTGATCTTCGATTCGTGGTTCGATCCTTATGTTGGCGTCGTGCTGCTGGTGCGCGTCGTCGATGGACGCCTCACGAAGGGCGAACGCATCAAGCTGATGGCGCGCGGATCCGAGCACGAGGTGCAGGACCTCGACCTGATCGATCCGCATCCGCGCAGCGTGCCGGCGCTCGAGACCGGTGAGGTCGGGATGGTGATCGCGGGCATCAAGACCCTCGACGACGTGCGCATCGGCGACACGATCACCGTCGCGCTGCATCCGGCAACCGAAGCGCTGCCCGGCTTCCGCGAAGTGAAACCGATGGTCTTTGCCGGGCTCTATCCGGTCGACGCCGACGAGTACAGCGCGCTGAAGGCCGCGCTCGAGAAGCTGCGCCTCAACGATGCGTCGTTCCGCTACGAGCCCGAAACCAGTGCTGCATTGGGTTTCGGCTTCCGCTGCGGCTTTCTCGGCTTCCTGCACGCCGAGATCATCCAGGAGCGGCTCGAGCGCGAGTACGCGCTCAACCTGATCTCGACCACGCCGACCGTGCGCTACCAGGTCGTGCTGAACACCGGCGACACGATCGAGATCGATTCGCCAGCGGATCTCCCCGACCTGACGCGCATCGAGCGGGTCGAAGAACCGCTGATCCTCGCGACGATCCACGTGCCGGCGGAGTACCTCGGCGCCGTGCTCGCGCTGTGCCAGGAGCGTCGCGGCTCCCAGCGCGACATGACCCAGCACGGCACGCGCGTGCAGGTTCGCTACGAGCTGCCGCTCGCCGAAGTGGTGGCCGACTTCCACGACCGCATCAAGAGTGCGACGCGCGGCTACGGCTCGTTCGACTACGAGCTATCGGGCTACAAACCAGGCGATCTCGTTAAGCTCGACGTGCTGGTGAACGGCCTGCCGGTGGACGCGCTCTCGCTGATCGTACACCGCGACAAGTCGTTCCAGCGTGGTACCGATCTGGTGCGCAAGCTGAAGGAATTCATTCCGCGCCAGATGTACGAAGTGGCGATCCAGGCGGCCATCGGATCGCGCGTGATCGCGCGCTCCACCGTCAAGGCGCTGCGCAAGAACGTCACCGCAAAGTGCTACGGCGGCGACATCTCGCGCAAGCGCAAGCTGCTCGAGAAGCAGAAGGAAGGGAAGAAGCGCATGAAGCGCGTCGGCCAGGTCGAGATCCCGCAGGAGGCGTTCCTTGCGGCGCTGCGGCTGGACAACGAATGAGCGCGCGTGGACGCGAGCCGCGCACCGATGCGAAACCCGCCGAGAACGCCGCTGCGGCGACCTCGCCGCTTCGCAAGCTCTGGGATCAGTTCGGGACGCTCGCGGTGGCGATCGCGCTGGCGCTGTCGATTCGCGCGTTCGTGATCGAGCCGTATCGCATTCCGTCCGGCTCGATGCTGCCGACGCTGCTGATCGGCGACCACCTCTTCGTCAACAAGTTCCTGTACGGCGTGAAGATCCCGTTCACGGATTGGCGCACGCCGGGCTTGCGCGAACCGAAGCGCGGTGACGTCGTCGTGTTCACCGTTTCAAAGGACGGGCGCGGCATCTATCCCGCCGACAAACGACCCGACTTGCCGCGCGATCAGTTCGTGAAGCGGCTCGTCGGCCTGCCCGGCGACACGATCGAGGTGCGCAGCGGCGATCTCTACGTGAATGGCCAGCCGATGAAGACGACCGACACCGGCGCCGACTTCCGCGACGAGGCCAGCCGGACGTTGCGCATCGAAGACGAGGATCTCGAGGGCCACGTTCACACCATCCTCGACGACAAGCGCTCGCCGGGTCATGACATCGCGCCGACCAAAATCGACGCAGGCCGCTACTTCATGATGGGCGACAACCGCGACTACTCGAACGACAGCCGCTTCTGGGGCACCGTGCGCCTTGCCGAAATGAAGGGCCCAGCGTTCCTGCTCTACTGGTCCTGGGATTGGGACGGTCCCTGGTTGCAGCTTCTCAATCCGCTGCACTGGTGGGACCTGATGAAGAACCGGATGCGTTGGGATCGGCTGGGGAACTCGATCCAGTAGTGCGTCTCTACGGCGGGCCTAGCGCGGTCGGTTCGCCGAGCGTCGTCTGCTGCGCAACCCGCTGAGCGACGCGACGGCTTCGATTCCGAGCAGGCTCTCGTTCGGCTCGGGCAACGAGACGAGTTCCGCATCGTCGAAGTACGCGACGAAGGTTCCCGCGCCAGTATCCTTCCAGTTCCACAGATTCACCGTCGCCGAAGAGGATCCGGCGGGCGCCGTTAAGACGACCTCGACGTGCCGCCAGGCGTCGGACGCGATGCTCACGAGACCCGTGCTATCCGCGAATCTGCTGCCGCCGGGCTGGCAGCTGCCATTCTGGTAGAACTCGACGCGTAACTGAACGGCGCCGGTCATCGAGGATTCGGCGTCGATCCACAGTGCCGAGGCCGCTACGCGGTACGCGTTCCCTGCTTCGATGGGGAGACACACGGATTCGATTCCATGCGCGACGAAGTTCTGCGAGTTCGGGACGCGGACGGACCCCGAGTTGGGAACCTCGTTGCTGTCGATGGAAGACCACATGGAGCCGATCAAATCCTGCCACCGCTGAGCATGAAGAGCGACGAGAAGGCGGAGTTCGGAATCAGGTTCTGGGCCCGCGCGCCGGGCGCGAAGAGCAGCGTTGCCAAGGCAGCGGCAACGGCGAGGTGCGGCACACGCCGCTGGGATCGTGTTCGAAGCATGAGGCTCCTGTCCTGCGAGTCCGCACCGATCGCGGAATCCTACTCGCCGATCTCTGCCCCCGATACGGGTGCCGCGGGGCGCAGACGATCGCTGCTTGACGCTCCCCGCCACCAACGGCATCCTGCGCCCCGACATCAAAGCCTTTTAAGTCCGTCCTGCGAGTCGGATAAAGGTGCGAACGTGGCCGACCCCCACTCTGCGACCAAAGCTCCCACCACAGCCATCGATGCATCCGCCGCGGCGCCGATTCGGGCGTCCGCAGATGACGCGCGCGTGGTGCTCGACGACGCTGCGATCCGCCGCGCACTGGTGCGCATCGCGCACGAGGTCGTCGAGCGCAACGAAACGCCCCGAGATCTCTATCTCGTCGCGATTCCGAATGGTGGCGTGCCGCTCGCGCGGATCATCGCCGCGCAGGTGCTCGCGATCACCGGTCTCGACGTGCCCGTCGGGATCCTCGATACGACGCTCTACCGCGACGACCTCGTCGCGAGCGGCGAGCGCCCGCCGCTGCGCCGCACCGAGATGCCTTCCGCGGTGGACGATCGCGTCGTGGTGCTGGTCGACGACGTCGTCAGCACCGGCCGCACGATCCGCGCGGCAATGGATGCGCTGATGGACTTTGGCCGCCCGCGCTCGGTGCAAGTGGTCGGCCTCGTCGATCGCGGTCACCGCGAGCTGCCGATCAAGATTGATTTTGTCGGCAAGAACGTGCCGACGCAGCGCGACGAGCGCGTGAAGCTGCGCGGCCTCGCGGGTGATCTCGAAGGCCCGCTCGAAGTGGTGATCCTCGACACACACGGGGGTGGTGCATGACGGGACGCGACCTGCTCGGCATCGAAGACCTCGATCGCGCGGACCTCGAGCGCATTCTCGAGACCGCCGAGCGGATGCAGGAAGTCGGGCGCCGCGACGTGAAGAAGGTGCCGACGCTGCGCGGCCGCACGCTGATCAACCTGTTCTTCGAATCGTCGACGCGCACCCGCACCAGTTTCGAGATCGCCGGGAAGCGGCTGTCGGCGGACGTCGTCAACTTCACGCCGTCGTCGTCGAGCCTGACCAAGGCCGAGAGCATCCTCGACACCGCGATGACGCTCGATGCGATGGACCCCGACGCGGTGATCGTGCGGCACAAGGTCGCGGGCGTTCCGAAGCGGCTCGCCGACGCGCTCGCGGCGCCTGTGATCAACGCGGGCGATGGTGCCCACGAACACCCGACCCAGGCGCTGCTCGACTGCTTCACCGTGAAGCAGGAGAAGGGTCGCTTCGACGGGCTCACCGTGACGATCATCGGCGACATCACGCATTCGCGCGTCGCGCGCTCGAATCTGTATGCATTCACGAAGCTCGGCGCCGAAGTCAGGCTCGCGGCGCCGCCGACGATGCTGCCGGCCGGCATCGAGTCGCTCGGTGCGAAGGCGTATACCTCACTCCGCGAAGCGCTCGAAGGTGCCGACGTGGTGATGGTGCTGCGCATTCAACAAGAGCGGCTCGACGGCTGTTTCTTCCCGAGCATCCGCGAGTACGCGAGCACCTTCGGCATCGACCGCGCGAAGCTTCGCTACGCGAAGGACGACGTGATCGTGATGCACCCGGGACCGATCAACCGCGGCGTCGAGATCGCGCACGATCTCGCCGATCGCCGCCCGAGCGTGATCCTCGATCAGGTGCGCAACGGCGTCGCGGTGCGGATGGCCGTGCTCTACCAGTTCGCCGGCCGCAAAGCGTCGCGCGAGGGATGAAAGAAGAAACGGATGGCTAGCGGGCGAATCTGGATCCGCGGCGGACGCGTGCTCGACCCTTCGATGGGTCGCGACGAGATCGCCGACGTGCTCATCGAAGATGGCAAGATCGCGGCCGTCGGTGCGGGACTCGCGGCGTCGGGTGGCGAAGTGATCGAAGCTGCCGGCGCGTGGGTCGGCCCGGGCTTCATCGACCTGCACGTGCACCTGCGCGAGCCGGGTCAGGAGTACAAGGAAGACATCGCGTCGGGCGGTCGCGCAGCCGTGGCGGGCGGCTTCAGCGCCGTGGTGTGCATGGCGAACACGCAGCCGGTGAACGACGACCCCTCCGTCACCGAGTACATCCTCGATCGCGCGCGCCAGGAATCGCCAGCGCGCGTCTACCCGGTGGGCGCTGCGACGCGCGGCCTAGGCGGCGAGGTGATGACCGAGATGGTCGCGCTCGTCGACGCCGGCTGCGTCGCGCTTTCGGACGACGGCAAGACGATCATGGACTCGGGTGTGATGCGGCGCATACTCGAGTATTCGCAGCTCGCCCGGGTCGCGATCATCACCCACGCCGAAGACCGCACGTTGGTGCGCGAAGGGGTCGTGAACGAGGGTCCCGTCTCGACGCGACTCGGCCTGCCGGGCAATCCCGCGACTGCCGAGGTGATCCACGTCGCGCGCGACATCCTGCTGGCGGAGCTTTCGGGCGCGCATCTGCACGTCGCGCACGTATCGACCGCGGGCGCGGTCGATCTGATCCGCAGCGCTCGCGAGCGCGGTGTCCACGTCACCGCCGAGGTGACGCCGCACCATCTGACGCTCACGGACGAAGCGACGCTCGGCTACGACACCAACACCAAGATGGCTCCGCCACTGCGCTCGGCGAAGGACGTCGCCGCTTGCCGCGCGGGTCTCGCTGACGGCACGATCGACGCGATCGCCACCGATCATGCGCCGCACGCGGTGCACGAGAAGGACGTCGAGTTCACCGCGGCACCGCCCGGCGTGATCGGTCTCGAGACTGCCATACCCGTGACGCTCGATCTGGTGCGCGCGGGCGAGATCACGCCGCTCGAATGGGTGCGGCGCCTCTCGACGAATCCGGCGCGCATCATCCATCGAGCCGGCGGGTCGCTGGCGGTCGGCGCGGCGGCCGACATTGCGATCATCGATCCGCAGCGGCGCTGGATCTACGACCCGGCGAAGGGCTTCTCGAAGAGTCGCAATTCGCCGTGGGCCGGGTGCGACATGGTTGGCTGCGCGATCGCCACGCTGGTCGGCGGAACGCTGGTCTGGGACGTCGAACGAGGAGTGCTGCTGCCGTGAGTGCAACGCTGCGTCCGCCGAAGCCCGCGATGCTCGCGCTCGCGGATGGCACGATCTACCGCGGCACTGCCTTCGGCGCCGAGGCGGTCGCGGCCGGCGAGGTCTGCTTCAACACCAGCATGACTGGCTACCAGGAGATCCTCACCGATCCTTCGTACGCCGGTCAGATCGTCACGATGACCTACACACAGATCGGGAATGTCGGGATCAACCCCGAAGACGACGAATCGAAGCGGCCGTTCCTGTCGGCGTTCGTCGCGAAGGAAGTCTTCGATGCGCCGAGCAACTGGCGCTCGACGGAATCGCTGGGAGGTTTCCTGCGACGCTGGAACGTGCCGGGCATCGCCGGCATCGACACGCGGGCGCTGGTGCGGCGCATCCGCGACCTCGGCTTCCAGAACGGCGTGGTGTCGACGGATCCCGCGCAGCAGGACGCCGCGAAGCTGATCGCCGCTGCGAAGGCCGCGCCGATCCTCGATGGTCGCGATCTCGTTGCGGGCGTCACCTGCAAGGAAGCCTACGCGTGGAGTAAAGGCATCTGGGCCGGCGTCAACGGTCAGGTGCCGCGCTCGGCGCGGCCCGAGCCGAAGCTGAAGCTCGTCGCATTCGATTACGGCGTGAAGCGGAACATCCTGCGACTGCTCGTGGAACACGGCTTCGACGTCACGGTCGTGCCGGCGCGCACCCCGGCGGAGCAGGTGCTCGGCTACCAGCCCGACGCGATCTTCCTGTCGAACGGACCCGGCGATCCGGCGGCGGTGGAGGGCGTGCGGCCGATCGTGCGCGAACTCGCCGATCGCGGCCTGCCGATCTTTGGCATCTGCCTCGGCCACCAGATCCTCGGGCTCGCGCTCGGCGGCACCACGAAGAAGCTGAAGTTCGGCCACCACGGCGGCAATCAGCCCGGCCAGGATCTCGCGACGAAGAAGGTTGCGATCTGCGCGGAGAACCACGGCTACGCGGTCGACGCCGATTCGCTGCGCGCCGCTGGCGAGCCGGTCGAGATCACGCACATCAACTTGAACGACGGCACCGTCGAGGGACTCGCCCACGCGACGCGTCCGATCTTCTCGGTGCAGTATCACCCGGAAGCGTCACCAGGCCCGCATGATGCCGGCTACTTCTTCGGACGCTTCCGCGAGATGGTGTTGCGCAAGAAGGCCGGCGAGGCCGTCACGGGCGCGGCCGTCGCGAGGGGGAACTAGAGCGTGCCGAGGCGCACCGACATCCACACGATCCTGGTGATCGGCTCCGGGCCGATCGTGATTGGCCAGGCCTGCGAGTTCGACTACTCGGGAACGCAGGCCTGCAAAGCGCTGCGCGAAGAGGGCTACAAGGTCGTCCTCGTCAACTCGAATCCCGCGACGGTGATGACCGATCCGGAGACGGCCGACCGCACCTACGTCGAGCCGATGACGGTCGAGAGCCTCGAGAAGATCATCGCGCGCGACCGCCCCGACGCATTGCTGCCGACGATCGGAGGGCAGACCGCTCTCAACCTCGCGCTCGATCTGCACGAAGCCGGCGTGCTCGCGAAGTATGGCGTCGAGCTGATCGGCGCCAAGGTAGACGCGATCAACAAGGCCGAGGACCGCCTGCTGTTCCGCGCCGCGATGGAGAAGATCGGGCTCTCGACGCCGCGTTCGGGCTATGTGCACACCGTGGCGGAAGGGCGCGCGCTGCTGCCGCTGGTGGGATTGCCCGCGATCATCCGGCCGTCGTTCACGCTGGGCGGCGCCGGCGCAGGCATCGCCTACACCGACGAGGAGTTCGACAAGGTCGTAAGCTGGGGCCTGCAGCAATCGCCGCGCCACCAGATCCTGCTCGAGCAGAGCGTGCTGTACTGGAAGGAATACGAGCTCGAGGTGATGCGCGACACCGCGGACAACGTCGTGATCATCTGCTCGATCGAGAACTTCGATCCGATGGGCGTGCACACCGGCGACTCGATCACGGTGGCGCCCGCGCAGACGCTGACCGATCGCGAGTACCAGCTGATGCGCGACGCGTCGATCGCCTGCATCCGTGAGATCGGCGTCGACACCGGCGGCAGCAACGTGCAGTTCGCCGTCGATCCGGCCACCGGCCGGATGCTGATCATCGAGATGAACCCGCGCGTGTCTCGGTCGTCCGCGCTCGCGGCCAAGGCGACCGGGTTCCCGATCGCGAAGATCGCCGCCCGCCTCGCCGTGGGCTACACGCTCGACGAGGTCATGAACGACGTCACGAAGAAGACCGTGGCGTGCTTCGAGCCC
>JANLTC010000284.1:0-6475 GCA_031362725.1 Deltaproteobacteria bacterium | reverse complement strand
GGATGCAGCTGGTCTTCACGCCCTTCAGCTCGTGGTCTTCGATGAACTCGCCCGAGATGTCCATCGCGCGATCGAAGTGCCCCTTCTGGAAGTTGCGCGTCGGAAGGATGTTGCGACCGTTGGTGGTGTTGACGATGCCCCGGTGCCGAAGCGCTTCATGCTCTCGCCGAGAACCGGATGGTCCTTGAAGAGTTTGCGCACCTCCTTCGTGTAGGCCTTGAACTTCTCGGGATCCTCCATGTCGAGCTTGCGCGATCCGCGCACCGAGACGGCCTTCAGCAACTTCGATCCCATCACCGCGCCGACGCCCGTGCGTCCGGCGATGCGCTCGTTGCTGACGATACCCGCGAAGAGCACGAGGTTCTCGCCGGCCGGTCCGATCACAGCGTGTTGATGTTTGCGCGAGAGCAGCTTCTGGGTCTCGTAGGTGCCCTTGCCCCAGAGATCGTCCGCGGGGAGGAACTCGACTGTGTCGCCATCGCCGTCGATCTCGAGGCGCAGCCGCCGATCGGCGCGGTTCTTGACGATCAGGATGTCGATGCCGGCCTTCTTCATGCCCAGCGCAAACGATCCGCCACAGGTCGCGTTGCCGATCCCGCCGGTGAGCGGGCTCTTGCAGATCACCGCGAAGCGATTCGATTGCGGCGCAACCGAGCCATTCAGCGGACCGGTCGCGAAGATCAGCAGGTTGTCGGGCCCGAGCGGATCGATGCCGGCGGGGGTGCGGTCGTAGAGCAGTCGCGTTCCGTAGCCCTTGCCGCCGATGTAGAGGCGCGCGATCTCCTCGTCGAGCGGCGCAAAGAAGAAGCTCTGCGTCCGGAGATCGACTTCGAGAACGCGTCCGGCATATCCCTTGATCATCGATGTGCTCCCCGATGCCCATCGGCTGCGATGGGTCCGCTGCAGGAATTCGTGATTTGCGTGATTTGTCGAGGTGCGACGGCTCTTTGCTGCGAACGGAGATAGCGCGGCCCACCCGGCGCGGAAAGCCCGTCGGGCCTAGGCCTGCGCATCGCTCGCGAGTCGGGCGAGCAGACCTGCGCCGTCGCTCTGCTGGAGCCATGCGCGGCGCTCGTCTTCGGCGAAGAGTCCGCCGGCCGTCCAGTGGCGAAAGAGTTGCTTGAGGCGCGCGAGAATCCCGCCGACGGGGAACTGGGCGCGCGTGCGCATCGCGTCGACGTAGTCGAGCAGAAAGCGAGCCGCATCTGCGCGCGACACCTGCCTGCCCGAGAAGATCCACGGATCGGCGAGTGCGCCGCGTCCGACCATCACGAAGGCGCAGCCGGTCTCATCGCGCATGCGCTGCAAGTCCGCGTGGGTCGATGCACTGCCGTTGCCACACACCGGGATCGAAACCGCAGCGACGGCGCGCGCGATTCGCTTCCAGTCGACCTGCGGTTGATACGCTTCGGCACGCGTGCGGCAGTGCACCGTCAGGAGCGCCGCACCGCCCGCTTCCACCGCACGCGCGAGTTCTTCGAGCTGGCTGGCGTCGTCGTAGCCGGCGCGGATCTTTGCGGTCACCGGGGTCGAAGGCAGCGCGCGTGCGACGGCTCGCACGACGCGCTCGACCGCGGCCGGATCCTTGAGCAACGCCGAGCCCGCGCAACCGCGGATCGCGCCCTTCGCGGGACAACCGAAGTTCAGATCGACGAGTGGCGCGCCGCAGGCGACCGCGCGCTGCGCCGTCGCGGCGAGTTTGGCGAGATCCGAACCCATCAACTGCAAGCCGACCGGCGCGTCGAAGCGCTGCGGTCCGAGGTGGCGCCGCAACACGTGCGGCGGCGTCGGCACTTCGGATACGCGCACGAACTCGGTGAATGCGCCGCCGAGCTCCGTCGCTGCGTTGCGGGCGAGCACGACGTCGCGAAAACACGGCTCGGTCACGCCCTCCATCGGCGCGAGCAACCACGGTGCGGTGAACGGCAACCCGCTCGACGGGACGCCGACGCAGCCAGGCTGCGTCGCGTGGGTTCGAATCGCCGAAGTGTTGGCCACGGTCACGACTTTCGAGCTCGTTCGCTGCAGCGTGCCGAGGAAACCAGCACGGGGAGCGGCTGTGGGTAGCGCGTGCGCTTCGAAGCGCTTGCGGGCACCTCGGCAGACGGTCTGTTCCGCAATCGGGCGTGGACGCGAGCCGTCCCCGCGGGCCTCGGACTCGAGTCGCTCCGCATCCCGCGACTTGAGATTCATCAGCAGCCGTCTAGGTTGCCGTTGGTGACTCGACCGAACGCAGTGATCTTCGACCTCGGCGGCGTCGTGATGGGTTCCCCCCTGCACGCGATTGCCGGCTACGAGCGCGAACTCGGCATCGAGGCCGGCTTCGTGAACCGTCAGGTCGTTGCGACTGGCGCAAGCGGCGCCTGGTCGCGGCTCGAGCGTGGCGAGGTCGCGCTCGACGCGTTCTATCCGCTCTTCGATGCGGAGTGCGCCGCCGCCGGCGGGCCGCTCTCGGCGCGCGCAATGATGGAACGCATCGCAGTCGCCGCGCAGCCGCGTCCGCGCATGCTGTCCGCGATCGCCACGATCCGCGCGCATGGGCTCCGCACCGCCGCGCTCACCAACAACTGGATCGGCGATGGCACCCGCCAGCGCAACTGGCTCGGCGGCGTCTTCGACGTGATCGTCGAGTCCGCCGTCGAGGGACTCCGCAAGCCCGACCCTCGCATCTACCCGATCGCGCTCGCGCGGCTCGGTGCGGTCGCGACCGAGACGGTGTTCCTCGACGACATCGGCCGCAACCTGAAGCCGGCGCGCGCGCTGGGCATGATCACGATCAAGGTCGACGACGAGGCGCAAGCACTCGGCGAGCTTTCGTGCGCGCTCGGCTTCGCAGTCGAGGATGCGCCTTGAGCGCGCCGCCCGAGGCGCGCGACCCGAGCCGCACGCTCGGCGTCGTCGAATGTTTCGTCGCGGTCGTGAACCAGTGTCCGAACGGATCGGTGCGCCGCATGGCGGAAGATGCGCTGCTCGGGGTCGAACGCGATGGCGCCTCGGCATTGCCCGAACAGGCGTTCCTGGTGCTGACGGCGATCCGCGGTTGGCAGGGCGATCGCGCAGCGCAGGTGAAGCGCTCGCTGCAGCAATTCCTCGACGGCGTGGGCTGAGGTTCGCGCTCAGCGCGCTTCGCGCAGTTTCGGCCATTGCGCGTCGGCGCGCTCGATCCACTGCGCCTTCCCGGGTTCCCACATCGCCTGCACGTCGCGGCTGTAGTTGAGATAGAGCTTTCCGCCAACGATCGACCACGCCTCGGGGTCGGTGCTCGCGGTGTAGCCGTGTCCGACGGCCCAGGCGCAGTAGCCGCCGTACTGCGGTGCAAAGCGATCGGGCGCGGCGCGGAACGCATCGCGGTGTTCCGCGCTCGCGAAACGCCAGGTCGCGCCGTTCCACGCGAACTCGAAGTCCTTCGAGCCGGCGACGGCTCGTCCATCGCGGAAGTAGCCGACGGGATCCGTGCCGTCGATCGCAACGCCGCGCCAGCTCTGCTCGATCGGCTCGATTGCCACGGCCGCGGACGAAAGCAGGACGCCGGCGGCGAACAGTGCGAGGGCGGCGAATCGCAGTGCGAGATACATCGGGGAACCTCACGGGCGTGTGGTCTTCCGATGCCGCAATCGTCCGGGTGGTTGCGCCCCGGCGTGCTCGAAGACGCGCTCGTTGCGCGAACCGGGGAACTCCGAGAGTTCGACGCGCGCGTTCAGCGTCGCCCTGCCCCGGCCCCCGCAAGTGATCCCGAACTGTGCGAATCCCGAGTCGCTTCCCTATGTTCGGCCGCGTTCTTGAACCGGGGACTACGATGTCGGGTCTACATGTTGCGATCGCTGGGGCGACCGGCGCAGTCGGCGCGGACTTCCTGCGGCTCTTCGAGAAGCGCGCCTACCCGATCCGGAAGCTGTCGCTGCTCGCGAGCAAGCGAAGCGTCGGCAAGACGCTGCGCTTTCGCGGCGAAGCCATCGAGGTCGAGGAGCTGACGGCCACATCGTTCGCTGGGGTCGATCATGCGTACTTCAGCGCCGGTGCCAGCCAGAGCAAGGCGTTTGCGGCGGCGGCGACGGCCGCGGGCGCCGTCGTCATCGATAACTCCAGCGCGTTCCGCTACGTCGACGACGTCCCGCTGGTGATTCCCGAGATCAACCCGGACGACGCGTTCACCCACCAGGGCATCATCGCGAACCCCAACTGCACGTCGATCGTCGCGCTGATGGCGATGGCGCCGCTGCACCGCGCATTCGGCCTGCGGCGCGCGGTGATGTCGAGCTATCAGGCGATCAGCGGCGCCGGCGCGCAGGCAATGGCTGAACTCGAGAAGCAAGTGCACGACTGGGTCGCCGGCCGCCCGCTCGAGGTGAAGCACCAGCCGAAGCAGATCGCGTTCAACGTGATCCCGCGCATCGATGCGGTGCAGGACAACTTCTACACCAAGGAAGAGATGAAGTTCCCGTGGGAAGGGCGGAAGATCCTGCACCACCCGGGTCTGCGCGCGACCGCTACCTGCGTACGCGTGCCGGTGTTCCGGTCGCACGCCGTGTCGCTGAACCTAGAGTTCGAGAAGCCGGCGACGCGGCAGGCCGCGCTCGACGTGCTGCACAAGGCCGCCGGCCTGCAGGTGCACGACGATCCCGCGTCCGAGATCTATCCGACGCCGCTCGAGGTCACCGAACAGGACGACGTCTTCGTCGGCCGCGTGCGCGAAGACATCTCGGTCGAGGGTGGTTGCGGCCTCGCGCTGTGGGTCGTCGGCGATCAACTCGCGAAGGGTGCCGCGCTGAACGCGGTGCAGATCGGCGAACTGCTGATTCGCGGTCTTTGAGCACGGAGCAGGAAGCGACGCGCGGCGCGGTCGCCCAGCCGCAGCGCGTCGTCGTGATCCTGCTCGACTCGCTCTGCCGCCACCTGCTCGGCGCCTACGGCGGGCGCGAGTTCGCGACGCCGAACCTCGATCGCTTCGCGGCGGGCGCGCTGCGCTTCGAGCGTCACTACGCCGGTTCGCTGCCCTGCATGCCCGCGCGCCACGACCTGCTCGTCGGTTCACTCGACTTCCTGTGGCGACCCTGGGGCTCGATCGAAGTCTGGGAAGAGCCGCTGACCGCATCGCTGCGCGCGGCTGGCGTGACGACGATGCTGGTCACCGATCACCCACATCTGTTCGAAACCGGCGGCGAGAACTACCACTGCGAGTTCAGCGCGTGGGAATACGAGCGCGGCCACGAGGGCGATCCGTGGCGCACGCGGCCCGACCCGAGCTGGGCGGGCGCCCCGGGCTTCGGGCGCGGTTGGCTGCCATACGACAACTCGCGCGGCTTCTTTCGCGATGAAGCCGACTTCCCGGGTCCGCGCACGCTCAGCGCCGCCGCGCGCTGGCTCGAGCGCGACGCGCCGCACCACGATCGCTTCCTGCTCTTCGTCGACGAGTTCGATCCGCACGAGCCGTTCGACACGCCGGAGCCGTACGCGTCGATGTACGACGACACGTGGCAAGGCGCGCATCTGATCTGGCCGCCGTACGTCGTCGGCGCGCTCGCGAAGGGAATCCTCAGCGAGCGCCAGGCTCGCCAGATCCGCGCCAGCTACGGCGGCAAGCTGACGATGATCGACGCGTGGTTCGGCCGCGTACTCGATGCGCTCGATCGAAGCGGCCTCGCGGACGACACCGCCGTGTTCGTCACCACCGATCACGGCCACTACCTCGGCGAGAAGGACACCTGGGGCAAGCCGGCGTCGCCGATCTTCGAGCCGCTCGGGCACATCCCGTTGCTCGTGCGCTGGCCGGGCGAAGCGCCGCGCGCGGTCGATGCGCTGACCACCGCGGTCGATCTGCACGCGACACTGCTCGACGTCTTTGGCGCCCACGCGACGCATCCCGTCCACGGTCGCTCGCTGCTGCCACTACTCCGCGGCGAAGCGACGTCGATCCGCGAGTGGGCGCTCTCCGGCATCTGGGGCCGCGAAGTCCACGTGATCGGCGACGACCACAAGTACGCACGCGCGCCGATCGGAAAGAACGAACCGCTCTCGATGTGGTCGAATCGCTGGTCGACGATGCCGGTGCACGGACATCCGCAGCTGCGCCTGCCGCCACCCGACGACCGCGCGGTGCTCGATCGGATGCCGGGCACCAACGTCCCGGTGATCCGCCAGCCGTTCCGCGATGGCGACTTCCTGCCGTTCTGGGCGTACGGAGCGTTCCGCGGCGCGCAGCTCTTCGATCTCGCGAATGATCCCGGCGAAGAAGAGAACCTCGCGGGCACGACACACGAGCGGCGCGCCGAAGACCTGCTGCGGTCAGCGCTCGCCGAGGTGCAAGCGCCAGACGACCAACTCGCGCGACTGGGGCTCGGCTAATCCCGCGTAGCGAGCCACAGGCGAGCGGCGAGACATCATGAGGGCGCCTCCCGCGTAGCGAGCCACAGGCGAGCGGCGAGATTCACAAGGCCGCTTCCGGGATCCTGTACTCCGTCAGCGGATGCGACTCGAC
>JANLTC010000234.1:0-8161 GCA_031362725.1 Deltaproteobacteria bacterium | reverse complement strand
TGTGTTTTGCGGGGGGGCCCCCGGTTTTTGGCCCGCTGGGACTGCGCCCCGCGCGGTTGCACCCTTCGGGGGTAGGGCGGGCACCGGCTTAGGGCGCTTGGGGCGTGGGGCGAAGCTCATAAGGCCGGCTCACGTGAAGATCCAGACGGCTGCCTTTGCGCAGAGCGCGCCGACCAGCCCTGCGGCCGGCAGCGTGACGATCCACGCGGCGAAGATGTCGAGCGATAGTCCCCACTTCACCGCCGACAGGCGCTGCGTCGCGCCAACGCCCATCACCGACGTCGTGATGACGTGCGTCGTGGATACGGGGAAGCCCAGGTAGGCCGTTGCCAGCAGCACGCCGGACGCAGCGGTCTCGGCGGCGAATCCGTGCGCAGGCGTCAGTTTGACGAGCCGCATGCCGAGCGTGCGGATGATGCGTCGACCGCCCGAATAGGTGCCGAGGCCGATCGTCAGCGCGGAGGCGAGTTTCACCCAGAGCGGCACTTCGAGAGCGGGCAGGTGGCCCCCCGCGAATAGCGCCAGCGTGATCACGCCCATCGTCTTCTGCGCGTCGTTCGAGCCATGGCTGAAGGCCATCACTGAAGCGGAAGCCAGTTGGGCGAGCCGAAAGCGCCGCATCAGGCGACCCGGGTTCGCGTTCCGGAAGATCCAGTAGATGGCGACCATCAGCAGGATCCCGATCGAGAAGCCGACGAGCGGCGCAATCAGCGTCGGGATCAGCACCTTGTGCAGGATGCCGGACCACAGCACGTGATCGGGCCCGGACGTCGCCAGCACCGCGCCGGCGATGCCGCCGATCAGGCAGTGCGAGGAACTCGACGGCAGCGCCCACCACCAGGTGAGCAGGTTCCACACGATCGCACCGACGAGACCGCCGAGGATCACCGGGTTCGTGACGACGCCGGGATCGACGATGCCCTTCGCCAGTGTCGCCGCGACATGCGTCGAAACGACGGCGCCCACCACGTTGAGGATCGCGGCTCCTGCCAGTGCGACGTTGGGCGGGATCGCGCGGGTCGAGATCGACGTCGCGACCGCGTTGGCGGCGTCATGGAAGCCGTTGGTGAAGTCGAAGACGAGAGCGATGACGATCACCGCGATGAGCAGGAAGTCCATCAGTCGTTCTCGAGCGCCACGCCCTCGATCACGTTGGCGACGTCCTCACAGCGATCGATGGCGCTTTCGATGTTCTCGAAGATCTCCTTCCACTTGATCAGCGTCTTCGGATCCTGCTCTTGCTGGAACAGGTGGGCGATCGCGCGCCGCAGCAGGCGGTCGTTCTGCTTCTCGACCTGCTTCACCGCGCGGCAAAGCTCGCGGATGTGCTCGGAGCCGGGACGCTTCGCCAGCGCATCGACGGTGGCCTTCATCGCGTGCGTGGCTTCGACGAGATGGACGGCCATCTCGTGTGCTTCCGGGCGCGCGGCCGTCACGTCGTAGAGCCAGAGATTCTGGGCGGTCGCCTCGATGTGATCGAGGATGTCGTCGAGGCGACTCGCGATCCGGTGGATGTCGCCGCGATCGATCGGCGTGATGAACGAGGTGTGCAGCAGCTCCATCGCCTGCTGGCAGATCCCGTCTGCTTCATGCTCGATGACGTGGATGCCGGCGGCGTGCGCTTCTGCCTTGCCGAGATCATCGAGCATCTCGCGTAACTTGCCGGCGCCGCTCACGCACAGCGTTGCGTGGTGGGAGAAAAGCGCGAAGAACTCGTTCTTCTTCGGCAGCAGGCGCTCGAGCATTCCGGACCTCCGCTTCGAGTCGCAGCGCGGAATAGCACACACAGCGGGCCTTATGGATCTCGCCGCTCGCTGTTGGCTCGCTACGCGGGATGCGTCCTCATGATCCTCGCCGCTCGCCGTTGGCTCGCTACGCGGGAGGAGCTTTGTGCGGATGAAGTCTCGCCGCGCGGCGTTGGCTCGCTAGGCGGGAAGGGGGAGAGGCGGTCAGAGCTTTTCGGGGGCCTCGAAGCGGCCGTGCATGTGTTCGGTGTGCATCGAGAATAGGGCCCGCTTGGGCAGGCCGAGCTGGCCGAGATCGTCGGCGATTGGGTGCGTGCCGAGCTCGATGCGTGCGCCGCCGAGTGCGAAGCCGACGCCGCTGCCGCCCTGAATGAAGCGCGTGCAGTGTGGGACGCCCTCGATCAACGTGTAGGTCGCGAGATCCTGATCGGGCAGCGTGCGGTTTCCGCCATGCGGAACCGACAGCGTCAGCACGTGCGCGCCGTCCATCGCGAGTCGGCAGCGCACGTTGCCGCTCTCGCGCGTGATCTCGATCGACTCGACGCTCTTCGGGAAGCCCCAGATGCTGCGACCCGCGTCGCAGGTGAAGCTCTGGTTCACCGGGAGCTTCCAGATGTAGGTGCCGAGCTTGCCGCGCAGCAGGTCGATCCAGGCTCCGACCCACGGCAGCGTCAGCGGGCCTCGCTTCGGCCGCACGAAGAACGTCAGCGACACCTCGTCGTAGTCGCCGAGGTCGTTGTCGCGGTAGTCGATCACCGCGACCGCCAGCGGGGTTCGACGCGGCAACAGCTCGACCACCTCGAAGGCGTCTGGCACGAGCCGCCGCGCGATGCGCGACGACACCAGGAAGGTCGCCACCGAGGCCGAGGCGTCGCGCACGACGACGGGCATCGTGACGCGGCGCCCTTGGATCTCGTAGCTCAGCGGCGCGGCCTGCGAACTCGTCATGCTGCGAGCATACACGGGGCGCCCCCCGAATCGATCGTGTATTGAAGGACCGGGGAGGGCGCCCGATGACCGAGGCGAGTCGAGGCCGAGCGAGCAGCGGAGACTCCGGAGCGGGATTCGTCGACGTTGGCCCCGCCGAGGAGTTGGCGCGCCGGCCGCTCCAGAGCGTGATGGCGGGCCGCACCCGGATCGCGCTCGTGTATCGGGACGGTCGCTTCTCGGCAATCTCGGGCGTGTGCAATCACGTCGGTGGCCCGCTCGGCGACGGCACGCTCGACGGCGAGTGGGTCGTCTGCCCGTGGCATCACTGGAAGTTCCACTGCGAATCGGGCCGCGGCGAGCCGGGCTACGAGAACGACCAGGTCCCGACCCATGTGGTCGACGTGCGCGCGGGGCGCGTCTTCGTCGCGGTGCAAGCCTCGACACCGCGTCGCAAACATGCGCACGCCCCGCATCCGCTCGCCACGCTGATCCGGCGCGGCGAACCGGGCGGCCCCGCACTCGATGCGCCGTTGCGCGTGCTCGGCATCTCGACGACCGGGATGGACGTCGCGAACCCGCGCTTCTCCACCTCCGACGAGCTGCTCGACACGGCCGTCGCGCGCGCTGCCGCGCTCGGCGCCGAGACGCGCACGATCAAGCTGCGCGAGCTCCAGTTCCGACACTGCGAGGGCTACTACTCGAAGAGCGCGCGCGCCTGCACCTGGCCGTGCTCGATCACACAGATGGACCCGAGCGATCAGATGGATCGCGTCTACGAGGGTGTCGTGAACTGGGCCGACGTGGTGCTGGTGGCGACGCCGATCCGCTGGGGCGCCGCGTCGTCGCTCTACTACAAGATGGTCGAGCGGATGAACTGCGTGCAGAACCAGGAGACGATCGCGGACCGCATCCTGCTGCGGAACAAGGTCGTGGGCCTCGTCATCACCGGCGGTCAGGACAACGTGCAGGGTGTTGCCGGGCAGATGCTGACGTTCTTCAGCGAACTCGGCTGTCAGTTCCCGCCGTTCCCGTTCATCGCGCACAGTCGCGGCTGGTCGGCCGAGGACATGGAACGCAATGTCGCGTACGTGCAGCAATCGGCGGATCTTCACGACGGCGCGCGAGCGCTGCTCGAGCGCTGTCTCGATACCTGTCGCGCACTGCTCGGTGTACGCATCGGCGCAGAAAAACCGGCGCGTGGCGGTCGCAAGGCGCATCGACTCGACGGCCGGGCAGAGACCTAGTCGGAGCGCGGGTCCGGGCACTCGCGCGGCTGCGCGCGCTGCGCTCAGCTGTCGACCTGTCCGATGTCCGATAGGTCTTCGTCGAGGCTCTCGTGCAGCACCGCGAGCGTGGCCTTGCGCACGCGACGCTTGGTCGCGTTGTGTGCACCGAGGTGTAGCTCGGAGAGTCGGGCGGCCGCTTCGATCGCGACCTCGCCGACCCGGTCTACCGGTGCGACCAGATCGAGGAAGCCCGCCTCGACGGCGCCCGGTCCGTCGTAGACCTCGGCCAGCACGACCGCGCGCTGCAAATGACGCGGCGAGAGCCGGTCCTGCGCCAGTACGGTCGCGAAGGTGGGCAGCGTGAGCCCGATCGCGACTTCGTTGAGGCCGATCTTGAAATCGCCGAGCGGGCCGACGCGCAGGTCGGCGGCGAGTAGAGCGACGGCGCCCATCGCGAGCGCGTGTCCGGTGCAGCCGATCACGATCGGCAGCGGCGCCTCGTAGAGCCGCGCCGCGAGACGCCCACCGGCAGCGACCAGTCTGGCGACGGCGCCGAGATCGCCGCTGCGCATCACGCCGAGATCGAAGCCGCCCGAGAAGCGCTGCTCGCGCCCGAGCCACACGAGCGCCTTCGCTTCCTTCTCGGCGCGATCGAGCGCGCCGTGCAGCGCGTCGATCAGCGCGAACGAGAAGGCATTGGCCTTGCCGTCATCCACGCGCAACACCGCGACGCTGCCCTCGAGTTCGTACCTGATCACTTCGCTCATCGCCTCCGCGCTCCGCTCAGCAGGCTTCGAAGAGTCCGGCGAAGCCCTGGCCACCGCCGACGCACATCGTGACGATGCCATAGCGACCGCCGGTCCGGCGCAGTTGGCGCAGCAGCAGGCCGGTGAGGCGCGAGCCGGTCATGCCGAACGGATGGCCGATCGAGATCGAACCGCCGCACGGGTTCAGCTTCTCGTTCGGGATCTCGAGCACGCGCTGGCACTGCAGCAGCTGCGACGCGAAGGCCTCGTTCAGCTCGACGATGTCGATGTCCTTCATCGTGAGCCCGTGGCGTTTCAGCAGCTTCGGAACCGCGTAGATCGGTCCGATGCCCATCTCTTCCGGTCCGCAACCGGCCACTGCGGCGCCGCGGTAGATGCCGAGCGGGCGCAAGCCGAGTTGCTTGGCGCGATCCGAACTCATCAGCAGCGTGGCCGACGCGCCGTCCGAGAGCTGCGACGCGTTGCCGGCCGTCACGGTGCCGCCCTGGTCGGCCGGCTTCATCACGGGCTTCAGCTTCGCGAGGCCTTCGTAGGTGGTGTCGGCGCGCGCGCACTCGTCGCGATCGACGAGGCAGTCTTCCTCGTAGGCCTCGGCGTCCTTCGGCTGCACCTTGCGGCGCGCCTTCATCGGCGCGATCTCGTCGGAGATCCATCCCTTCTCGACCGCAGCGGCGTAGCGCTGCTGACTCTGCAATGCGTAGCGGTCCTGGTCTTCGCGGGAGACCTTGTAGCGCTCGGCGACCACTTCGGCGGTGGCGAGCATCGGGAAGTACAGCCCGGGGAACCGTGCCTGCGCGGTCTTGTTGACCATCCGGTGCGTGTTCTGCGTGCCGTCCTGCATCATCGTGATGGTCTCGACGCCGGCGCCGATCGCGACCTCGGCGCCTTCGTGCAGGATCGAGTGCGCCGCCATCATCACGGCCTGCGAACCCGACGAACAGAAGCGGTTCACGCTGGTCGCGGCGACTTCCTTCGGGAAGCCCGCGGCCATCGCCGCGATGCGCGAGATGTTCATGCCCTGGCAACCCTCGGGCATGCCGACGCCGGTGATGACGTCTTCGATCTCGGCGGGATCGAGGTTGGGCACGCGCTCGACGACGCTGCGCAGACAATGCGCGAGGTAGTCGGCCGGTTCGGTGATGTTGAAGGAACCCCGATTGGCCTTGGTGAGTCCCGAGCGAACACTTTCGACGATGACGGCTTCGCGTGCCATGAATTCCTCCGATCGGACGCTTGAATGAGGCGCGCAGCATACCTTCTCGATCCGCGCATGCCCACGCGGACCGAGGGTCACTCTCGACGGCTACGGCGTTGCCTATTAGAGTCGACCCGGGGTTGATTCGAGGCGCACAGCGCCGTGGCGGGGGATGATTGTCGACGTCCGAGACTACGACCAACGGCGTCTGCATCGAGGTCGATGCGAGCTACGCGGCCGATCACTCGGCGCCGCAGCTCGGTCAGTGGTTCTTCTTGTACTCGATCCGGATCAGCAACGTCGGCGACGAGACGGTGCAGTTGCTGTCGCGCCACTGGGTCATCACCGACGCAACCGGCAAGGTCGAGGAAGTGCGCGGCCCGGGCGTCGTCGGCGAGCAACCGGTGCTGCAGCCCGGTGAAGCGTTCCAATACACGTCGGGCTGCCCACTCGCGACACCATGGGGCAGCATGCGCGGCCGCTACGAAATGCGCGCCGCCAGCGGCACGTCGTTCCAAGCCGAGATCACGAGCTTCGAGCTGCGCCAGCCCGACGCGCTGCACTGAGGAGAAAGGGGACGGTCCTCATCGAGGACTGGCTGTGGAGAAAGGGGACACACCTCCACCAGGTCTGTCCCTCCAGTCCCAAGCCCGTCCCTTTGGAGGACCGTCCCCTTTCTCCTCACGCTTCCGCGAGCGCTTTCAGGTTCAGCAGCTGCCGGCGCATCATCACCAGGTCGCCCCAGGCGAGAGCGGCGTTGCGCAGCCTCACGAGCCAGCCCGTCTCGTGGGCGATACGGAGCTTCACCAGTAGCCGGACGCGATCCGGTGCCTCGGGCCGTATCCAGTAGGTGACCCGCAACACGCCGAAGAGTTTCGCGCCGCGACCGCCGGTGCGCGTTGCGACGGTGATGTGGGTGGGCGCCTCGAACGCTTCGAGCCGAAAGATCGACATCACGACCTGCCCGATCTCGAGCTGCTCCAATCCCGGGGTCAGCGTGCGGGGGCTCTGGCGACCGCCGTTGTCGAGCCAGTCGTAGCTGTAAGGCGCCTCGCGAAGTTGGCAGAGCCAACGGAACACGATCGCCGGTGGCGCCGCGATCGAAACGCCACGCCACAGCCTCTCGGTGCTCGCGTCATCGCTGCGGTCGTCGGGAAAGGGAAGGACGCGCTCCTCGGCGGTCGTGCCCCATGTGTACGCGATGGAGTCGGCCATTTGCGCAGTATGGCATGCTGTCGAGCGTGAGGAATCGAGTCGTGCTGATGATCGCGGCGGTGGGCGTCGTCGCGACGCTGGCGTGCAACGCGCGCGAATCGGCGGCGCCGCTGCCTTCGCTCCCGCCGGGCGCCACGTGGTTCGATGATTGGTACGCCGTCGCGAAACTCGACGAGCGCAGCTTCGCGATCGCCGAGCCGCGCTTCGAACAGCACAACGTCAACTACCTGCTAGTCGGTGACACGCGCGCGGTGCTCTTCGACACCGGACCCGGTGTGCGCGACATCAGGCCGGTCGTCGCAGCGTTGACCGATCGCCGGGTCACCGCCGCGTTCTCGCATCTGCACTACGACCACATCGGCGGCCAGCCAGATTTCGAGTCGGTCGCGTCGCTCGATCATCCGACGATCCGCTCGCGGATCGCGAGCGACGGCACTTTCACGCCGTCGATACTCCAGCATGGCGCGACGGGGCGGCCGACCTTTCGCATCACCGAATGGTGGGCGCCGGGCGCTCGCATCGATCTCGGCGGACGCGTGTTGCAGGTGCTCTCGGTCCCCGGTCACACGCCCGAATCGCTCGCGCTTTACGACACCGAGCGAGGCCAGCTCTTCACCGGCGACTATCTCTACCGGGGCGACTTGTTCGCGTTCGCGCCCGGCAGCGATCTCGTCGCCTATCGCGACACCGCACGGAGACTGCTCGATGTCGTGGCCGATCGGCCGGAACTCGCGATCTACGGCGCCCACGTGCCGACGGGGTCGACTTCGCCACGCCAGGGACTGCGCGATCTCGAGCGGCTCGAGATCGCGCTCGACGAACTCCTCGGCGATCCCGCGCGGATCCGACCGTGGACGCTCGCGCGCTTCGAGTGGATCCCGACGCGCCGCTACGATTTCGGCGACGGACTCGTGATCCTCGCGCCGCTCCTCTAACACTCCCGCGTAGCGAGCCCACGGCGAGCGGCGAGACTCATAAGGCCCGTACTCCCGCGTAGCGAGCCCACTGCGAGCGGCGAGACTCATAAGGCCCGCACTCCCGCGTAGCGAGCCCACGGCGAGCGGCGAGACTCATCGAGCCTTG
>JANLTC010000128.1:0-38793 GCA_031362725.1 Deltaproteobacteria bacterium | reverse complement strand
TTCGATAGACCAGTTCGTCGTCGAAGCCCTTGTCGACGTCGGCGCGCACGCGTTCGCTCGCGGCCTCGATGCCGAAGGCGAGCCAGCGCACGCCGGCGCGTGCGAGTTTGTCGACCATCGAGTCCTTGACGGTGTCGACGCGTGCGTAGGCCCAGATGTTGAGCGACAGGCCGCGCTCGACGATGCCGTCGCAGATCGCGTTCACGTGGCGCGCGTTCAGCACGAACATCTCGTCGGCAATCTTCACGTTGCGAACGCCGTGGCGTTCGACCAGCCCCGTCAGATCGTCGAGCACGCGTTCGGGACTCCAGAAGCGATACGAGTTGACGCTCTCCTTGTAGCCGGCGAGCGACTCGCCGCTCTTGAACGGCGCCTGGATGCAGCAGAACGAACAGTGATACGGGCAACCGAGCGTCGTGTAGAGCGCGACGTACGGTTCGCGGCTCGCCTCGCCAAAGCAGTGCCAGTTGTGGGCGCGGTACTTCTGCATCGGCAGCAGGTCCCAGGCGACGCCCGGCATCTCGACGTCCACGTTCATCACCAGCGGCGCGGGAGCCGTACACCTGGCGCCCTCGCCGTCGCGTGTCCACAGCCCGCGGACGCGGGAGAAATCGGGCGACGCGCTCGCGGCGAGCGCTTCGAGCAGTTCCACCATCGTGTGCAGGCCCTCGCCGTCGGCGACGAAGTCGCAGCGCTCCTCGGCGAGCGTGCGCTGCGGCAGCGACGCGACGTGACCACCGACCAGCAGCACCGGAAGCTCCGGCGCCAGGTTCTTCAACGCGGTCACGACGGCACTCGCGCCCGGCATCACCTGCGTCGAGGCCGACGGCTGGTGACCATAGACGGGGACCGCCACCATCCGCGGTCGCATCTCGATCGCGCGCGCGGCGGCCTCGTCGGGCCCCAGTTCTTCGGCGTTGGAGTCGAGGATCGCGACCGAGTGCCCGCGCTGGCGGACGAAGCCGGCCATCAGTCCGGCCCAGACGGGAGGCTCGACCGCGGTGATCTCCGTCGCCAGCGACTGATAGATCCGGGCGCGACCGCCCGGGTTCAGGAGGACGAGATCGATGTCGGTCGCCACGATGTCTACTTCCCGCTCTCGATTGCGTTCAACATATCGCAGAGCTCGAGGATGCGTTCGCGCTCGAGATCCGGGTAGTTGCCGATGTAGAAGCCGTAGAAGTGGACGTGGTCGACATGCGGAAAGCGGCTCGGATCCTCCGCGGCGACGAGGCCACGCAGGTAGGGCTGCCGGAGCTGATTGCCGCCGCCCGACGTACCGCGTCGAAACTCGATGCCGCGCTCGCGCAGCGCGGCCATCACGCGATCGCGAAACGCGTCGTTCGGTTCGCGCAGCACCAGCGTGAAGGCGTAGTTGCAGCTGCCGTCGGTCGCGAAATCGGTGAAGTACTTCGTCGGATCGAGATGGCGCAGGAACTCCCCAAGATTCGCGCGACGGCATTCGTTGTTGCCGTCGAGACGGCGCAGCTGCGAGCGACCCAGCACCGCGTTGATCTCGGTCGAGCGCACGTTGAAACCGGGGACTGCGAAGATGAAATCGGGCGTGAGGTCCGGATGCGCGTCGGCGTAGCGACGCTTCATCACGTCGTCTCCCGATTCCCGCACGAGCCCGTGGGCGCGCAACATGCGGAGCATTGCGTACAACTCGGCGTCGTCGGTCGAGACCATGCCACCTTCGATCGTGCTCATGTGGTGCGCGTAGTAGAACGAGAAATTCGAGGCGAGTCCGAAGCTGCCGAGCTTGCGGCCTGCGAAGGTGGCGCCGTGCGATTCGCAAACGTCCTCGACGAGCGGGATGCGCCGCTCGCGCAGGGTATCGAGCAGTCGTTCGCCGAGCGCGTTGTAGCCGAGGACATGGGTCAAGAAGACCGCGCGCGTACGTGGCGAGAGCTTCCCGATTACCGCTTCGTTGTCCATTCCGAGCGTACGCGGATCGATGTCGACGAATACAGGTGTGAGACCGGCGTGCAGTACCGCGGTGATGTCGGAGACCCAGGTGAGCGTCGGCACGATCACTTCGCCGGGGCCGTAGCGGTGGCGCAGCGCGGCCATCGTGATCAGGTTCGCCGACGATCCAGAATTGACGAATACCGAGTGGCGCACGCCCAGCCACGCCGACCATTCCTGCTCGAAGAGCTCCACCTGCCGCGACTGGGTGAGGATCGGATCGTCGGCCGACAGGAAGCGGATCACCGCCTGCAGATCCTCGCGCGAGATGTTGTTGCGCATCAGCGGCCAGGTCATCAGAACGGTCCCCGGAACGTGATCTCGCCTTCGCCGGGCCGCTCGGCGGGCAGCCAGCCGGTGGGGCTGCCTTCGACCAGATCGTTGGCAGCCGCCGCGATAGTACGCGCATCGGCGTAGAAGAGTTTCTCGAGACCCGGCGTCGGCGGGCAGGTCGTCGGCGCGAAGCCCATCCGGTGGACGCGAAGTTCACGCGTGCCCTGCAAGCGCTCGACCACGCGCGCAACGATCTCCGCGGACGCGCCGCAGGTCGTCCAACCATTGTCGACGGCGACCAGCCGACCGGTCTTGGCCACCGAAGCCGCGATCGTGTCCACGTCGAGCGGCGCCAGCCAGATCGGGTCGATCACTTCGGCCGAAATTCCGCGCTCGGCGAGATGTGTGCGCGCTTGCAGGCATTCGACCAGCGTGTGCGAGATGCCCACCAGCGTGACGTCGCTGCCGGATGCGACGACGCGCGCACGTCCAGGCCGCACCTCGTAGAGCGCCTCGGGTACGGGCCCCTTGTGGGGATACAGCAGTCGGTGTTCGACCAGCATCACCGGGTTGTCGTCGCGAATGGCCGCCACGAGACAGCCCTTCGCGTCGTGCGGATTGGTGGGCGCCGCCACCTTGATGCCTGGCACGTGCATGAAGAACGAGTACAGACCCTGCGAATGCTGGGCGCCCTGCCCCCAGCTCTTGCCGATCATCGAGCGCACGACGATCGGCACGTGGACGTGACCGCCGTACATGTAATGGCTCTTGGCCGCGATGTTGATCAGCTGGTTCATCGCCAGCAGCAGGAAGTCCATCCGGATGTGCACGTGGATCGGGCGCAGGCCGGCGAGCGCCATGCCGATTGCAACGCCGGTCATCGCGTCTTCCGCGAGTGGCGTGCCGAACACGCGCTCCGGACCAAAGCGCTGGGCGAGCCCGCGCGTGGTCCCCTGGATCGCCTTCGGATCATCGACATCGAGCCCGAAGCAGACGACCGACGGATCGCGCTCCATTTCCTGGAACGCCGCCTCGCGCAGCGCCTCGACGTAGCTCTCGTCGCGCCCGCTCACGGCGTCTCCCGAAACACCTGGGTGTGCAGCGCGGCGGGATCGGGAAACGGCGAACTCTCGGCGAACGCGAAAGCATCGGCGATCTCGGCCTCGACCTCGTCTTCGATCTGCTTGCGCACGGTCTGGTCGATCGCCGCTGCGAGCCCTACGACCTGGTCGTCGCGGATCCAGCGGTCGGCTTCGGCGCGTTCGCGGTAGCCGAGGTTCCAGTCTTCGCCCGGCCCGACGTGTTCCTTCCAGCGATACGTCATGCACTCGAGAAAGCTCGGACCGCTGTCGCCGCCGCGCATCGCGTCTGCGGCCGCACTCGCGCGCTCGGCGATCCGCAGCACATTTCCGTCGTCGATGCGCTCCGCCGGGATGCCGAGCGCGGTTACCCGCGCGCAGACGTCCGGAACGCGCTGGCGTAGCCGTTGATGGGTGTGGATCGCGTAGCCGTTGTTCTCGCACACGAAGAGCACGGGCAGTTGCTTCAACGCGGCGAAGTTGAGGCTCTCGTAGAAGACACCTTCGTCGACCGCGCCGTCGCCGAACATCGAGAGCACGACACGCGGCTCGCGCCGCAGCTTCACCGCAACCGCGTAGCCGACCGCATGCGGGATCGTCGTGCCGACGACGGCCGACGTGCCGAAGACGCCCGCCGCGACATCGATCATGTGCATCGAGCCGCCCTTGCCGCCGGCGCAACCGGTCGCCTTGCCGTACAGCTCCGCGATCATCGCGCGCAGATCGCCGCCCTTCGCGAGATAGAGTGCGTGCGAGCGATAGCTGCCGAAGACGGCGTCCTCGCGGCGCAGCGCTTGGCAGACTCCCACCGCGACGGACTCCTGACCGATCGAGAGATGCACGGGGCTCTTGATCACATCGGTCGGATAGACGCGCGCGATCTCCTCCTCGACGCGCCGGATCCGGAACAGCGAGCGATAGACGCGAGCGAGATCAGCCATGTCGCGCTGCTCCCGACTCGGACTCGACGAACCAGCGATACGTCGCTGCGAGCGCGTCCTCGAGCGCATGACGGGGCGACCAGCCGAGCGCGCGCAACGGCGCGCCGTCGAGCGTCTTGCGCGGCGCACCATCTGGCTTGCTCGCGTCGAAGCGCAACCGACCGCTGAAGCCGACCACCTTCTGGATGCAGGCGGCCAGCTCGCCGATCGCGACGTCGGAGGCGCCCGACACGTTGATCGGTTCCGCTCCATCGTAGCGCTGCATCAGGAACAGCAGCGCGTCGGCGAGGTCGTCGGCGTACAAGAAGTCTCGGCGCGCGCGACCGGTTCCCCACACGATGACTTCGGCGTCGTCGTGGGCTTTCGCTTCGTGCATGCGGCGGATCAATGCGCCGACCACGTGTGCGTCTTCGGAGCGCGTGTCCTCGCCGGGGCCGAATGGAACGGCGGGAATCGCCGTGACGAAGCGCGCGCCGTACTGCTGTGCAAACGAGCGGCACAGCACGAGGCCAGCCCACTTCGCCATCGCGTAGGCCTCGCTCGTCGGTTCGACGGGGCCCGTGCCGAGTTGCGCCGGATGCATCGGCTGTTCGCAGTCGCGCGGGTAGATGCAGGCCGCCGCGAGGTAGAGGAGCTTCGCCGCGCCGTGGCGGTGCGCGGCGGGGATCAGCGCCGTTTCGATGCGCAGGTTGTCGAGCATCAGCGCGGCCGGTTCGCGCTGGTTGCGCGCGATGCCGCCGGAGCGGCCGCCGAGCAGGAACACGAACTCGGGACGCTCGCTCGCAAAGAACTCGTCGATGGCTTCGGCATCGCGCAGATCCGGCGCCGTGTCGCCAGCGCCGACGAGATTGACGAAGCCGGATTCGCGCAGGCGTCGCACCATGGCGTCGCCGACCAACCCACCGCCGCCCGCGACGAAGATCCGCGCTTGCGTGTCCATCCCCGACTTCATGTCCATCTCATGTGCGAGGGGGCACCGCTCAGGAGCTGCCGCGCTCGCGGAACACCTTGCGGGGACCGTTTGCGCGTGCGCGCTCCTCGGCGGCGTAGTCCGCTTCCGGGTCGTAGAAGATGATCTGCGAGCCGCCGGACTCGAAGCGGAACGGAACATGGATCAGCCGGTCGAGTTTCTGCTTCAGGATCTCGTGGCGATCGGGGCGGGCAAAGAGCAGCAAGAAGCCGCCGCCGCCGGCGCCGAGCAGCTTCCCACCGAGAGCGCCCGCGCCGAGTGCGCACTGGTAGATCTCGTCGATCTCGGACGTCGAGACTTCCTTCGAGAGACTGCGCTTCGCGAGCCACGACTCGTGCAACAACGTGCCGAAGTTCTCGAGCGGACGATCGCTCGACAGCACCGCCAAAGCCTCGTCGACGAGATCCTTCATGATGCGCAGGTGACGCTTGTTGCCGTCGAAGTTGTGCACATAGCTCTGCGCCACGTCCGACGAGGTGCGCTTCACGCCGGTGAAGAAGAGCAACAGATGGGACTCGAGTGCGTGCATCCGCTGCGGGCCGATCGTGATCGGCCGCACCGCGATCTCGCCGCTCGGCTGGAACGTCAAGTGGTTGAAGCCGCCGTGCGCCGCGGTCACCTGGTCTTGCGAGCCGACGGTCTCGTTCAGCACGTCCTGCTCGATGTGGATGGCCTCGGCGGCGAGCTGGGATTTGCTCGGCATCCGGCCGTTCAGCGCGTAGAGCGCGTGGAGCAGGCCGACACAGAACGACGAAGAGGAACCGATTCCGCTGCGTGCCGGCAAGTCGCCGTCGTGGTGGATCTCGACGCCGCGTTCGAATTGCAGGAAGCGCAGGATCTCGCGGACCGCCGGGTGCTGGATCTCGTCGATGTCGTGGCAGTCCTCGATCTTCGAGTAGACGACGCGGATCTTGTGCTCGAAGAACGGCGGCAGGAAGCGCGCCGAGAGATAGCAGTACTTGTCGATCGAGGTTGCGAGTACGGCGCCGCCATGCTCGCGGTACCAGGCAGGATAATCTGTGCCGCCCCCGAAGAAGGAAATGCGGTAGGGCGTGCGGCTGATGATCACTCGGTCTTCCCCCGGGCGTGCACCTCGAAGAATCGGGACGCAGCAGAGTACGATTGAGGCGTTCCGATATCAATGAAACGCGCCCGGCTGCGATGGCCCATCAACCCGCCACCCACCCAGCCAGGCAGCACGTCGCGCTCGAACGAGAGCACGCGGTCCGCTGGGATGGACTCGATGCGAGCGCGGTCGAGCAGATAGATTCCCGCGTTGATCCAGCCTGGTGTGCTGCCTTCCTGCTTTTCCACGAAGCGGCAGATCGAGTCGCTTGCGTCGCCCGCCCCGAGTTCGACGCGGCCGTAGCGGGACGTATCGGCCATCTCCACCAGGACCAGCGTCGCCGATGCGTGCTTTTGGCGGTGCCACGCCCAGACCGCGGCGAGATCGACGTCGCAGTACGAATCGCCGTTCATCACCATCGCGACGGGACCATCGAGCAGCGGCAGCGCGAGGCGCAGCGCGCCGCCGGTCCCGAGCGGCGCCGGCTCGCGCGAGTAGCGCAATCGAAGCGGGCCATGGCGCGCTCCGAGCGCCGCTTCGACCGCGTCTGCCTGCCAACCGACGCAGAGCACCACGTCGCGAAAGCCGAAGCGCGCGATCTGATCGAGTAGATGGGCGAGGAACGGGCGGCCGTTCACTTCCGCGACGACCTTTGGCCGCTCGCCGATCGAAGCGCGAAGCCGCGTGCCGAGGCCGCCAGCGAGGATCGCGACCGGGATCGCGGCGAGCGTCTTCCGATCCGTCACGCGTTGCGAAAGACGCCGAGCGGGAGCATCCGGTAGGCGCGCAGCAGTTCCGTGATTCCATCCTCGAGCGAGCGACGCGCCTCGAAGCCGGATTCTCGAAGTCGCTGGTTGGACACGATGTAGTTGCGCTTGTCGGGATCGGTGCCGATCTCCGACACGACGACGTGGAAGCCCGGCACCTGCTGCTTCACTGCAGCGGCGAGTTCGCCCTTCGAAATGTTCGCGCTGTCGAGACCCGCGTTGTGCGCGCGACCGGTCATACGGTGCGAGTTCGCGAGACAGTGTACGAAGCAATCGGCGACGTCGCGGATGTGGATGAAGTTGCGCTTGAACTCCTGCTCGAACAGCACCAGGTAGCCGTCCGTCACGGCTGCGTAGACGAAGTGGTTGACGAGCAGGTCGAGGCGCATTCGCGGCGACGTGCCAAACACCGTCGCGAGTCGCAGCGTGATCGCGTTCGGACTCGCCAGCACGTCGGCTTCCGCCTGTACCTTCGTGCGGCCGTACAAGGAGATCGGCTCGAGCGGCGTCTCCTCGGTGCAGAACACGTCGCCCGACTGCGTGCCGTAGCCGCTATTGGTGGTCGGGTAGATGATCAGCTGCGCGGGCGATCGCAGTCGCAGCAGCAACCGGATCGCGTCGAGATTGGTGGACGTCGCGAGCCACGGATCTCGATCACAGGCCGGCGCGCCGACCACCGCGGCGAGCGGGATGATCGCGTCGGCGTCTGCCAACAGGCGACCGAGCTGCGCCTCGTCGCGCGCGTCGCCGCGCACGAATTCGAAGCGCGCGTTCTCGCAGAGGTGCAGCAGCGACGGCACGCTGTGGTGGAGCGCATCGAGCGCGGTCACACGATGACCCGCGGCGAGCAAGTGCTCGCAGAGGATGCTCCCGAGATAACCGGCGCCGCCCGTGACGAGAACCCGCAATCGTTCGCTCCTTCTGGTGGGCAGCGCATTGTTCCACGGCCGCGCTGCACCTGCACCCCGTCTAGGCCATGCTGTGCACCCATGCCCGCCCACCGAGATCGCAGCTACGAACGTACTCGTCACGCCCATCGAGGGGAAGCTCATCGACGGGGCCGGACGCGCGCAAACGACGCAATGACGGGAGCGACGATTCGCCGGCCCCCGGCGCGCGCGATACCGTGCGACCCAGGGCGAAGGTGACGCGCGACGAGGGTGGCAGCAGGATGGAAGATCAACAGCGCCGACCCCCCGAATCCCGGCATCTCCGTCGCGCCGCCGCTGTCCTGTCCTTGGTGGCGATCGCGCCGATCGTCGCGTCGGCTGCTGCGCTGGGTATCGCCTGGCTGGCCGCGCGCCAGCCGGGAATTGCGGCGTTGATTCCACCGGCACCGCTGCCGACCGACACGCAATCGATTCTGCTCTTCGTGCTTCCGACCTTCGGCGTGATCGGCATCCCTTTGCTGTGTCTGCTCTTCGAAGCCGGGATGCTCGGGTTCGAGCGCTCGGCGCTGCGGCGGTTGCTGTTCGGCAAATCGCGCTCGGCCGACAACGATCTCTTCTACTTCCTGCTCCGCGGCTTCGGCCTGGCCAACGCGTTCGCTTTCTTGCTCTCATTCGGCTCGGTCTACTGGATCGCCGACCAGATCCATCGGGTCTGCGAGCTCGGGATCCTGCGCGATGCACCGTTTCTCGCACAACTGCTCGGAGTCGTGCTGGTCAACAGCTTCGTCTTCTATTGGGCGCACCGGCTGATGCACACCGCGTCGCTTTGGGAGATCCACAAGGTCCATCACTCGGCGCTCGAGATGAACGTCATCACGCCGACGCGAAACCATCCCATCGACATGGTCGTGATGACCGTGCTCTACAGCGGCCCGGTCGCAGTGCTGGGGGCCTCGGTTGGAGCCGTCTTCGCATATCAGGCCGGCAACGCGGTCTACCAGTGCCTCGTCCACTCGGGCCTGCACTTTCGCAGCCGCTGGCTCGAGGCACTCGTCATCACGCCCAACGCGCACCGCCTGCATCACTCCAACTCGCCGCACCATTGGGGCAAGAACTTCGGAATCGTGACGCTGTGGGATCGTCTGTTCGGCACGTACCTCGCACCCGACGAAGATCCTGCGGCGTTCGGGGTGGAGGGCCTCGAGCGCCACAACACGGGTCGGCCCTTCCGCGAACTCTGGTCGACCTTGCTGTACTGGTTGGACCATCTCCAGACAAAGAGCGCCGAAACCGACAGAGTCTTGTAGGAGTCGAGCAGCGCGGCGAACACGAACGGCGAGCGAGACCGAACTCGAAGGGTTCGCTCTCGCGCAGGGGTCAGCAGCGACGGCACGCCGTGATGGAGCGCGTCGCGCGCCATCACTGACGGGAACCCGCAAGCGCTGACTCCTTCGACGGACGGGGTGTGTCACGCCGCTCACCCACCGAAGCGTCGAACAATTGGATTCGGCGATGCGATGCTGCGCGCAGGAGAACCCATGAGAAGCGCTCGATGCGGGACGCGCGGCGTTCTGCGGGCCGCCGTGTTGTCGCTCGCGACCTGTGCCTGCAACGGCCCCGGCGCGGACTGGGTGTTCCACAACGGGACCGTCTACACGGCCGATGCGGAGCGTCGCGTCGTGCAGGCCGTTGCGGTCGACGAAGGTCGCATCGTCTACGCGGGCAACGACGCGGACGTGGAACCGTTCCTCGGGCTCGAAACGCGCAGGATCGATCTCCACGGTCATCTGCTACTGCCCTCCTTCACTGACGCGCACGTCCACATGCTCGAAGGCGGCGTGTCGCTGGACGCGTGCGATTTGTCGAAGGAGCGCAACGCGGAAGCAATCCTCGCGGCGATCGCGCGCTACGCGGCGACGCACCCGGATGCAAAGTGGATCGCGGGCAGTGGCTGGTCGCTCGCCGCGTTCCCGGACGCGAACCCGCGCAAAGAAGAACTCGATCGCATCGTCGAAGGTCGTCCGGTCTACTTGATCGCGGGCGACGGCCACTCGGCGTGGGTGAACTCGCGCGCACTCGCGGCGGCGGCGATCGATCGCGATACGCCGGATCCGCCGCGCGGTCGCATCGAGCGCGACACTGCGAGCGGCGAGCCCTCGGGCACGCTGCGCGAAACGGCAATGGAGCCGGTGCAGGCGCTCGCGTTCGACGTCGGCCCGCTCGACGCGCTGCGCGGCTTGCGACGCGCCGTCGCGTCGGCGAACCAGTTTGGCATCACATCGTTCGTCGAAGCCCGCTCGACGACGAGCGAATACGACTGGGCGTACCGCCTGCTCGATCTCGCCGGCATGCTGCACGCGCGCGTCACGTTGTCGCTGTGGCTCGACCCGGCACGCGGCGACGAACAGATTTCCGAATTCGCGAGCCGTCGCAGCCACGACTTCACCCGGCACGTGCGCGCGGGCGCAATCAAGATCTTCGTCGACGGCGTCGCCGAATCGCGTACCGCATATCTGCTCGAGCCGTACGAAGGCGGCAGCGATCGCGGCGCGCCGAACTTCACGCCCGAGCGGCTCGCGGCATTCGCGACGCAGCTCGATCGCGACGGCTTCCAGCTGCACTTCCACGCGATCGGCGACGCCGCGGTCAAGATGGCCGTCGACGCCGTCGCGGCCGCGAGCGAGCGCAACGGCCCACGCGATGCGCGACACCAGATTGCGCACCTCCAACTCGTCGATCCCGCCGACTGGCCGCGCTTCGCGGCGCTCGGCGTTTTCGCGGACGTGCAGGCGCTCTGGGCGTTTCCCGACGAGTACGCGATGGAGCTCGACGTGCCGCTGCTCGGGCGCGCGCGTACCGAACGGATGTATCCGATCGGCAGCCTCGCCCGCGCCGCGGCGCCGCTCGCCGCTGGCAGCGACTGGCCGGTGTCGTCGATGAATCCGCTCGCGGCGATGCAGGTGGCGGTGACGCGCAGCGATCCCGAGAAGCCCGGCGGCGCACGACTCGGCGCGGACGAAGCCGTCGACCTCGCGACGATGGTCGACGCCTACACGATCGGCGGTACGCGGCTGATGCACCAGGAAACGGAGACGGGCTCGATCGAAGTCGGGAAGTCGGCGGATCTCGTCGTCTTCGATCGCGATCTCTTCGCGATCGCGCCGGGAGAGATCGCGGGTGCGAAGGCGCTGCTGACACTCTTCGAAGGCGAGATCGTCTACGAGGCGAAGCGCTAGGCGCCCGTCCCCGCAACGCGCAGGGGATTCTTCTCCCCCTGCTTCGCCCAGCGTGCCGGCCCCGCGAGATCCTTCTTGCGTGCCGGTTCGAGGCTCGGCGGATCCTCCGCGGGATCGGCGAAGACGCGCAGGATTTCGTACTTGGTGCTGCGCTCGGCGGGCGTGCGACCCATTTCGCGGATCAGCCGGCGGAACTCTTCGGGCGCGAGGTTCTCGCCGTGCTGTGAACCGGACTCGCGCGAGATCGACTCCTCCATCAGCGTGCCGCCGAAATCGTTCGCGCCCGAAAGCAGCGCGAACTGCGCGAGCTTGGTTCCCATCTTCACCCACGACATCTGGATGTTCGGAATCCACGGGCGCAAGAACAGTCGCGCGACGGCGACGACGCGCATGTCTTCCGGCCCCGACGAACCCGGCCGCGCGTGCAGGTGCTGGAAGAGCCGGTTCTTCTCGTGGATGAAGCCGAGCGGCACGAACTCGGTGAAACCGCCGGTGCGCTTCTGGATCTCGCGGATCGTCCCCATGTGCGCCGCGACATGGCGCGTCTCTTCGATGTGTCCGTACATCACGGTTGCGGTCGAGCGCAGCCCGACGCGGTGTGCGGCTTCGATGATCTCGATCCAACGCGCGCTGCCGAGCTTGCGCGGCTCGATGACCTGGCGGATCTCGTCGTCGAGAATTTCCGCAGCAGTCCCGGGAATCGTGCCCAGGCCGGCGTCCTTCAGCCACGAGAGATAGTCCGCGAGCGCCATGCCGCTCTTCTTGTGGCCGTGATCGATCTCTTCCGGTGAGAACGCGTGGATGTGGATCTGCGGGAAGGCCGCCTTCAGCGACGTCAGGATCTCGTGGTAGTGGGTGTGATCCTTCTCGGGATGGATGCCGCCCTGGATGCAGAACTCGGTCGCGCCTCGCGCAACGGCGTCGCGACCCTTCGCGACGAGCACGTCCATCGGATGATCGTAGGCGTCGGCGTCGTCCTTGTGGCGCGAGAAGCCACAGTACGAGCAGCCGACGTAACAGACGTTCGTGAAGTTCATGTTCCGGCAGACGACGTAGGTGACGAGGTCGCCCTTGTCTTCGCGCCGCGCGACGTCGGCGGCCTGCATCAGCGCGAGCAGGTCGCCGCCCTGCGCGCCGAGCAGCAGCGTCGCATCGGCAACCGCCAGCTCGCGGCCGGCGAGCGCGCGGTCGAGCACGTCGCCGATCGGCTTCGTGATGCCACCGTAGAGTTTCTCGAGACTCATGCTGCTTCCTCGCTTTGCGCGGCGGCGCGCGTGCGTGCGTAGCCACTTGCATCGGCGAGCGCCTCGCAACGCGCGCGCATCGACGCATCGAAGTAGTCGGGCTTGCCGATCAGGAATTCCGGATACACCGGCAGCCGTTCGCGAAGCGTCTGGCCGGCCGCTTCGGTGCGACCGCGCAACGTGTCGAGCTTCGGCCAGGGCGCTTCCGGGTTGATGAAGTCGATCGTCATCGGCGAGACGCCGCCGAAATCGTCGGTTCCAGCGCGCAGCAGCCGGTCGAGCAGTCGATCGCCGGACAGGTTCGCGAGGTTCGGCGGCGCCTGCACGCTCACGTCGGGGCCGAGCACCAGGCGTGCCAGCGCGACCCAGCCGACCACGTCGTCCTCTTCCGGTGTCGGGCGGTCGCTCATCTTGGTCGCGGTCTTCGGATGGAACGGCTGGATGATCGCTTCCTGGATGTGGCCGTAGCGATCCGAGAGTTCGCGGATCGCGAACAAGGTCTCGACGCGCTCGTCGGCTGTCTCGCCGATGCCCATCAGCATGCCGGTCGTGAACGGGATGCGCAGTTCGCCGGCTTCGCGGTGCATGCGCAGTCGCAGCTCCGGCTTCTTGTCGGGCGCGGCGTGGTGCGCTCCGCCCTTCTGGCAGAGTCGCTCACTGGTGGTCTCGAGCATCAGCCCCATCGACGCGTTCCACGGTCGCAGCGCTTCCATCTGCTGCTGCGTGAGCAGTCCCGCGTTGGTGTGCGGGAGCATCCCTGCCGACACTGCCACGCGACATGCTTCGACCAGGTACGCGGCCGTGCTCGGGTAGCCCTGCGCCGCGAGCCAGTCGCGATAGCTCTCGAACGCCAGCTCGGGCTTGTCGCCGAGGCAGAACAGCGCCTCGGTGCAGCCGGCGGTCGCGGCGCCTCGCGAAACGGCGGCGACCTCGGCGAGCGTGTACGACTTCGCGCCGGCGTCACCCGGTCGCTTCGCGAAGGTGCAGTACGTGCAGCGGTCGCGGCACAGGTTCGTCAGCGGGATGAAGACGTTGCGCGCGACGGTGACGACGGCTCCGCGCGCGCGCTGCTTCGCGTCGCCGGCCGCCGCCGCGACTGCCTCGAGGATGCGGGCATCGGCGAGCAGCTGGCGGCCGAGTCGCGCGGCGGGCGCACGATCGATACGTCCCGCGTCGACAGCGCCCTGCGCGATCGACTCGGCCTCGCGGACCGAGAGCGGAGCATCGCTCGAGGGGAGATTCACCGAGCATCCTCGCGGAATTGCGCGCCGCCCGACCGTAGCACGCGCCGTTGCGTCGGGGACGTTCATTGCGCCATCTGCGTTGGGGACGTTCCGGGACGCAAGTTGCGTAATGAACGTCCCCAGCTCAACCCGTCAACCGGGGGTGTCGAGGGCGATCCAGGAGCGGAGCTGTTCGAAGTCGGTGGTGGCGATCCAATCGCCGGGAGGCGTGCCGACTGGGCAACGGTCTTTCACGACGCGGAAGAGGCCCACCAGCGCGGGCACCATCTGTTCTTCCGAAATGCGCGGGTAGAGCACCGACGCGAGGCGCGTGCCGCGACGCGAGCCGCCCGCCAGGATCACGTGGTCGTTCTTGCCGTAGCCGAAGATGCCGATCTCGGCCGAGGGCGGCCTGGCGCAATGGTTTGGGCAGCCGGTCATGCGCACTTCGAGATCGACGTCGCCGAGGCCAGCGGCTTCGAGCGCGTCGAAGTAATGCGGCAGCACGTTCTCTGCGTCGGTCATCGCAAGGCCGCAGGTCGGCTTCGCGGGACATGCGATGCCCAGGCTGCGCACGCGCGACACCGCCTCCGGCCGTTCCATGCCGTGTCGATCGAGGATCGCGAGCAGCGCGGCGCGATCGCGCACGTTCGTCAGGATCACGTCCTGGTGCGCCGTCATCCGCACGCCGAGACCGAGCGTCAGAGCCGCTTCGCGGATCGCCCTGCGCTGCGGCGGCTTCACGCGGCCGTTCTCGATCGAGATGCCGTAGTAGCTGCTGCCGTCGAGCGCATCACCAAAGCCGAGGTGCAAGAGGCCAGGCGCGATCGGCTGCGGCGCGGCGTCTTCGAGACGGATCCCGAAGCGCGCGACGAGCGTTCGCTTGACGAAGTCGAGACCGAGACGCCGGATCGTGTACTTCCAGCGCGCCTGTTTGCGATCGCGGCGGTCGCCCTGCTCTTTCTGCAGCGTGACGATCGCCTTCACCACATCGACGACCTGATCGCGCGCGATGCGACCGAGGTACATCCCGAGCAGCGGCGCGGTCTGCGGATTGTTGTGCGATTGGCCGAGGCCGCCGCCCGAGTAGAGGTCCCAGAGCGATCCATCGCTGCTGCCGTTCACGAGCACGGGGATCAGCCCCACATCCTGCGTGAGCGCGTCGATCGAGTTGTCGCTGGGATGCGCGATGCCGATCTTGAATTTGCGCGGCAGGTACTGCGGTCCGTAGAGCGGCTCGTCGCTGTTCATCGGGGCGACGGTGCGGCCGCCCTCGTCGGTGAGGAAGATCTGGAAGTACGACGAAGATCGCGGCGCGAGTTCGCCCGCGAGTGTCACCGCCAGCTCGCGGCCGCGCGCATCGCCCGGCCCGAGCAGACCGTCCACCGGCGACGCCATGACGTTTCGGTTCACGTCACCGCAGGCGCTGAGCGTCGCCTCTTCGCGATAGTTGCGATTCAGGAAGCGCACCAGCGGCGCCAGCTTCGGACCGTGCACGTAGTGATACTGGACGCCCTGGCGCGACGTGATGCGGATCGTGCCATCGGCGAACTGCTCGGACGCGTCGTCGAGCGCGGCCCACTGCTTCGCGGTGAGCTCGCCTCCGGCGGGGCACTTGATGCGCACCATGAAGACGTGATCGCCGGTCTTGCGACCGCGCTCGCCGCGGATCTGCTGGCGGTAGATCCCGAAGAACTTCGAGAGTTCCTTCGCCTCGCCGCCGATCGTCTCGGCCTCGCCGCGCGAGAGCGCATCGACCTCCGCCGCGAAGGTGTGCGTGGTCTTGCCGTCGGAAACGAAGAACAGCCCCTGGCTCGCCACCTTGATCCGCTCGTTCTTCGACATCTCCTCGAGCTTCGAGTCGGCGAGCGTCACGGCGGGCTTGTCGGAGGGGGTCCAGGTCATCGAGGCTCCGGGGGCGGCGAGCGGCTTTGCAGAGTAGCGGGATCGAGCGCTGCTCCGCGAGGTGGCCCCGAGGGGTTCGCGAGACGTAGACGGCCGCAAATTCAGGAACGCTCCCCCTCTTGGCGCTGCTCCCCAACGGCGCCGTCGCGTTGATCCAGATCCGCCGCGCGGCCGATTTCGCGGTGCTCTTCGCCGCGCGGTTCGGCGACGTGCTCGAATGCGAGTTGGATGGCGGTCCGAGAACGCGTTTCATGACGACTCCTGACGGATTTCGAGAGCTATCAGGACGGGTTGCCTCGTCGTTCCAGCGCGCGGCTGGCGAGGTCGAGAGGAAGGCGGGAGAGCGCGCCGATGCGGTGAAGTCTGCGATCGAGCGCGGATCGCGAGATCGAGTCCTCCGCTAACGCCGACGGGCCGCGCGACCCGTCGAGCGTTGCGCGGCGTTCCTTCGCGAGCGGCCCGCGACGAATCGCGCGACGTCGTCCACCAGCGCCTCGAAGCGCGCGCGGTCGAAGCCGCTCCCCGACACCAGCCAGTCGACGTGCGGCGGATCCTGCGTTGCGTCGTGAAAGTGGCCGAGCGCATCGAGATGGTCGGCGACAGCGGCGTGGATCACCTGTCCCCAGATCTGTGACAGCGTCGGCACGATGCCGTCGCTCGCGTCGACGGACGGTGTCGCGCCATAGGCGCGTCGCAGGGTTCGGCTCTCGAGCGGCGCGATTTTCTGCGCGTCGCGACTCGGCACCGCCGCGATGAGCTGATACAGAGCGCCGTACACGGCATGCGTGACCTGCGCCGCCGGATCGAGGCCCACCGCGAGCGTCGCGTGCAGGCTCGGGCGAGCCGACTGCGTGACGACCGCTCCGTAGCGAATGCCGGCACGTGGCAACACCGCAGCGTTGAAGACCTCCATCGCCTCGGGCGTGAGCTGGAGCATCAGCGCCTGGTCGCGGACGACGTCGCGCAGCAGCGCCCGCACGGCACGGCGCCGTCCCACCGTGAAATCTTCGAGCAGCCGGCTGAAGAGTTCGTCGAGTAGCTCGCTGTTCGCCACGAGTTCGCCGAAGCGCAGCACCCTCGCCCCCATCCACAGCAGCGCGGAGATCGGCAGATGCCCGAAGTGCAGCACGTAGATGGTGTTCAGCGAGAGGATCTGCAGCAGCTGCTGGCCGCGCAGCGTCGCGAAGAACGACGCGAGCGGGGTGCCGTGATGCGGTGTCGCTACCGTGACCACCGTGCGGACGCGACCCGCCAACCGCTCCACGTCGACGGCCGTCGGCAGCGCGACGCCCGGGGCGGTGAGCAAGCGCACGTCGAGACCGCCGCTCGAGTGACCGATCAGGTGCAGTTCAGCGCCGCGATGCGCCGTCGCGTCGATCGTCTCGGCCAGCCGTGCGGCCCGGGTGGGGAGCGACGCCGTCGGAGGCGTCCTGACGATGTGGATGCGCGCATCGTGTCCCAGCGCCGCGAAGCGCAAGCCGAGCGCGCGCCGCAGGTGACCGAAATAGGTGATGCGCCCGAGGTTCACGAAGCCGAGGAAGCCCGGAACCAGGTAGACGTCGAGGCTGCGGTTCATCCGATTGCGATCAGCCGACCTGATCGCGCCGCTGTAGTGAACGCGTCGTCAGGCGCACAGGTTCGGCGGGCGCGAGGAAGTCCACGATCGACGCATGAATCTCGCGCGTACTCACGATGCTCCACTCGCACACGCGAAGGTGTCGAGACCGTCTACACCTCCGGCGGCTTCCGCGTCTCGCTCGCCGGCGGAAAGCGCCCTGGCGTCCCGCCACCGGCTGCGCCGCTCCGGCGCCGGCGCAACGTGAGCAGCGCGACCGCGCCGAGTGCGCCGGACACGGCTGACCCGGGCTCCGGCACGTAGATCGCGTCGAAGTCCGCCGTCAGCAAGCCGCCTGCGGAAGTCTTGGATGCGATCAGCTGCACGTCGGCCGCGACGGCTCCCTCGGGCGGCGCGATCGGGCCCGAGGTCGCGAGCGTCCAGTCTTCGGGCGCATCGAGCGTGACCGCGAAGAGATAGTCGCCCAACGCCGTAGCGACGTCGCAGTCGGTCGAAGTGCGCCAGGAAACGCCGATGCGGATGCGCCCGGTCGTATCGCCGCTGATCGCGCTCCGGAACGCTCCTTCGAAGATCAGCGGTTCCGTCCCGGCGAGCACCACGCACTGAGAGACGAGGATGTTGGTGGCGGTCGGAGATTCGTTCGCAAGCCGCAGCGAGCCGGATTCCGGGTCGCCTTCCCAGTCCTCGGCGACGAAGATCGGCAGCGTGTCGGGTGCCCAGAACTCGACTGACACATCGAAGTCGTCGTTCATTACGAGGTTCTGCGCGCTGCCGACGCCGGCGAGGAGCAACGCCGCCGTGCAGGCACCGAGAACCCACCCACATCGCGTCGAGACGCTGAAGCCAATGCTGAAGCTCATCAAGGATCCTCCCTACAGCGGATTGGAATACGCAGGCCGGAGGAGGATACGGGCTCACGCCCGCGCCGCACAGCGTCCGGTCCGCTGTTTTGCGCTCGCGTGGGTCGAAGGGGAATGACGGCATGGCGCATTGCGGGCGTCTATCTGCCCAGGATCGCACCCTTCTCCACCGCGAAGTGCCGACCACACACCGGCACGTGGCCGGCTGCTTCGTCTCCGAAAAGGACCCGCTCGACCGCCGCGGGTATTCCATCAGCAGGATCTGCGTGTCGTCGAGCATGCGGGATCCTCGAGGTGCGCCGCGGCACGAGACCTCTCGTCGCTTGCGGCGCGTCCACCGTGCCGCCGAGGAACTTCGCGTTGGTGCCCGTTGGCGGGCCACTCTCGCTCGCTCAAAGATCTCTCTCGCTTCCAGATGGGAATTGCCATGACACTCGTTCTCGGACGAAGATCCCGCTCGAACCGCTCATGCTCTCAACACCAGCTTGATTCGCGGAAGTTTCGGCCCGGCTGGCGATCCGATCCTGCCGGCGTCTGCGGTGCGTGATCTACCGTCACTTTGCCCTGCCGTATTCCGGACTGTAAGGACCGTAGAGCAGGCCGTGATCCTTCGTGTAGAAGAGGCTCACGTTTGCCGCCCTGCAGATTCCGTGCGCCGAATCGGTGCCTGAGTTGATCGCCTGGGTGATGGCGGCGGCGATCACGTCGGCGAGGATGTTCCCGGATCCGCCCGAGTTCTGCTGCGCCATGCCCACGCCCTCCCAGAGCAGCAGACCCGTTTTTGTGTCCACCAGCCGCGCTTTGACCCGGACGATGGTGGCGCTGTTGATCACCTGATACTTGGTTCCGTATTGCTCCAGCGTGACGTAGAGAACCGCGTCCGCACCGATGATCTCCTCCACTTTGTCGAGCGGCACCTGGTGCATCTCACCAGCCGTAGGCATGCCGTTCTCCTTGAGAAACTGGTCTACGACGGCGACGGGAAAAACGTAGTAACCCATTTCAGCAAGGGGAAAGGTCACCGTGGACAGATAGCTGTACGTGCCGCGCACGTCGGTACTTTCGTTCAGCGGCGGCAGGACGAGGATGGAGCGCGGCGGATGCAGACGGTAGTTGGTGTAGTCGTAGGGCGTGGGGGTGGCGCAGCCAGCCAACATCAGCACGGCGAACGTGCGAACGGTCGCCTGGACGAGTGCCTGCGTGTTCATTGTGTTTGGAGGTTCGCCAGAAAACGATCCATCATCACAGCCGACTCTGGGAACTCTGCCTTCTCGGTCAGGAACTCCTGCTGGGCCTGATCCATCCTCCCGAGTTGGAAATAGAGATGGCCCAGTTGCGCGTGCCAGCCGGGGCACATCCGCTTGTTCGCAGCCCGGGCCTCCTGATAGTCCTGCTCCAGCTTCTCCACCTGCGTTTCCGGAGATACCTGGCCGGGCGTGGCGTAGGATCCGTAGATCAGCTCTTCGTAACTTCCATACGAGTAGAGCGTTGGCGCAGCGCATCCTGCGAGCAGGGTGATCAGCACCGTCACCAAGACGAGTCGGATCTTTCTCGCTATTTGGTCGGTTTCCATTTCTGCTGTTCGAGGCCTTCCACGAGCCGATCGATCGCTTCGCGAATGGCCAGATCGAGCACCTTGCCGTTCAGTGTGGAGTCGTAACCGGCGGTGCCGCCAAATCCAATGACTTCGCGATTGCTCAATGCGTATTCGCCCGCACCAGAAACGGAATAGACCACTTCCGAGGTCAGCACGTCCACGACGTTCAAGGTGACTTTGGAATACGCCAGCTGCTTCTTGCCGCTACCGAGGATTCCGAACAGTTCCACATCGCCCACTTCTTTGCGCCCGAACTCCACTACGTCGCCGGTGATCGCGAAGTCAGCTCCCCTGATGGTCTGTTGCTGGCCCTTCAGCTTCGCTTCGCGGGCAATCTCTTCCATGTTGGCGCGGTCCACGACTTTGAACCGGCCGGTTTTCTGAAGGTGCGCGATGAGGATGGTCTGGGCCTGTCCACCCAGGCGATCCACTCCGTCCGAGAAGAGCCCGCGCATGTAGTTGGAGCGATTGTCGAACTTGCCCACCACCAGGGTGCTCTTCGGTCCGGTGTACGCCGTTCCCGCCGAAGCGGTTTCTTGCGTCGCCAAAGCCTGCTGCGATTCCGTTGCGCACCCTGCCACCCCGACCGCAGCCAACAGCGCCAGCGCTGCGCCGGCGACTCTGTGAACCACTAGGCTACTCATGATCTTGTTCTCGTTCCTGGTGAAAGAACTCGATGTCGGGAACTCCCGAATTCCGAATCAAGATAGTGCACGCGCGATGTCAGCGGGATCTCGTTTCGATCGTGACCCACATCGCGAGAGTCGCCGCGGAGCGCGTGTCGTCGAGAAGACTGGCGCCGAGGGGCCGGAATCGACCCGCAGCCGGACTGCGCCGGAGAGGCCCGCTCGCTCGACTTTCGAGTAAGCTCCGCCGGCACCATTGCCGGGACGCCGCATGACCTCTGCCCGCAAAGATCCCCGCTTCCTCATCATCGGCGCCGGCATGTCGGGGATTCTCGCTTCGATCGAGCTGCGGAAAGCCGGCTACGACGACTTCGCAATCTACGAGAAGGCCGACCGGCTCGGCGGGACCTGGCGCGAGAACACGTACCCGGGCATCGCTTGCGACGTGCCCTCGCACTTCTACAGCTACTCGTTCGCGCTGAATCCGGCGTGGAGTCATCGCTTCGCGCCGGGCGCCGAGATCCAGGCCTACTTCGAGGACGTGGCGCGCCACTTCGATGTGCTGCCGCGCATCCGCTTCGGCGCCGAGGTCGTGCGCTGCGCGTTCGAGGATGCCCGCTGGCGGATCGAGCTGGCCGATGGATCGACGGATGCGGGCGACTTCGTCATCGCGGCGACCGGCGTGCTGCACCATCCGGCGTACCCCGAGATCGAAGGCCTGGACTCGTTCGCCGGCCCGCGCTTCCACAGCGCGCGCTGGGATCACGGTGTACCGCTCGAGGGCCAGCGCGTCGGGGTGATCGGGACGGGCTCCTCCGCGATCCAGATCACCTCGGCGCTGGCGGGACGAGTCGGCGCGTTCGCCCTCTTCCAACGGACGCCGCAGTGGATCGCACCGGCGGAGAATCCGGCCTACACGGAGGAAGAGCGAGCCGCGTTCCGGCGGCGCCCGGACTCGATCGAGGCGCTGCGCGAGCAGGTCGCGCGCGGCATGACCGACGGATTCGCCAACGTGCTGATCGACGCGGACTCGCCCGTGCTGCTGGCGATGCACGCCGCGTGTACCGCGAACCTCGAGAATTCGGTGAAGGATCCCGTGCTGCGCGAGAAACTGCGGCCCACGTACCGTGCCGCGTGCAAGCGGCTGATCCTGTCGCCGGACTTCTACGAAGCGATCCAGCGGCCGAACACGGAACTCGTGACGGAGGGCATCCTGGGCATCGAAGCGAAGGGCGTGCGCACGCGCGATGGGCGCCTCCACGAACTCGACGTGCTGGTACTTGCTACCGGCTTCCGTGTCGATCGCTTCGTGCGACCGATGCAGGTGATCGGCCGCGACGGAAGCGCGCTCGACGACTCGTGGCGGGACGGCCCTTTCGCCTACCTGGCGATCAGCGTGCCCGGGTTCCCGAACTTCTTCCTGCTCCAGGGCCCCAACAGCCCGGTCGGAAACTTCTCGCTGATCGAAGTCGCCGAGATGCAGATGACCTACGTGCTGAAGCTCGTCGCGTCGCTGCGCGCAGCCGCTTGCAACGAAGTCGCGGTGTCGCCCGAGGCGATGGGGCGCTTCGATACGGAGCGCCGCGACGCCGCCCGACGCACGATCTGGGCGAGCGGCTGCAAGAGTTGGTATCTCGATCGAGAGGGCCTGCCGACCGCGTGGCCCTTCACCTTCGACCGTTTCCGCGAAGAGATGTCTACGCCCCGACTCGAAGACTACGAGCTGCGCTGAAGAGGATCCCGCATGGACACCGATCACTGTCTGCTCGAGCGCGAAGGCCCTGTGCTCGTCGTCACGCTGAACCGACCCGAGGCGAAGAATGCGCTCAGCAGCGGCATGCTGGCCGGCATGTATCGCGCGTGGCGGATGCTCGACGACGATCCCGCGCTGCGCGTCGCGATCCTGACCGGCCGTGGCGACGTCTTCTGCGCCGGCGCCGACTTGAAGGCGATGGGCGGCGGCGGCGAAAAGGACGAGGAGTTCCAGAAGATGATGGCCGCCGTACCCGACCTGCACTGGCAGGCGCTGCTGCGGCACAACCGGCCGATGAAGCCGATCATCGCGGCGGTCGAGGGCCATGCGGTTGCGGGCGGCACCGAGATCCTACAGGGAACCGACATCCGCGTCGCAGCCGAGGACGCGATCTTCGGCGTCACCGAAGCACGTCGCGGACTCTTTCCGCTCGGCGGCAGCAGTGTGCGACTGCGGCGCCAGATCCCCTACACGATCGCAGCCGAGATCCTGCTCACGGGTCGACTCGTCACGGCGCAGGAGGCGCTGGCATTCGGGCTGGTGGGCCGGCTCGTCCCGCGCGGCCAGGCGCTGGCCGAGGCCAAGAAGGTCGCCGCTGAAATTTGCGACAATGCTCCGCTCTCGATCCGCGCGCTGGTCCGGATGCTGCGCGAGATCGACGAGAGCTACTCCGAAGCCGACGCGCTCGCGAAGGAGCTCGAGATCGGCGGACCCATCTTCGCAACCAGGGACGCCCGCGAAGGTCCGCGCGCGTTCGCCGAAAAGCGCAAGCCCGTGTATAAGGGCGAATAGCAGGAGGAGGTTCGTCATGAAGGCAGCCGTGATGCGGGCGAACAACGCACCGCTCGTGATCGAGGACGTCGAGATCGACGCGCCCGGCCCCGGCGAGGTGCTGCTGAAGACGGCGGCTTCGGGCATCTGTCACAGCGATCTCACCGTGATCGAAGGCGGCCTGCCGGTGCCGCCGCCCTGCATCCTCGGGCACGAGCCGGCCGGTGTCGTCGAAGCGGTGGGCGCGGGAGTCAGCGACTTCGTGCCGGGCGATCATGTGATCGGCTGCCTGACGTCGTGGTGCGGTGTCTGCAAGTTCTGCACGCAGGGCCGGCCCTACCTGTGCCTCACGCAGTTCGCGGGCCGTCCCGCCGGCGCGAAGCCGCGACTGCGCGCCGCGAACGGCGATCCGATCGCGCAGTTCGCGAATCTCTCGTCGTTCGCAGAGAAGATGCTCTGTCCCGAGCGCTCGCTGGTGAAGATCCGCGACGACATGCCGCTCGATCGGGCTTCCCTGATCGGCTGCGGTGTCACGACGGGGCTCGGTGCCGCGCTCAACACGGTGCACATCCCCGCCGGCGCGAGCGTCGTGATCATCGGCTGCGGCGGCGTGGGACTCTCCGCGCTGCAGGGCGCGCGCATCGGCGGCGCCGGCAAGATCATCGCGGTCGATGCGCAGTCCTGGAAATTCGATCTCGCCCAGAAACTGGGCGCCACGCACTGCATCGACGCCAAGGCCGGGGATCCGGTCGCCGCGGTGCACGCACTCACCGGCGGCGGTGCGGACTTCGTCTTCGAATGCATCGGTCTGGTTCCGACGGTGCAGCAAGCGATCGCAATGACGGGCCGTGGCGGTACGGCGGTGCTGGTCGGTGTCGTCCCGATCCAACAGCTCGTTTCGATCTCGGCTGCCGACATCACGCTGCAGGAGAAGAAGATCACCGGTTCGTACATGGGATCGAACCGTTTCCGCTTCGACATGCCGAAGTACATCGACTTCTACCTCGACGGACGCCTGCGCCTCGACGAAATGATTTCGTCGCGCATCCCGCTCGACGAGGTGAACGGCGCCTTCGATCGGATGCGCAAGGGCGAGGCGGCGAGGCAGGTGGTCGTGTTCGAGTGACACGCGGCTGTAGGACTGCATTGTGGAGGCACCCATGACCGAGGCGATCGACCGGGACGCGCTGCGAGCCAGGTACCGTGCGGAGCGCGACAAGCGCCTGCGTGACGATGGGAACGATCAGTATGTCGAGCCGACCGGCCGTTTCGCCCACTTCCTCGACGATCCGTACGTCGTGCCGGTTCCGCGGGATCCGCTCGTCGACGAGGTGACGGTGGCGGTCATCGGCGGCGGCTTCGCCGGTCTCGCCACCGGCGCCCGCCTGAAACAGGCGGGTGTCGAGGATGTCCGCATCATCGAGGGCGGCGGCGATGTCGGCGGTGCGTGGTACTGGAACCGCTACCCCGGGGCGATGTGTGACACCGCAGCGATGATCTACCTTCCGCTCCTCGAAGAGACCGGGCACATGCCCTCGCAGAAGTACACGCTCGCTACCGAGATCTTCGGTCACGCCCGGCGCATCGCGACCCACTTCGGGCTCTACGACAAAGCGTTGTTCTCGACCCAGGTGACCAGCCTCGAGTGGGACGAGGCTTCGTCTCGCTGGATCCTCCGCACCAACCGTGGCGACGAGATGCGAGCCCGCTTCGTCGCGATGGGCACCGGGCCACTGCACCGTCCCAAGCTGCCGGGCATCCCGGGCATCGAGACCTTCGCCGGGCACTGCTTCCACACCAGCCGCTGGGACTACGCCTACACCGGCGGGAATCCGGCTGGCGGCCGGCTCGACAAGCTGGCCAGCAAGCGGGTGGGCATCATCGGCACCGGCGCGACGGCGGTGCAGTGCATTCCGCACCTGGCGCGCGACGCCAAGGAACTCTTCGTGTTCCAGCGGACGCCGTCGTCGATCGACATCCGCAACAACCACCCGATCGACCCGACGTGGTTCGCCTGCCTCGAACCGGGCTGGCAGCAGAAGTGGCTACTCAACTTCGCCACGCTGCAGACCGGTGGTTTCGCGGACGAGGACCTGGTGAAGGATGGCTGGACCGACATCGCGCAGCGGATCCGCGACCGGGTCGTCGCCGCGATGGGCGAGCCGGGCGCGACCTTCGGCCCCGAAGTGATTGAGCGCGCCTACGAGGACAGCGACGACGAGAAGATGACCGAGATCCGCGCCCGTGTGGACGCCATCGTCGAGGATCCCGGGACGGCCGCGGCGTTGAAGCCGTGGTACCGCCAGCTCTGCAAGCGGCCGTGCTTCCACGACGAATACCTGCAGGCCTACAACGAGCCGGGAGCTCACCTCGTCGACACGGACGGCAAGGGCGCAGAGCGGATCGACAAAGACGGCGTCTTTGTGGGCGGAGTCCACTACCCGGTCGACTGCCTCATCTTTGCGTCGGGCTTCGAGGTCGGCACCGGCTACAGCCGGAGGGCCGGCTACGAGACGGTGGGTCGCGGCGGAATCACGCTTTCGGAGCACTGGGCCGACGGCATGCAGACCTTGCATGGCATGCACGTCCGCGGCTTCCCCAACTTGTTCATCGTGGGACTCAGCCAGGCGGCGAACCTGATCTCGAACATCACCCACAACCTCACCGATGCCGGCGCGACGATCGCAGCGGTGATCACCCACGCGCAGGCGGGCGGTGCGAACGAGGTGGAGGTGACCGAGGACGCCGAGCAGGCATGGGTGCGCAGCCTCGAGGGCGCTGGCCAGTCGTTCCTCGGCAACCTCGATTGCACGCCCGGCTACTACAACAACGAGGGCAAGCCCGTGGGGCGGCGCGAGCGACTCAACGCGAGCGGATATCCCCAGGGACCCGTCGCGTACTTCCAGTACATCGACGCGTGGCGCAAGTCCGGCGCCTTCGCGGGTCTCGAGTTTCGGGCCGCCGCGAGGTGACGATCCAGGCGAGAGAGCCGTCGCCGCTCGCTCGCCGGTAGCGCGTCTTCGGGAAGCAGACGCGGGCGACGCACGACCGCGTAGAACTCGCGACGCGGATGGCGTACCGGTTCGGCTCCGTCGGACTCCCGGCGCAGCGCGAGAACCGGATCGAAGCGGCCGTCGCTCCCGGTGGCTGGCCGCTGCGAGAAGATATGGCACACTATATGCCACGATGCCGATCGTCGACGAGATTCCCGAGGCGCTTCGACCCGAAGTCGACGCCGCGCTGGCGTGGCTCAACGCCAGGCATCGGCGCCGCTTCAAGGTGACCGGCGTCGTCGATCCCGAAACGGCGGAGCGCTCCGCCGGCGCTGCCCACGATCTGACGCTGATCCTGTGCGAGGGCGACCTCTGCGTGCGCGAGCAGGTTCGCGTGTCGGCGGCAAGCGGCGGCTTCGAGATCACCGGCGCCGATGCGGCCCGCGAGGATCCGCCCGCAGCGCTCGACCCGTTGCCCGGCGTCCGGACCGGCTGGCTGGCAGCCACACTCGCGCAGCATGCCTTCGTCGTGTTGGTCTTCTATCGCGGCTTCTGGTGACCGCCGTGTCGCCGCGAGTTGCGCGGCTACCAGAAGGAAGGCGTCGTGCAGGCGATCCGCAGCGCGGGGGGTGAGATCTTCGGCGTGACGAGCGAGCCGCAAACGCTCGCGACCGAGGCGGGCGTCAGCTGGGGGCTCGCGTTCCCGCTGATCGGCGACCCGCACCACGAGATCGCCGACGCGTGCCGCGCGCGCGGCTGGCTCGATCTGTACGTCAACGCGCACGGCGACCCGCACGGGATGGTCGCACGCGACATCGACCGGCCCGTGCACCCGAACGGCTACTTCCAGCCGGGCGTCATCGCTCTCACGCCCGCGCATCGCATCCTGTACCGCTGGCGCGGCGTGCCGACGCGGCACAACAACGGTGGCGCCACCGAGCGTCCGACACCGGATCACGTGTGGCAGCAGATCGACAGCGCCGTGGCCGCGCAAGACGCGTCCGACGCTCCGCTCGATAGGCCCGCGAAGATCGGCATGCAGGGCATTCCATGGCCGCTCTTCGTGCTGATGCTGCTCGCGAATGGAAACTTCTGGCGCCCGAAGGGCTTCGCACTGCAGCGTCGCGGGCCGGACGACGTCGGCCGGCGTGCGCAGCGTGCACTCGGAAAGCTCGCGCTCTTCGTCGCCGGCTGGGCAGTGGCATTCGCGCTGCTGCCGGCGGGATGGACCCTACTCGCGCTGCTCGGCTACGCGGCGATCGCGGCGCCCGGTATCGTCGAGATGCACCGCGCATTTCAGTCGGTCGAGGAATGATGCAGAAATCTCCGTACCTCTATCACGGCGCCGACGTCTCCTACTTCTCCGGCAAGGTGAGACCGGCGCTGCCGCAGAAGAACCTGTGGTACCGCGAGGTCGTCCCGAACCTGAAGGAGATCGTCGGCAAGACCGGCGTCGCGTTCATCCCCGTGCTGATGACGCCCGACGGCGAGGCGTGGCAGGACACCAGCGCGATCCTCGATCGCCTCGAAGCCGCGCACCCGGAGCCGCCGCTCTATCCGATGACGCCGGTGCAGCGCGTCGTCGCGTACCTGATCGAACTCTACGGCGACGAGATCGCGCTGCTGCCGGCCATGCACTACCGCTGGAGCTTCGAAGAGAGTGTGAAGAAGGCCCGCATCGACTTCGCGCTCGGCAGCGGCAATCGCGCCGCTGCCAACCACTTCGCCGACCGCATGGCGCAGGGCAAGAACATGCTGGGCGTCTGCGACGCCACCGCGCCGGCGATCGAGGCGCACCTGCGCGAGCTGCTGGACGCGCTGTGCACGCACTTCGAGGCGCATCGTTTTCTGCTCGGCGATTCGATGTCGCTCGCGGACTGCGGCTTGATGGGTCCGCTCTACGGACACCTGTTCCGCGACGCGGTACCGCAGAAGCTGCTGCTCGAGACCGCGTTTCGGGTCTGCTGCTGGATCGAACGCATGAACCGGCCGCCCCTCGATCAACAGGGCTGGCTCCCGAACGACGCACTCGCCGAAACCTTGAAGTCCGTGCTGCGCATCATGGCCGACGGTGTCCCGATGCTGCTCGGCGCGATCCGGCAGATCGACGCCTGGGGCGACGCGAATCCGGACGCCGACCCGCCGCGCGCGATCGGCAGCTACGAAACGCACTACCGCGACACGAACCTGTCGCTCCTGTGTCGGCCGTACACGCTCTGGATGGTGCAACGCCCGCTGGACGCGTACACCGCGCTCTCCGAAGCCGAGCGCGCGCGCGTCGATGCTGCACTCGACGGCACCGGCTGGGACGCGCTGCTCGCGGCCCGGCCCCGACACCGGATGGGGAAGCGCGACAACGAGCTCATGCTCGAACGCTGAGACGCATTCCATCATCGACGCGGAGGAGCCAGCGTGATCTACCAGCAACAGGACTTCGATCTCCACCCCGCCTCCCCGCGCACGCGCGATGCTTTCGTCGCGCTCGCACAGGACGCGCTGGTACCCGCCGCCGAGCGCCACGGCGCGCGGCTGGTCGCCGCGTTTTTCGGCAATTCGGAGTGGTTCTTCCGCGTGACGCACTTTCTCGAGCTGCTGAGCCTCGGCGCCTTCGAGGCGTGGCGCGCCGGATGCCGGGGAGACGCGGCCGCCTGCGACGCCGCGCGCGACGCCGAGGCGGCCTACTCGCGCTATGCGCCCGCCGACGCGCGCACGAACGCCTTCATGGATCCGCTGCGCGAGGTGGCGCCGAACGAGCGCGTCGTCCGGTACTTCCCGCTGCCCTATTCACCCCTGCGCTGAGCGGCAGCGAGCAGCAGCACGACACTGCCTACGCAACAGAGAGTTCCGACTCGCACTCAAACCGCTCTGAAGGAGAATCCATGGCAGACGTCGCAGACCTCGTTTTCGAAGTCAACAAGTCTGATTGGAAGCAGACGCGCTTCGTCGAAGGTCCGGTTCCCGAGCTCGCGCCGCGCCAGGTGCTGTTCCGCGTCGACCGCTTCGCGCTGACTGCGAACAACATAACCTACGCGGTCGCCGGCGACGGTCTCGGCTACTGGCGCTTCTTCCGGTGTGAACAAGGTTGGGGCCGCATCCCGGTGATGGGCTTCGCGAACGTACTCCGCTCGACGCATCCCGAGGTGAAGGAAGGCACGCGTTGCTTTGGCTTCTACCCGATGGGGCGCCATCTGGTGATCGAGCCCGGCGCCGTGTCGCCCGGGCAGATCGTCGATGCCGCCCCGCACCGCGCCGGCCTCGCAGCCCCGTACGCGCAGTATCTCCCGACCGCGGGCGACGCGGTCTACACCGAAAGCCGTGAGGATCTCATTCTGCTGATGCGCGGCCTGTTCATGACCTCGTTCCTCGCCGACGACTTCCTGGCCGACCAGGATCATCGGGGCGCGCGCGCGGTGCTGATCTCGAGTGCGTCGAGCAAGACCTCGATCGCGCTCGCCTTCCAGCTGAAGCAGGGCGGGCGCGCGCGCGCGATCGGGCTCACCTCGGCGCGCAACGCGGAGTTCGTTCGCGGGCTCGGCTTCTACGACGAGGTCGTTCTCTACGACCAGGTTGCTTCGCTGGCGAAGCAGCCCGCTGGTTTCGTGGACATGGCCGGCGATGGCGCCGTCACGGCCGCAGTGCATCGCCACTTCGGCGACGAGCTCCGTTACGACTGCAGGATCGGCGCGACGCACTGGTCGGCCGAGCGCAGCGACGAAGCGCTTCCGGGCCCGAAGCCGGAGTTCTTCTTCGCGCCCGCGCAGATCGTGAAGCGCAGCAAGGAATGGGGTCCGGAGGCGCTCTCGCAGCGCATCGCTGCGGCCTTTACAAAGTTCTGCGACGCCAGCGACGCGTGGTTGCACGTGGTGCGCAGCAGCGGGCCCGAGGCGATGGGACACGTCTACCAGGAGACGCTCGCCGGCCGCACACGCCCGGCCGACGGGCACATCGTGTCGATCTGAGGAGCACCCATTGTCGCGCATCCGAACCGTCGCAGTGTTGGTCATCGCTGCCCTCGGGCTCGCGGCGGGCGTCGGCTGGATCTACCAGGACGAGATCCTGCTCTCGCTGATCGGATTCGCGGCCCATCGCAGACTCCCGGTGGGGCCGAATCAGCCGGTCGTCTGGGAGCGCGGCCCCGATCCTGCCGGCCGCGCGCTACACGAACGTCCGCCGAACATCGTGCTGATCGTGGCCGACGACCTCGGCTGGAACGATCTCAGCTTCGGCGGCGGTGGCGTTGCGGGCGGAAGCGTGCCGACGCCGAACATCGACTCGTTGGCACGAGACGGTGTGAGCTTCAGCGCGGGATACGCTGGCAACGGCACCTGCGCGCCCTCACGCGCCGCCCTGATGTCGGGTCGCTACGGCACGCGCTTCGGCTTCGAGTTCACGCCGGTGCCGCCCGGCATGAGCACGCTCGTGCCGCGCCTCGCGAACCGGATGCCCGGGCGGCTGCGTCCGAACCTGCGACTCGACGGGGAGCAGCTCCCGTTCGACGTGATGGGGATGGCCGCATCCGAGATCACGCTGGCCGAGCTGCTGAAGGGCGTCGGCTACCACACCGTGCACATCGGCAAGTGGCACCTGGGCGGCGCGAACGGCATGGCTCCGCACCAGCAGGGCTTCGACGAGAGCCTGCTGATGGCGAGCGCGCTCTATCTACCGGAGGACGATCCGGACGTCGTGAACGCGAAGCAGGAGTTCGATCCCATCGACCGTTTTCTGTGGCGCGCACTCGATCATGCGGCATCGTTCAACGGCGGCGCCGCCTTCGCACCGGCCGGTTATCTCACGGACTACTACAGCGACGAAGCGGTGAAGGCGATCGACGCCAACGCGGACCGTCCGTTCTTTCTGTACCTGGCGCAGTTCGCGCCGCACACGCCGCTCCAGGCGCTGCGCTCCGACTACGACGCGCTTTCCCACATCGAGGATCACCGCCTGCGCGTCTACGCGGCGATGATCCGCGCCCTCGACCGCGGCGTCGGGCGCGTGCTGGATGCGCTCCGCGCGCACGGCCTCGAACAAGACACGCTGGTGTTCTTCACGTCCGACAACGGCGCACCCAACTACATCGGGCTGCCCGACCTGAACCGCCCGTACCGCGGCTGGAAGATCACCTTCTTCGAAGGCGGCATCCACGTCCCCTACTTCTTGAAGTGGCCCGCACGGCTCGCGGCCGGACAGACCTACACCGCACCAGTTCACGGTTTCGACGTCTTCGCGACGGCGGTGGCCGCCGCGGGCGCGCCGCTGCCGAGCGACCGCAAGATCGACGGCGTCGATCTCGTGCCCTTCGCGCGTGGCGAGCGCGAGGGCATACCCCACCGCGAACTCTTCTGGCGATCCGGTCACTACCAGGTCGCGCGGATCGACGGCTGGAAACTCCAGGTGAACGAGCGGCCGCCCGGCCGCGCCTGGCTCTTCGACCTGCAGCGCGATCCCACCGAGCAGACCAACCTCGCTGCGCGTGAGCCCGAGCGCGTCGCAGCGATGCGCGCTGCGCTCGCGGCCCACGATGCGGAGCAGGCGGGGTCGGGCTGGCCGTCCCTGACCGAGTCACCCGTGAAGATCGACACCACATTGGCCGAACCCGACACGCAAGACGACGAGTACATCTACTGGCCGAACTGAGCCGTCGCGGTGTTGCGGCGACGGTCGCTCGCGTCTCCCGGGAGCGCGGCTCGTCGCGAACACGGACGAGAGTTGGCGCGACTGCGCGATCGACGTGCTCGGGTACACGCGCCGCCGCGAACCGAACCGCAGCCTTGCGACGATCGACGCGTCCGAGACGACCTCGGCGCTGCTCGCCTGCAGGGGCCCCCGATGCGCGTCGCATCGCTCGCAGCGGCGCACCGCGCCGTCGAAACCGCGAGGGAAACTCAGCACTTTCAGGTCGTTGCGGGTTTGGGCAGGGCCGGCATGGGCATTGCGATCGCTCCCGACATGCGGCCGTCGCGCCGCCCACAAAATGAGGGAGAGACTCCGATGTTCCGAACCATCCGCCGTTTCCTTGTTCAGTTCGCGTCGCGTCTGTCGGCAACGAGCGTTGCCGGCGTCCTTGCGTTCCTGGCCGTGCTGTTGAGTGCGTCGGGCGCGTCGGCACTCGCGCAACGCGCGGGCGACTTCGAACTCGAGATCGACGCGCCCTGGCGCATGGAGCCGCGCGGCTCGCAAAGGGCGTACGGCACGATCCCGATCCAGATCAGCATCCACGACGCCGATCAGCCCGCGACGCTCGCAGACCAGGTCCTGCAGAAGGTCATCCACGTGAAGCAGCAGGGACATTCGGAACTCGACGCCGCGCTCACGTTCGTGTTCGATGCGGTGCGCTCGGTGATGGGGCCGGTCACTGGCGCGATCGCGGACGCGCTCGGGATCAATCTGTTCCCATTCAAAGATCTGAAGATTCTCACGCTGAATCAATTCCGACGGCTCGAAGTGTACGAGGAAGTCGGCGGAAACTTCGTGCTGCGGCAGACCTTCACGCTCGCGAACATCCACGAGGTGGAGCGCACCATTGGGCTCTGGCAATACGCCGCGAACCAGTCGGGACCGGAGACGCCCTTCGCGCCCCCGGCGCGCCCGTCCTACGCACTGTGCCGTCGCTGGCAGGGCCAGAGCTGCACGGCCTTCGCGTCGCTGCGACCCACCAGCGAGTGGAACCTGACTGCGATGTACCAACCGACCGACACGACGCCAGGGCACGACGTGCGCCTGCGCGCCGTTCTGGTCGTGAGCGCGGTCGAGGGTGGCGTCGCGACGACGAAGACGTTCGAGCGCGTGATCTCGGTTCACCTCGGCGAGGAGCCGCTGCCGAAGTTCGACTCGGACCGAGCCGACTGGGCCTATGGCGATCTGCACTACCACTCGCAGGGCACCGACAACGACGGCGAGTCGGGCTACGCGTACCGCGGCGTGCTGCAGGCGATGGGCGCGATGGGCCTCGATTTCGCGTTCGCCACGGATCATGCATCGAACAGTCCGCAGATCGGCTCGGCCGCACCGAAGCTGAGCTTCGAGTTGGTCGACCCGATCACGCGCGGCTTGCGAGACCTGAGCCCCGATCGCTTCGCATTCGACCTGGGCCTGCTGAACGACGCGACGGGCGGCAATCGTCAGGTCACGTCGAGCCCGCGCGTGACCGGCGACGGCCGGCTCGTGGCACCGCAGCTCTTCCTCGGCTCCGAGGTGGACGTGATGCCCGAGTTCGAGACCGGCACGCAGTCCGGCATCGAGGCGTGCAACGACGTGCCGAAGCTGCTGAAGGTGCTCGACCAGAAGAAGATCCCGATCGCCGGGCAGTTCATCGGACTCGACGACTACTGGTGCGACACGATGTCGCAGCCGGTCGCCGGCAATCGCTCGCTGCTCTACGACGTCCAAGGACCCGAAAGCGGCCGCCTGTTGAGCTCTCGCTTCTACGGGCGCCAGCACCTGCTGCACCTGCCGGTCGACGGCACGAACGCGCGGGCCTTCATTCCGAGCAACACCAGCAAGTACGGCGGCGCCACCCGCCGGTTGGGCGAGATCCTCGACGTCGAACTCGCGCAGCGCCGCAAGGGCTACATCTTTCTCGCGCACCCGTTCCAGCACGAGGAAGGCGACGGCATGAACCGGCTGGGCCCCGATCTGTGGCCCTACTCGCCGGCGCAGCTCGAGGACGCGTTCGCATCGCCCTACGTGCTCGGTCTGCAGATCTGGAACGAGGACCCGCTGCGAGCCGCCAAGCTGAACGAACGCCAGCCCTTCGATGCGCCGGATTGGCAGACGCAAAGCCAGCCCTTTCACGCTTACGACGTCCAGTATTGGGACATCCTGCAGCTTTACGGGCTCGACAAGGCGCGCACCTCGAAGCTCACGTGGCTCCCGTCCGGCCAGCCGCGCCGCGTCTTCATGGCGGGCGGCTCGGATGCGCACGGCGATCTGAACTACCGGCGCAAGGGATTCTTCCTGGGCTCGACCGATGCGACCGACACCGCGATGGGTACGCCGCGCAATCTGGTGAATGTGGGCACGCCCAACGGCACGTCGATTTCCGGCGCGACCGGCTCCGGCCAACCGGTGTCGCAGAGCCAGGTGATCGATGGATTGCGCAGCGGCAACTTCGCCGTCACCGACGGCCCTGCCGTACGCGTGGCAATCGACTTGAATGGCAATGGCGTGATCGACGCGTCCGACACGCTGATGGGCGGTGTGCGCACCCAGCCGACCGGTCCGTTCAAGGTGATCGTCGAGTGGCTCTCGACGCCCGAGTTCGCGCCGGTGCAGGACGTGGACGTGATGCTCGGTGTGTGGGCCGATGGCCTCCTCGACGGGATGGTGTACACGCGCTCTTACGACGGCCCGATCGCCAACGCGAGCAACACCTACGTGCAGCCGGGGACGGGGCGGAAGTTCGTCAAGACGCCCAACTGGCCGTACTGGTACGACCCGACGAACGGGAAGCTGCGCATCACCGTCGGCGCTGGCGAGGGCTACGCCGGTCGGCGCGTGTTGACGATCGACCCGAATGACTTCCCGGTGGGTCGCGATGCGTGCATCCTGTCGGAGCCGGCGATGAAGCCGATGATCGCGGGTGGCACGACGACGACGGTTCCCACCAGTGGTGGAACGGTCGTGTACCTGAATCAGAGCCTCAAGGTGGTGCTGAACGACATGGCGAACGGCACTTTCGATCCGCCGCCGCAGTGCATTCGCCGCGAGTTCCAGAGCGCGCGCCGGCCCGACCGCGTGTTCGTGCGCGCCGAAGTGCGCAACAACCTGCTGCCCGGCAGCACCGCGCTCTGCGTTTCCTATATCGACGAAAGCATCCCGCAGTGCGTGTACCGCCAGGCATTCAGCAACCCGGTGTGGGTCAACCTGATGACCTGCTCGACTCCGGGGTGCATCGACCTGGCGGCGGGCCTCGATCCGGCGGCCGCGATCGGCACCGCCTCGAAGGACGGCGGCGGAACGGTTGGGACGATCCCCGTCTCGCGGGCGCTGACGACCGGGGCACTCCTCACACCGGTGCCCGCGACGACCACCCCGACCCCGTCGCCGACGACGACCTTGTCGAGGACGACGCTCACGCTCGTGCGCTGATGCGCGTCCCGGGAGGCCGATCGCGCTGATCGGCCTCCCGGGATGCAGCTCGCAGCCAAGCGTCGACCGAGTTTCCATCGTCCGCCGTGGCGAGTTCGCCGCGGCGGTTCGTCGTCGCGCTGCCGAGATGGGTCCAGAGTGGGCGGCAGAACGGGAAGAATGCCAAAGGCAGAAAAGTCCACGTGGATACACCACTTGGCTGCAGCCACGAATGCGCGCCGCACTAGCCAGCTGGCGCCATCGCATCGGGCCGGCGGGGCTGCGCGCACGGCTGACTCAATCACTTTCGAAATTCGAATCCGCTTCCACACCGTCCCATGTCGATGGCGATCCTGCGTTCGCAGGCTCCTCGGCGACACGAGCTCCGCATCGATCGAGACGCTCGGGTCGATGCGCGAGCGCGCGTTGCTCGCGACTCCGCCGACCCTCCCGCGCACCTACGCCGGAGCACCGCCTCGTCACGCCGCGCGACCTTGGCGATCTCTGCGTCTTCCTCGCCTCTCTCCTCGCGAGCCACGTCTCGGGCGCGGCGCTGCTGATGCCCGTCCGCGACGAGCGGCCGGCGTTCCTCGAAGTCGCCAACGCGGCGTCGCGCCGAGCTTCGCGCGTGCAGGTAGCTATGGTGCCGGCATTGGAAGAACAACAGGCTCGGATCACGCGGCTCACCTGGGTGCGTCTGTGGGGCGCCATCGGCGTCCTGCTGAAGAGCGAAGTCGGCAAGCGAGCGACGGCGCTCTTCGTGACGATGTTGGTGCTGCTGCTCGGCATGAACGGCCTCAACGTCGTGAACTCGTACGTCGCGCGCGACTTCATGACCTCGGTCGAGCAGCGCGATGGCGCCGGTTTCCTTCGTTTCGCGCTGCTCTGGGGTGGCGTCTTCGCCGCTTCGACGCTCACCCAGGTGCTGGCGCGTTTCGCGGAAGCGCGGCTCGACCTGCTCTGGCGGCGCTGGCTCACCCGCCTGATGGTGCACAGCTACCTCGGGGATCGCATCTATTTCCGACTCGCCGCCTCGGGCGAGGTCACCAATCCCGACCAGCGGATTGCCGAGGACATCCGCTCCTTCTCGACCACCGCGCTCTCCTTCGTCGTGCTGCTCAGCAACGGTGCCGTCACCGCGATCGCGTTCTCCGGCGTGCTCTGGTCGATCTCGCCGATGCTCTTCGTGGCGGCGATCGCCTATGCCGCCGTGGGTTCGGGGATCACCTTCTTGCTGGCGCGACCGCTGGTGTCGCTCAACTACGTGCAGTCGGATCGCGAGGCGAACTTCCGCTCCGACCTGATCCATCTGCGCGAGAACGCCGAGGCGGTGGCGCTACACCGCCGCGAGGAACGCCTGCGCACGCGGATGCTGCGGCGCCTCGACGCGTTGGTCGCGAACACGCGGAGCGTGATCGCGGTAAATCGCAACGTCGGCTTCTTCACCACCGCCTACAACTTCGCCATCCAGGTCATCCCGATCCTGATCGTCGCACCGCTCTACTTCCGCAACCAGATCGAGTTCGGCGTCATCACGCAGTCGGCGATGGCGTTCGCGCAGCTCGTTGGCGCGATCTCGATCCTGATCACGCAGTTCCAGTCGATCTCCTCGTTCGCGGCCGTGCTCGGGCGGCTCAGCGGTCTCTCGGAGGGTGTCGAGAAACTCAACGCGGAGTCGCTCTCGAAGGTCGCCGTCGAAGAAGACGGCGACCGACTGGCGTGGGAAGGCCTGCAGCTCCCGGCGCACGATGGCACCGCGCTGGTACGCGATCTCTCGGCCGAGGTGCCGGCGGGCGCCCGCGTCGTTCACGTGCTCGGCAACGCTGCGGCGCGCGCCGCGCTCTACCGCGCGACGGGGGATCTGTGGCCGGGCGCGGAAGGTCGCATCGTGCGGCCGGACCTCGAGAACCTGCTCTTCGTGACGGAGCGTCCCTATCTGCCGCCCGGAACGCTGCGCGAGGTGCTCGTCAAGAACTGGGATCAGGAGTCGATCGGCGACGCGGCGATGCAGGAGGCGCTCGCCGCGTTCGGGATCGAGTCGGTGCTGGAGCGCGCAGGCGGTTTCGACGCCGAGCAGAACTGGGCGGATCTGCTCTCGCTCGGCGAGCAGCAGCTGGTGGCCGTGGCGCGGGTCGTGCTGGCGGCGCCGCGCTTCGCGCTGCTCGACCGCGTCTCTTCGTCGCTCGACCCCGAGCAGCGCGCGCGCGTACTGCGCGAGCTCGCTGAAAAGGACATCGCAGTTCTGCTCTTCGAGGAATGCGCGCCCGATGAGGCAAGCGACGCCGTGCTCGAACTCGGTGAGGACGGCGCCTGGACCTGGAAGCCAGCAGGCGGAGCTTGATTCCGATCGTGGCGGACGGCACGCGGGGTCTCTGCTTGGAAGATGCGGAGGAAGGAGTCAGCGATCGGACGACTCGACTCCCCCGAGAGTTCCCCAGGTAGGGAAACGGTCGAAAGGAGCTCGCGCCCAACTCTCCGGCCGCTACGGCCGTACTTGGCGCGCCGGGAGGGATTCGAACCCCCGACCCTCAGGTTCGAAGGGCGGCGGCGTCCCAAGAAATGACGCGAGCTTGAGTCTCCCTGCTCTGCAGGGCTCTGCATAGAGCGGCATGGAGCCGTCGGATGCGCGGCGACGGCACCAGGCGGCACCGTCAATCAAGCACAAGGATGGAGCGGAAGGATCTGCGCGGGTGGACGGCTCGGCCGTTCCGGCTCACGGCACGGCCGTCCCCGTCGGCGCGGCATCGCGCACTGCCTCGGCGAAGCGCGCGTATCGGAGGGCCAGCGTCGGCATCACGAGCAGGTTGAGCGCCGTCGAAGTGGCGAGCCCGCCGAGGATCACGATCGCCATCGGTCCCTCGATCTCGCGGCCCGGCGCGCCGCTCCCGAGCGCGAGCGGGAGGAGGCCGAGCCCGGCGACGAGCGCCGTCATCAGGATCGGCACGAGCCGCTCGCCGGCGCCGCGCAGCGCGGTCTCGCGATTCCACGGCCGCCCGTCCACCTGCACCAGGTACTCGAAATGCGAGATCATCATGATCGAGTTTCGCGTCGTAATCCCGAAGAGCGTGACGAAGCCAACGAGGGAGCCGACCGAGAGCCAGCCGCCCGTGAAGAAGACGGCGAGCACACCGCCGACGAGTGCGAACGGGAGGTTCGCGAGGACGAGGACGAGATTGCGCGCGCTCCCGAAGGCGATCGCGAGGAGGGCCACGACACCGGCGCCTGCGAGGAGCGAATAGAGCGCGATCTCCCGCTGCGCGCGCGCCTTGGCTTCGGCGGCTCCCGTGAAGACCGTGTAGACGCCGGGCGGGAGCGAGAGCTCGGCAGCGATGCGCCGGCGCGCCTCCGCGACGAACGACGCGACGTCGCGGCCACGAACGTTGCAGCTCACGCCTTGGCGGCGCCGCGCGTCATCGTGGAGGACCGCGGTGCGTCCGGTCCCGAGCTCGACGTCGGCGAGCGTACGCAGCGGGACCGGAGAGCCCGAGGGAGCACGGAGCAGCAGCGCGCCCACTTGCTCCGGATCGCGGCGCCGCGCGGGATCGAGAACCACGGTCACCGCGAAGACGCGGTTTCCGTCGAAGACTTGCGCGACCTCCGTGCCCTGATAACCGGTCGCGAGCGCGTCGAGCACCTCGACGGGCTGGAAGCCGAGAAGCTGGAGTCTCTCGGGCCGGAGGTGGACGCTGACTTCGGGCGCGCCGGGCGGCGACTCGACCTGCACGTCCGCCGCGCCCGGGACGCTCGCGAGCACGCGCGCCAAGTCGCGCGCGGCGCGATCGATCGCGTCGAGATCGTCGCCGAAGACCTTCACCGCGACCTCGGCGCTGACGCCGGAGATCACCTCCTCGATCCGTTCGGTGAGGAAGGGCTTGATCGCGAAAGAGACGCCCGGGAACCGCGCGAGCGTGTCGCGAATCTCCGACTGCACGCGCTCGGCCTCTTCCCCGCCAAGCGGCACGAGATCGACGTTGAACTCGCTGTAGTGC
>JANLTC010000107.1:0-1863 GCA_031362725.1 Deltaproteobacteria bacterium | reverse complement strand
CCGGGCACGGCTTCAACGCTGTGCCCGGTCATCCGTTCTGGCGCGCGTGCTCTCCGCGGTGGACCCGCAACGTCACGCCTGGGTCACCGGCTCGTCGGGTCGTCCAGAATCGCCTTCGCCAGACTCCGACAAGGATGTCCTGTGTCCGCTGCAATTTCCTTGATGCGTTCTTTCTTTCCGTCGCGCAAGAGCGCCAAGAGCGCAGGTCGGCCGGTCATCGGTACTGCGGCCAGCCGGTCGAGGGCCGCGGAATCTCCAGTGAGCTGGGCGATCACGATTTTCACGAGATCGGGATAGACCCAGGTTTCCGCCATCCGTCGGAGAACCGGTACGGCAGGCTTGTAATTGTTCACCGAGATCGCATCCAGTATTCGTTCCTCGACTATTACCAGGTCACGACGGTGATCGTCGGTGACCGCCGGTGGTGCATTCAAGAAGGTGACAAGTTCGCCCAGGAGCTGCCGGTCGCCGGCAAAGGCAAGTTCCGCTCCGTAGTGCATGCGGGTCAAGTCGTCTGCAGCTGCCGCGCGAAGCTCTCGGTAGAGTGGCAGCGCGGCGCTGGGATCGATATCTCGGATGAGCGCCAACGCCCACCTACCGTCCTTCGGGGCCTCGCTCTCCGCAGGCCAAAACCCTGTCGGACCTGGTCCAACTCGGTAGATCTCCAGCAAGCACGGCACGGTCTTCGCGCCGCTGTTCCGAAGTGTCCGCCAAGCCCAACGAAGCTCGTCCTTGTCGTCAACCGGAACCACGATTCTGTTGCCGGCATCATCGACAAGGTACTGTACGGCCTTCTTGCTCTCGGCATCGAGACTCGCGCAGTTGCTCGCGTTCGCGCGATTGGTACAGCCAAGAGCTACCGGAAGCAGGAAACACAAGGTGAGTTTTCGCATCAGAACTGCTCCACGTAAACGGATTCGTCTCCGTTCGTCCGCATGTTGGTGCACTCGGCTGGTTCAATCGTCCAGCGCATGCCGCAACCCGACATATACATCAGGAAGAAGCGGTTCGGCCCTCCCGCGGTTCCACAGACTCCCACGCCGTGATGTTCTCCCGGACCCAGGCCGGCATAGTTGTTCAAGAGAAAGTGTGCGAGCTCGTGTGCGGCGGTGGTATCGATCGCGCCGCCCATCAACGCGGCGCCATCAATCTGAGCGGCAAACCTGGCGAGCATGATCCCAGTCTGGCCATTTGGGAGCCCGACAAATACGTCGTTCGTGTACGCCTGTCCGTTGACATTCGTCGTGATCGTCTGTGGTGGTGGTGTCGGGTTCGCAACGGTGTAGTGGTGGATGTAGTACACATTGATCGCGAAATCGTTCAATGAGCGACTCGCGCCCAGGAGCATGCTTTCCTCGGGCGTTAGTGTCGCTGCGGTGGAGGTGAGGACCGTGCCGTTATTTCCGTTCGCGCCCGCGTTCGGATCGGAGATAAAAAGCACGCGATCGACGACGACGTCGATTCGACATTGCTTCAAGACATCGCCGGCGCGATCCATGTCTCGGCGGACCCGTTGCTCGAATTCAACCTGGCTCGTGGTCCCCCCGGCTAGGGTCGTGAGTGTAGGCAGCAGAACTTTCACGTCGACATGGATCGTGTCGTATACCCGGAACCGATAGACCTCGGTCTGATCCGCGACGTAGATGACGGGGTCCAAAGTCGCAGGGTCGCGATCGAGCGCAATTCCTCTTGGAGCCGTTATCCCAGATAGCTTGGTCCGGACCATCTTGTTCATCGGGTCGGTGCGTATTCGGAGTACGTTATTCGCGTCTCGGTTCGCCACCCAAAGCGTTTGCGCCTCGTCGAACGCAATCTGCGAGGGCCGATTGAGGCCGTCCGCGGACGTAAAACTCTGAAGCAGAG
>JANLTC010000033.1:0-6095 GCA_031362725.1 Deltaproteobacteria bacterium | reverse complement strand
GCGACGACCACGTTGCGACCGAGTGCGAGTTCGCCGCGTTCGGTCGCCGGACCGTCCGCGATCACCTGCCCGCGCCGCACGCGGTCGCCCGGCTCCACGATCGGGCGCTGGTTGATGCAGGTGTTCTGGTTCGAGCGCTGGTACTTGATCAGGTTGATGATGTCGACGTTGGAACCAGTGGCGTCGTCGTCGTCCGGCTTGATGACGATGCGGCTTGCGTCGACCGAGATGACCGAGCCATCGCGCTTGGCGACGACCGTGACTCCCGAGTCGCGCGCGACGACGGCTTCCATGCCGGTTCCGACGAGCGGCGCCTGCGTCCGCAGCAACGGTACGGCCTGGCGCTGCATGTTCGAGCCCATCAGCGCGCGATTGGCATCGTCGTGCTCGAGAAACGGAATCAGCGACGCGGCCACCGAGACCAATTGGTTCGGCGACACGTCCATCATCTCGATCTCATCGCGCGGCGTCATCTGGAACTCGCCGGTCTTGCGCGCCTGGACGCTGTCCGCGACGAGCCGTCCGTTGGCGTCCATGGCGGCGTTCGCCTGCGCGATCGACAGCCGCTCTTCGTCGAGCGCCGAGAGGTACTTCACCTCGTTGGTGACGATGGAATCGCGCACGACGCGGTACGGCGTCTCGATGAAGCCGAAGTCGTTCACACGAGCGTAGGTCGAGAGCGATGCGATCAGACCGATGTTCGGCCCTTCCGGCGTTTCGATCGGGCAGATCCGGCCATAATGCGTCGGGTGCACATCGCGCACTTCGAACCCAGCGCGTTCGCGCGTAAGACCACCCGGCCCGAGGGCCGAGAGTCGCCGCTTGTGCGTGACCGCCGAGAGCGGATTGGTCTGATCCATGAACTGCGAGAGCTGGCTCGATCCGAAGAACTCCTTGATCACCGCCGAGACGGGCTTGGAGTTGATCAGGTCGTGCGGCATCAGCGTCTCGATCTCCTGGAGCGACATACGCTCCTTGATCGCGCGCTCCATGCGCACCAGGCCGATGCGGTACTGATTCTCGAGCAGCTCGCCGACCACGCGCACGCGGCGGTTGCCGAGATGATCGATGTCGTCGATGCGCTTGGTCGGATCCGATCCGTTCTTCAGGTCGACCAGGTACTTCACGGCGGCGAGGATGTCGTCGCGGCGCAGCGTCGGAAGCTCGCGCAGCGGGATCTCTTCCGCCGGTGCGTTCTGTCCGCCCGGATGCCAGGTGGCGCGCTCGTCGGGGCCGAAGCTCAGCTTGTGATTCAGCTTCAGGCGGCCGACTCGTGACAGGTCGTAGCGCTCCGGATTGAAGAACAGGTTGTGAAACAGGTTGGTGGCGGTATCGAGAGTCGGCGGATCACCCGGTCGCAGGCGCCGGTAGATGTCGATGATCGCCTCTTCCTGGGTCGCGGTCTTGTCGGCCAGCAGCGTATCTCGCACCGAGGTGCCGGTGAGCACCGGGTCGAGGTAGAGCAGCTGGAACTCGTCGATCCCTCGTTCGATGAAGGCATCGAGGTGGGATTGCGACACTTCCTCGTTGCACTCGATGATGACTTCGCCGGTCGACTCATCGACGATGTCCACCGGCGAGACGCGCTTCACGTTGTCTTCGCGAACCAGATCCTCGAGGCCGATCGGAATCCAGGTGATCCCGGCCTCGTTCATCCGGCGCAGGCTCGCTTTGTTGAACTTGCGGTCCTTGCGCACCAGCACATTGCCCGCAGGGTCTTTCACATCGTGCGATGAGCGCTGGCCCTCGAGCAGCTCCGGATCGACCTTCTTCAGATAGCGCGGCTTCTTGCCGTCCATCTCGGCCTTGATCAGCTCGGGCTTGTAGAAGTAGCCGAGCAACTCTTCCGTGTTGTAACCGAGCGCTTTCAGCAGCACCGTCGCGAAGATCTTGCGGCGTCGGTCGATGCGCGCGTAGATCATGTCCTTGTGGTCGAACTCGAGGTCGAGCCACGAACCGCGGTACGGAATCACGCGGCATGAGAAGAGCTTCTTGCCAGCCGCGGAAACAGTCGACGACGTGGTGGTGTCGAAGAAGATGCCCGGCGAGCGGTGCAGCTGCGAGACGATCACGCGCTCGGTGCCGTTGATGATGAAAGTGCCGTTGTCGGTCATGATCGGGATTTCCCCGAAGTAGACCTCCTGCTCCTTCACATCGCGGATCGTCTGGGCACCCTCGGCATCGTCCCAGGCGACGAGACGAATCGTCACCTTGAACGGCGCGGCGTAGGTCATGCCTCGCTGCAGGCATTCCTGGACGTCGTACTTCGGCTGCTCGAGCACGTAGCCGACGAACTCCAGCGACGCGGTGTCGTTGAAGTCCTTGATCGGGAAGATCGAGTTGAAGACGGCTTGCAGCCCGGCGTTCTCGCGCTTCTCGGGATCGATCTGCGTCTGCAGGAAGCGCTCGAACGACTGCTTCTGGATCTCGATCAGGTTGGGGATCTCGAGGATCCTGGGGATCTTCGAGAAGTCCTTGCGGACCCGGGGTGCGTTCTCGGAGAATTGGATGTCTGTCACGACTCCGACTCGCCCTCCAATGGAGATGGTGCGGGGCTACCGTGCGCCGGGCGCTTGCGGATGACCGCGCGGGATACGCGCCCATTGCGCGTACGAAGGGTCGCGTGCGACGCGGGCGTCGCGCGCGACCTCGCAGGAGCTACTTGATGTCGACCTGGCCGCCTGCCGCCTCGATCTGTGCCTTGATCTTCGCGGCTTCGTCCTTCGACACGCCTTCCTTCACCGGCTTCGGCGCGGCCTCGACGAGGTCCTTGGCCTCTTTCAGGCCGAGGCTCGTGATCGCACGAACCTCCTTGATGACCTGGATCTTCTTGTCGCCCGCGGAGAGCAGGATGACGTCGAACTCGGTCTTCTCCTCGACCGGTGCGGCGGCGGCGCCCGCTCCGGCAGCAGCGACGGCGACCGGCGCAGCAGCCGATACGCCCCACTTCTCTTCGAGCAGCTTGGCCAGTTCGGCGGCCTGCATCACGGTGAGGCTCGACAGTTGATCGACGATGACGTTGAGATCAGCGGACATTTCCAGAGTCTCCTTGCAGATCGAAACGGTCGAACCCTTGCGCGAGCCCAGCTCGACCAGGTGTCCGACGACTGGTGTATGTCGCGCTCGGGCCGCGACTTTGGGGACCGCAACCGCGGTCCCGGGAATCACTCCGAGGCGCTCGCTGCCTCCAGCTCTCTCTGATGCGCCCCGATGACACGAGCAATCTGTGCGCCGGGCGCCGCCAGTAGCCGTGCGAGCTGGCTCGCCGGTGCCTGCAGAATCCCGATCAGCTTGCCTCGCAGTTGGTCCAGCGACGGAAGCGTGGCGAGTATCGCGATGTCGGCGAGGCCCAGTTCCTGGCCATCCACGACCGCCGCCCGCAGCTGGAACGGCTGTTTCTCCTTGGCGTAGTCGACGAGCATCTTCGCCAGTCTCGCGGGATCGCCGAACGAGAACGCAACCGCCGTCGGTCCGCTGAAATGCGGCACCAGCGATGCGCCGACGGATCCCTCGGCCGCCCGGCGGAGCAACGTGTTCTTCGCGACGCGATACTCGAAGTCGCCGGCGCCCGCCGCACGCATCTTCGCCCGCAATGCGTCCACACTCGCTACGTCGAGACCCCGGTACTCCGCCACGAACACGCTGGTGGCGCGCGTGAAGCGGTCGTGAAGCTGGGCGACTTCGACTTCTTTTTGTGACTTCGTCAGCACCGCGAGACTCCTCTACTCACGCGACCTTGGTGACCTCGACGGACGACGGATCGACGCGCACGCCGGGACCCATCGTGGTCGAGATCGAGATCTTCTTGAGATATGCGCCCTTGGCGGAAGCGGGCTTGGCGCGTACCAGGGCATCGATAAGTGCGGTCGCGTTGTCGACGAGCTGATCCACGCTGAACGATTTCCGACCGACGGAAACGTGAACGATGCCGGCCTTCTCGACCCGGTACTCGACCTTTCCGGACTTCTGCTCGGCGACCGCCCGCGCCACGTCCATCGTCACGGTACCGAGCTTCGGGTTCGGCATCAGGCCGCGAGGACCGAGAACGCGACCCAATCGACCGACGACGCCCATCATGTCGGGTGTCGCGATCACGCGGTCGAACTCGAGCCAGCCTTCCTGGATCTTCTTGGCGAGGTCGTCGGCTCCGACGTGGTCGGCGCCCGCCGCCTGCGCCTCTTTTTCCTTGTCGCCCTTCGCGAAGACGAGGATGCGCACGGTCTTGCCCGTTCCATGCGGCAGCACGATGCCACCGCGCACCATCTGGTCGGCGTGCTTCGGATCCACGCCGAGGTTCACCGCGACGTCGACACTCTCGTCGAACTTCAGCAGCGGCGCGTTCTTCAACAATTCCACCGCGTCGCGCAGGCCGTAGCTGCGCTCCGGATCCACCGACTCGATTGCCTGCTTCATGCGCTTGGTTTGCGGCACCGACTAGCCCTCCACGTCGATGCCCATCGAACGGGCGGTTCCAGCGATGATCAGCATCGCGGCGTCGATGTCGTTGGCGTTGAGGTCGGGAAGCTTGAGCTGCGCGATCTCTCGGACCTGCGCTTTCGTCACGGTCGCCACCTTGACGCGATTCGGCTCCCCGGAACCCTTCTCGACCTTGGCGGCCTTTTTCAGCAGAACGGCAGCCGGCGGAGTCTTCAGCTCGAACGTGAAACTCCGGTCCGCGTATACGGTGATCACCGCGGGGATGATGAGCCCGACCTTGTCCTGCGTTCGTGCGTTGAACGTCTTGCAGAACTCCATGATGTTGACGCCGTGCTGGCCGAGCGCGGGGCCAACGGGCGGCGACGGATTCGCCGCTCCTGCCGGGCACTGGAGTTTCACGATTGCGACGATCTTCTTAGCCACGCTGCGTCCTCATTCGATTCATGCGCTGCGACCCTACGCCTTCTCGAGCTGCGTATAGTCGAGTTCCACCGGAGTGGCGCGACCAAAGACTTGGACCATCACGCGAACCTTGTCCTTGTCGGGCCGCACTTCGTCGACGAAACCCTGGAAATTCGCGAACGGGCCGCTCGTGACCCGCACGTTCTCACCGCCCTCGAACTTGATCTTCGGCTTGGGCTTGACGGCGCCGTCCTTGATCTGCTGGGTCATCCGCGCCACTTCTTCTTCGGAGATCGGCGTCGGCTTGTTCGCGGCACCGCCAACGAAGCCGGTGATGCGCGCGGTCCCGCGGACGATGTGCCAAGTCTCGTCGTTCAGTTCCATCCGAACCAGGATGTAGCCCGGGAAGAACTTCCGCTTCGAGGTGCGCTTCTCCCCCTTCACCACTTCGACGACCTGCTCCTCGGGGATCAAGATCTCGTCGAAACACGTTTCCTTCCCGAACGCCTTCGCGCGCTCGAGCAGCCCCTGCTTCGCCTTCTGTTCGTGACCCGAGTACGTGTGGACGATGTACCAATGCTTGTCGGCTACGGCCGGCTTCCCGGCCGCTCCGGCGGGCGCTGCCCCCGTCTCGGCCACCCCAGCAGCGACCGGCGCCTCAGGCGTTTCTTCCGTCACGAAAGGATCCACTCGAGGAACTTGGCGAGCGTCAGATCGACTACGCCGAGCACCAAGGTGATCACGCCCACGACGACGAGCACGCCGATTGTCCCTCCGACCGCTTCTTGCCGCTGGGGCCAGGTCACTTTCCGAAGCTCGCTGCGCACGTCGAGGAAGTACTGGCGAGTGCCCTGCACCCAGCCAGCCGGCGTCATCCCCTCTTCTTCGACTTCCTTGGTCACTCGACTCGCGCCTCTGCTACCGGCTTTGACACCGAATCGCCTGCATCTGACTGCCTCGTCGCTCGGCCCTGACTCACTGTTCGCACCGCCGGCGGCGATCTTGCGGGTGGCAGGCGCGGAGGGACTTGAACCCCCAACCCCCGGATTTGGAGTCCGGTGCACTACCAATTGTGCTACGCGCCTAGACTCCTCGTGCCGGCCCCACCGGCTCCGCTACTCGATGATTTCCGCGACGACGCCGGCGCCGACGGTGCGGCCGCCTTCGCGAATCGCAAAGCGCAGTTCCTTGTCCATCGCGATCGGCGTGATCAGCGTCACCACCATCTCGATGTTGTCGCCGGGCATCACCATCTC
>JANLTC010000402.1:0-3726 GCA_031362725.1 Deltaproteobacteria bacterium | reverse complement strand
AACGGCGAGCGGCGACATCATGAAAGTCGTCGTGCTTTAGTTCGGCATCAGCGGCTGACGCGACTCGTCGATATCACGCCGAGACTACTCACGGCGATATGAGGCGCGCTGCGGATCGCTCCCGCTGCGCTCGCGTTCTCAGTCATTCCAGCCACTTGCGTCGCCTCTCGAAGGCGGCACGGGCGTTGCGATCTCCCCTGCGCGTGCGGCCGACGCGCCGCCGAAAAGGGGATCCCAGATGGAACGCATCGAACGCCGACTCCGCGATCTGACCGAGACCGTGTTGATGCTCGCCGGCCTGCTGGCCGTGTTGTTGGTGATTGCCGGCTCGGCTTCCGCCACCGTGACCGCCTGCCTCGAAGACGAAAGCGGCACGCCGCTGCGCCGAATGTGGGTCGAGCACGGCTTCGAGACCAGGATGACCAACGCGGACGGCTGTGTGACGCTCGACGCGAGCGGCACGATCGACGTGCGCGTGCACGCGCACAATCCCGTCGTGCGGATGGACGACGGCGGGAACTTCGCGATCGGCGTGTCGCAGGTCGTTCATGTGGCGAACGGCCAGACGCGCCGCATCAGCAATCAGAGCGAGTGGTTCCAGATCGCCGAGCGGGCGCGCCGCGCCTACAACGACGGGCTGCGCAACTTCGAACCGTGGGGAGGCGAGTTCCCGGCCGGCACGGTTCGCGCGCCGCAGCGCCCGGACTACGACGCCGGCTTCGGCGTGATCCGCGCGGTCTGGCCCGACAGGGGTCTCGCGGTGCGTGCATGGACCGAAGGTCACGCACCCTCGCTCGTGCAGGACGGCTTCGGCGTCGCGATCACTGGTTTCCCGCTCGTGCACCTGAAGGAAGACGACGAGACCGACGCCGACACGATCGCGCACGAACTCGCTCACGCACTGCACTTCGCAAAGCTCAACCCCTACGTGCGAATCGGCCTCGAGACGTCGTACGGAATCTTCCTGGCGACCGACGAGAAGAAGAGCCACTGCTTCGAGCGACGCACGAATCCCACCGTCGCGTGGATCGAGGCGTTCGGCTTCTTCGGCGAGCGCTGGACGCGCACCAAGGGCGCGGCGGATCGCGAGCAGGCACTCTTCGACGACCTGGCGGCGCGTCGCGACGACTTGATGAATCCCAACCCGAACTGCGAGGATCGCGAGGATGGCCCGATGTTCGGCGACGACGTCGAGGGCGCGCTGATCCTCACGCTGTTCCACGACTTCGCGCGGAACCCGGACGTCGGTCTCGATTTCGTGGTCCGCACCTACGTCGATTGCCAGAGCATGGACTTTCGCGGCTACGCGCAGTGCATCGAGGATCGACACGGCTCGAACTCGGCGAAGTATCGGGCGCTCGTGCAGGCGGCCGCTTGCTACGGCATTCATCTCGACGGCGCGCAGCCAATCGGGGGAGCGGCCGAGGGTGGCGACACCTTTGGGGCGTCGCTCGCGCGCGGCGACTTCAACGGCGACGGTTTCGACGACATCGCGATCGGGACCCCCTACGAGGCCGTCGGCACGGTCGCCAGCGCGGGCATGGTAAATTTGCTCTACGGATTGCCGAGCGGCCTCGACGCGTCGTGCAACGCCATCTTCACCCAGGACTCCCCCGGCGTTCCCGGCTCCGTTGAGATCGCCGACCGCTTCGGCACGGCCGTGGCGGCGGGCGATTTCGACGCGGACGGCTTCGACGACCTCGCGATCGGTGCACCCGGAGAATCGATCGGCACGATCGGCTCCGCCGGCTACGTGGTGGTGTTGTACGGCTCCGCGCGCGGAATCGACGCGGCACGCAGCGGCGAGTTCTGGGAGGACGCCGGCAACGTGGACGGGACGAGCGAGGTGGCGGATCAGTTCGGCGCCAGTCTCGCCGCGGGCGACCTCGACGGCGACGGCGTCGACGACCTCGCGGTCGGCATCCCGGGCCAGGACGTGGGAAGCGCGATCAACGCTGGCGCCGTACACGTGTTCCGTGGGTTCGCAGGCAACGCCCTGATCGACACCGGTGCACTGATCACGCTCGGGGACAATCAGCTCACGCAGCCCGAGATCAGCGAAGCGTTCGACCAGTTCGGCTCGAGTCTCGTGATCGGCGACTTCGACGGCGACGGCATCGCCGATCTGGCCGTCGGCGCGCCGGGCGAGCGCGTCGGCACGAGTTCGAGCGCGGGCGCCGCCAGCGTGTTCTTCGGTGGCGCGTCGCTCAGCGCAAGCGCGAGTCAGCACTGGACGCAGGATGCGACGAACATCGCCGGCGTGGCAGCCTCGTCCGATGCGTTCGGATCGAGCCTCGCGAGCGCGGACTTCGACCACGACGGGGTCGCCGATCTCGCGATCGGCGTGCCCGGCGACGATGTCGGCGCGATCGATCTCGCCGGTGCCGTGAACGTGATCTACGGCTCGCGGACTCGCTCTGCGAGTCCGCGCAATGAGCTGTGGACCCAGGACTCGTCATCGGTGGTGGACCAGGCGGAGCCGGTCGACCGCTTCGGCGCGAGTCTCGCGGCGGGCGACTTCGACGGTGACGGCTTCGGTGATCTCGCCGTCGGCGTGTCACACGAAGACGTCGGAAGCGTTGTCGATGCGGGTGCGGTGAGCGTGCTCTACGGCGCCGCCGCCTCGTTGCGGACCACCACCTCGACGATCAACGGCAGGACCTTCACGCTGACGATCACGCTGCCGCCGGGCCTTTCCGCAGCGCGAAACCAGATCTGGTCGCAAGACTCGATCGGAATCCATGGAACGTCGGAAACCGGAGACCGCTTCGGGTCGGCGCTCGTGGTCGGCGACTTCAATGGCGACGGCGACGCGGATCTCGCAGTCGGCGTTCCCTACGAGGACGTGGGGACGATCGAGGATGCCGGCGCGATCGAAGAGATCCACGGCGCAGGTGCCGGTCTGAATGAATCCGGCGACGAGGACTGGGACCAGGACTCCTGAGTCGAAAGGCGGCGCATGCCGCGTCCCGCTCGGCCGACTGCCCGCGAGTCGGCCGAGCGCGGTCTCGCAACTGCCGCTGTGTGCTCCCGCAGCACGGCCGTTGGCCGCGGGGCCGGCATCGCAGCGGCGAGGGGACGCGGCGCGCTCCAATTCGAGGTCAGGGCGGATCCGTGTCCACCAGCCGGAGCGCGGTGCCGGCGATCCATACGGTGTCGCCATCGACGCGCAGCCCGCGTGACCGAGCCCGTTCGAGCGCCGGTCCACGGGCTGCGCGCCGCGCTTCCAGCAGGTCGACGCCGACGAAGCCGACGCCATGCCCGGCTGCGGGCACGAAGCGAAGCGCAGAGTCATCGAGCGCGATGAGGAACACGCCACCGCCGAGCGCGGACGCGGTGCGGTCCAGCAGCGATCCCCAGTGTGCGGCGAGACCGGCGGGGTCGTCACTCGCGAGCGTCGCGACAGCGAGCCTGGTGACGACGCCGGTCGCGACGTGACGCTCCCAATCGGGGCCCGCCCAGTCCCAGCTCGAGGCCGGTTTCGATTCGTCGAGCGACAGGATCGCGCCGCCCACGTCGCTCGGATGGAGGTGAATCGTCGCAGTGTGACCGGCAGGATGCGCGTGCTCGAAGACGATGCGCACCTGCTCGCGCCGCATGCGCGCACGCGCGGCGGCGAGATCTTCGGTCTGCACGATCACCATGTAGCCACAGTCATGACCGCGCCGGGCGAGCAGCCGCGCGGCCGAGGCGTCGTCGCGCGCCGGCGAGACGACTTCGAGGAAG
>JANLTC010000364.1:0-4058 GCA_031362725.1 Deltaproteobacteria bacterium | reverse complement strand
CTTCCTCGGACCGCGCCCAGCAACCAACCCCCAGGGTTGATGCAAGAGCCAACATCCCTCACCCTGCCGAGCGGGGTGAGTTCCGCCGCATGGCGCGCAACAAAGTCGAGTACGACGAAAAATCCATCAAGACGCTAGACGCGCTGGAACACATCCGGCTGCGCAGCGGCATGTACATCGGCCGGCTCGGCGACGGCAGCGGCCCGCAAGACGGCATCTACGTGATGCTGAAGGAAGTCGTCGACAACGGCATCGACGAATTCATCATGGGCTCCGGCAAGCGCATCGAGATCCGCCGCGACGGCGTCGGCGTCACGATTCGCGACTACGGTCGCGGCATCCCGCTCGGCAAACTCGTCGACTGCGTCTCGCAGATCAACACCGGCGGCAAGTACAACGACGACGTCTTCCAGTTTTCCGTCGGCCTGAACGGCGTCGGCACCAAGGCCGTGAACGCACTGTCCGCCGGATTCACCGTCACGAGTTGGCGCGAGGGCAAGTTCCGCCGCGCCAGTTTCGAACGCGGCAAGCTGAAAGACGACAAGACCGGCAAGGACACCGAATCGCGCGACGGCACCGAAGTCTCGTTCCAGCCCGATCCCGAAATCTTCGGCCCGTTCGGCTGGAACGAAGAATTCATCGCCGACCGGCTGCGCTACTACGCATTCCTGAACGCCGGCCTGACGCTCGAGTACCAGGGCCAGCGCTTCGCCTCGCAACTCGGCCTCGCCGATCTGCTCGCGCACGAGATGGCCGGCGAGGAGCCGCTCTACCCGGTCGTCCACGAACGCATCGAGCGACTCGAATTCGCCTTCACCCACACCCACGCCTACGGCGAAACCTACTACTCGTTCGTGAACGGTCAGTACACCAATGACGGTGGCACGCACCAGAGCGCGTTCCGCGAGGGCGTGCTGAAGGCCGTCAACGAATTCTCGGGCAAGTCCTTCGCCGGCGAAGACGTGCGCGACGGCCTCGTCGGCGCCGTCGCGATCAAGGTGCAGGATCCCCTCTTCGACTCGCAGACCAAGACCAAGCTCGGCACCGACGTGCGCAGCTGGATCGTGCCAGCCGTGAAGGATCGCCTGGTGCGCTGGCTGCACGCGCACAAGGACGACGCCGAAAAGTTGCTGGAAAAAGTCCGCCAGAACGAGCGGCTGCGAAAAGAGCTGAACGCGGTCAAGAAGGACGCGCGCGAACGCGCCAAAAAGGTTGCGATCCGCATCCCCAAGCTCACCGACTGCCGCCAGCATCTCGACTCGCCGAAAGCAAAGCGCCGCGAGGAGACCACGATCTTCCTGACCGAGGGCGACTCCGCGGGCGGCGTGATGATCCAGTGTCGCGACGTAGAGACCGAGGCGGTCTTCAGCCTGCGCGGCAAGCCGCTCAACTGCCATGGCCTCGCACGCGACGCGATCTACAAGAACGAAGAACTCTACAACCTGATGCGCGCGCTCGGCATCGAAGACGGCATCGAAGGGCTGCGCTACGCGCGCGTCGTGCTCGCCACCGACGCCGACGTCGACGGCATGCACATCCGCAACCTGCTGCTCACCTACTTCCTGCGCTACTTCGAAGAACTCGTCATCAAGGGCCACATCTACATCCTCGAGACGCCACTGTTCCGCGTTCGCAACAAGAAAGAGACGCGCTACTGCTACTCCGAAGCGGAGCGCGACCGCGCCACCGCCGAGCTGCGCGGCAACGAGGTCACGCGCTTCAAGGGCCTCGGCGAGATCAGCCCCCACGAGTTCGGCCAGTTCATCGGCAAGACGATGCAGCTGGCGCCCGTGACCGTCACCGGCATCGGCGAGATCGGCCGCACGCTCGAGTTCTTCATGGGCAAGAACACCCCCGAGCGACGCGCATTCCTCGTCGACCACCTCAGCACCGAAGTGATCTAGCTCGATGAACTTCGCTCGCCTGCGGCTCGCTGCGCGTCGGCCGACCACGATGTCGGCCTCCTTGCGGCCATGACGCGCCTCGACGCGATCATGCGTCGCAACTTCGTCGACTACGCGAGCTACGCGATCCTCGATCGCGCGATCCCTGATCTGCGCGACGGCCTGAAGCCGGTGCAGCGCCGGATCCTGCACACGCTCTTCGAGATGCACGATGGCCGCTACCACAAGGTGGCCGGCGTGATCGGCGAGTCGATGAAGCTGCACCCGCACGGCGACGCGTCGATCGGCGACGCGCTGGTGGTGCTCGCGAACAAGGAACTCTTCATCGACCGGCAGGGGAACTTCGGCAACCTGCTGACCGGCCATCCCGCCGCCGCGCCGCGCTACATCGAGTGCCGGCTGACGCCGCTCGCGCTCGAAACGCTCTTCAACGAAGACCTCACCGACTTCGTGCCGAGCTACGACGGCCGCAACAAGGAGCCGGTGTTCCTGCCGGCGAAGCTGCCGATGCTGCTGATGCTCGGCGCCGAGGGCATCGCCGTCGGCATGGCGACGCGCATCCTGCCGCACAACATCGTCGAGCTGTGGGACGCGCAGATTGCGTGCCTGAACGGCAAGCCCTTCAAGCTGGTGCCCGACTTCCCGCAAGGCGGTCGCGTCGACGTCGCTGACTACGACGACGGTCGCGGCAAGGTCGCCGTGCGCGCGGTGCTCGACGCGCCCGATCCGAAGCGCGTGGTGATTCGCGAGATCCCGTACGGCACCACGACCGAGAGTCTCGTCGCGTCGATCGAATCGGCGATCGGGCGCGGGCGCGTGCAGATCTCGTCGATCAACGACTACACCACCGACAAGGTCGAGATCGAACTCGAGCTCTCGCGTGGCGTGCGCGCCGAGGACGTGATTCCGCAGCTCTACGCGTACACTGATTGCGCCGTCGCCGTGAACTCGAACCTCACCGTCGTGCGCGATCGCAAGCCGGTCGAGATGACGGTGTCCGAAGTTCTGCGCGAGCTGACCGAACAGTTGCGCGATCGGCTGCGCGCGGAACTCGAGTGGGAACAGCGCCAGCTCACCGACCGCAAGCACTGGATCACGCTCGAGCGCATCTTCGTCGAGCACAAGGTCTATCGCGGCATCGAGACGGCGCAGACCGAGCAGTCCGTGAAGGACAAGGTCTGGTCGGGCATGCAGCGCCACGAGGCGCTCTTCGTGCGCCCGATGACCGACGACGACGTCGCGCGACTCCTCGAACTCCGCATCCGCCGCATCTCGGCGTACGACGTGGGCAAGAGCCGCGCCGAAGAAGCCGAGATCGACAAGAAGCTGAAGGAGGTTGCGAAGAAGCTGCGCGATCTGAAGGGCACCGCGATCGCGTACCTGAAGGACCTCATCGCGCGCTACGGCAAGCAGTACCCGCGGCGCACGAAAATCGCCTCGTTCCAGGAGATCGACAAGAAGGCCGTTGCGCGACCGACATTGAAGGTTGCCTACGACCCGGAGAGTGGATTCTTCGGCACCACGGTAAAGGGCGATCGCTTCGTCCAGAGCGTCAGCGAGTACGACGTGATCTTGTGTGTCGCCGACGACGGCAGCTACCGGATCCTGCCCCCACCCGAGAAACAGCTCTTCACCGGCAAGTTGCTGCACTGCGAGGTCTTCGATCCCGAGAAGGGAGCGGCCTTCACCGTCGTCTATCGCGACAAGCAGCGTTTCGCATTCGGCAAGCGCGTCCAGATCCAGGGCTTCATCCGCGCGAAGGAATACCAGCTGATCAAGGACAAGGCCGGCAAGGTCGACTTGCTGCTGCCGGGCGACGCCAGCGGAATCCTGCACCTGAAGTTCGCCGCGATGAAGCGACAGCGCGTCCACGAGGCGACCTTCGATCTCGCCGACCTCGAGAGCACCGGCATCGCGGCGCGCGGCACCCGGCTCGCGCCGAAGCCCGTGTCGCAGGTGAAGCTGGTCGCGAAACCCGCGGCGCCGCCGAAGCGCGGCGCGCCCGGCAAGGGCGAGCAGACTGCGCTGTTCTGATCAAGGCTCGATGAGTCTCGCCGCTCGCCGTGGGCTCGCTACGCGGGAGTTCGGGCCTTATGAGTCTCGCCGCTCGCCGTGGGCTCGCTACGCGGGAGTACGGGAGTATGGAGTCTCGCC
>JANLTC010000312.1:0-46559 GCA_031362725.1 Deltaproteobacteria bacterium | reverse complement strand
ACGGGCCCAACTGGTCGACGTGGGGGAGAAGCCGATCACGTGGCGCGAGTGTGTCGCTCGCGGTGCGGTGCGGATGGCTCCCGCGACGCTCGCCGCGATCACCGAGGGTCGTACACCGAAGGGAGACGTACTCGCGGTGGCCCGCATCGCGGGGCTGCAAGCGGCCAAGCGCACCGCGGAGTGGATCCCGCTCGCGCACTCGTTGCCGCTCGACGCGGTCGCGATCGAGTTGGTGCCCGACCCGGACGAATCGCGCCTCACGATCGAGGCGCGCGTCCGCGCTCACGCGCGAACCGGTGTCGAGATGGAAGCACTCGTCGCAGTGTCCGCGGCCGGCCTCACCGTCTATGACATGTGCAAGGCGATCGATCGCGGCATGAGTCTCGAAGCGATTCGCCTGGTGAGCAAACGCGGCGGCAAGAGCGGCGAGTGGGTGCGCGAGGGAGAACACGAGCCCGGCTGAATCCGCCGCACGGCAGCGTCACCGCGCGGACGCGATTGTGTGCGATCGCAAGGCCCGGCTACGATGCACCTTGGGGACCGACTCGGGGAGAACGCCGACGTGCGATGCGGAGCCGCTTTAGCTGCCGTTGCTATGACCTGCGGGATGGCCGCCGCGGGCTTCGCGTCGCGAGCGCATGGCGAGGAGCGTGTCGAGCTGATCCCCGACGAGAAGGCCGGCTGGAGCCCTTCCCACATCTTCTCGTTCCTGCGCAGTGGCTACTACAGCGACCGCACACTGCGCATCGAAACCTCGCCGCCGGGCGCGAAACTCGATCTAGCCTACGTGCGAGCGAGTTTCCAGAAACGCTACGAGCAGGCCGTGGCGCCTGTCACCGTGCTTCTGCCCAAGCGTGCGGATGCGGGCAAGCGGGACTCCGTCACGATCAGCGCAGCACTGGACGGATATCGAAGGGAGACGGTGCACGTCAATGTGCGCAGCGATCAGGACGAGGTCGTGATCGATCTGCAGCCGCTGCCCAACACGCTCGCGGGAGTGGCGCACACCTACTTCGCCGGGCGCGAGGCAATCACCTTCCTGACGAAGGTGCCGGCCCAGGTTCGATTGCAGAAGGGCACCGACAGCTTCACGGTGGTGCTCACCCAGACCGGGCACGACAGTCACGCTGCGACCGTGATGGATGGCATGAGGAGCCCGCTCGTCGAAACGGTCGAATCGAATCAGCTCGGCGAAGATCTGATGTTGCAGGTAAAGCTCACATCAGGGCACGATCCCAAGCGTCTCGAGCTGCGTGCGCGCGAGTCGCAAGACGTGGCGCGCAATCTCTATCGCTACACGATCGACATTGGTGGCGGTGGCGACGTCGAGCGCGCGCGTGGCGCTCTCGGCAGCATCAGCAGTGGCGATGTCACGGGCTGCGCCGCGACTTTCGACGACTCACTCCGCCGCAACCTCGATCGCGAACAGCTCGCACGCGCGCTCTCGCCACGCGGTGACTTCACCGATCCCTACGTGCGCGCAGCGCTGCGCCGACTCGGCGAAGTGTCCAACGGCGGCGTGATTCACATGGAAGATGGCTCGGCGTTTCGGCCCGGCATTCCGATCGAACTCGCCGCGGCTGGGAGCCAGGCCGCATCGGCGAAGGGTTTCCTCGCGTTGTTGCGCGCCTGGGTACGCATCCTCGAGCCGCCCGAGTACCGCGCTGAGGCGCTTCGTAGCCTCGTCGCGCCGGAGTTGGACCGCGCCGCATTTTCCAAGGCGCTCGCGGCCGCGAATGCCGCGGGCTGCGGCGGAACAACCGCTGGTGTAGGAGCTGGCCCCGGCTAGCAAGACTTCGCCCCGTACCCGCGGTCCCGCGGGAGATCGTCATGAGTGCGCCGTTGCAAGGAAGTCGCGCAGCGTCGTCTGGCGCCCGCGACGCTGCACCGACCGCCGGAGATGGGCCGCGGGAACGCCTCAGCGCGCTGGGTGCCGAGGCGCTCTCCGAGGCGGAGCTGATCTCGCTGCTGTTGCGCACCGGCGGCGCTGGCCGCGGTGTACTGGCACTCGCGACTTCGCTGCTCGAGAAGCATCAAGGTCTCGCGGGTCTGGCGGCGACCGAGGCTGCCGAGCTCGCCTGCACGCCCGGCATGGGTCGCGCCAAGAGCGCCGCGCTCACGGCGGCTCTCGAGTTGGGTCGCCGGCTCGCTGCGCGCAGACTGCGTCCGGGCGATCCGGTGCGCGGTCCCGCCGACGTGTTCCGCCACTTCCATGCGCGCCTGCGCCACGCACACCACGAGCGCTTCCTGGTCGTGCTCCTAGACGGTCGCCACCGAATGCTGCGTGAGGTGATGATCTCGCAGGGCACACTTACCGCGAGCCTTGTCCATCCGCGCGAAGTCTTTCGTCCGGCGCTGCGCGAAGCGGCCGCAGCCGTCGTACTGGTGCACAACCACCCGAGCGGAGATCCCACACCGAGTACGGAGGATCGCGAGATCACAGCGCGCCTCGCTGATGCAGGCATTCTGCTGGGCGTTCCCGTGCTGGACCACGTGATCGTCGCCGAACGGGGCTGGGCGAGTCTCTGTGAGCTGGGTGTACTGCCCCGTCGGGATGCCGCTGACCCTCCCTCAGTCTCTTCTAAGGCGGGCGAGTCGGGCGGTCGATGAGCGGCAACAGCGCCGCCACCCAGGCGGAAGGAGTCGGTCATGGCCGAGCCTGCGGAACGAATCGACAGGGTCGCTCCTCGGGAGTACGAAGCCGAGGTCGAACTCCGCCGCTCGCCACGTGCGACACTCGTCGTGCGAATCGCCTATTCGACGATCGATGCGCTCTTCTCCGAGTTTACGCGCAACGTCAACGAGGGCGGACTCTTCATCGAGACTGACGATCCGCCGCCGACCGACACGCGTGTCGCGTTGCAGTTCAAGCTGCCCGGCAGCGATCTGCCGATCCAGGCACGCGGACGCGTCACCCGGATTCAACCCCCGGGCGGGGACGGACCTGCCGGAATGGGAGTCGAGTTCGAGAATCTCGGCCAAGACGCCCGCGCGCTGATCGACGAGCTGGTACGAGGCCTGAAGGGCCGTTGACGCCTTTCGCCAGCTAGAACGGAATCTCGTCGTCCGCGGGCGGTGCTTCCGAAGTCGTGCTGGAAGAACCGGGCTCGGTGGCGCGCGGTGCACCGCCGCCACCACCTGCGCCGCCTTGACCCCCTTGACCACGCGGGCCGAGGAATTGCACCGTTTGCGCGTGCACCTCAGTGGTCTGTCGCTTGTGGCCGTCCTTGTCTTCCCACTCGCGTGTGCGCAGCTGGCCTTCGACATAGACCGATCGTCCCTTCGCGAGATACTGGGCGCACAGCTCCGCTGTCTTCGCCCATGCGACGACCCGATGCCACTCGGTGCGTTCTTCCTTCTGACCGTCCTTGCTCGTGAAGTTGTCCGTGGTGGCGAGGCTGAAGTTCGCCACCGCCTGCCCGTTTTTCGTGTAGCGAAGCTCCGGATCGCGTCCGAGGTTTCCAACCAGGATGACTTTGTTGACACTCGCCATGGAAGGGGGTCTCCGTCTAGGAGGGTGAGAACCCCATCTTCCCCGCGCTCGGCGAGCGAGTCAAGCGCGAGCGCGCGTTGACACTCGCTCCCTACGATCACTAGGGTTCCGGCGCGCGCGTCTGGCAACGCGCGACGGACCAAGAGAGGACGGGGTCCGTGGTCACGAGCTTTGCGCAGTTCGCGCTGGTCGGTATCTACACGGTCGCGGTCGGCGTACCGATCATCGCCGCGAGTTTCTTCGATGGCGGCCGCACAATGTTGGTTCTGGGGCGTGTCTGGGTGCGCTGGATCCTCGCGACCTTCCGCGTGCGCGTTGACGTCGATGGGCTCGAGAACGTCCCCACGCACGCGCCCATCATCCTGATGGCGAACCACCAGAGTCCGGCCGACATCGCCGCAATCGTGTCGACGCTGCCGGTCTCGGTCCAGTGGCGTTTCGTCGCGAAAAAGGAGCTGGTCCGGGTGCCGATCTTCGGACAGGCGCTCGTTGCAAGCGGTCACATCATCATCGACCGCGGCAACCGCGAACGGGCCGTGGCGAGCTTGCATCGTGCTGCGGGGCGGATTCGCGCGGGAATCAGCGTGATCGTATTCCCAGAAGGCACGCGCAGCCCCGACGGTCATTTGCGGCGATTCAAGAGCGGGCCGTTCCATCTTGCCGTTGAAGCGCAGGTTCCAATCGTGCCCATCACGGTCTCAGGGAGCCAACTCATTACGCCAAGGGGAGAACTGCGCGTCCGCGCCGGTCGTGTGAAAATCGTGTATGGCAAGCCGATCCCAACGCGGGGCGTCGCGATCGCGGACCGCAAACTGCTCAAAGCGCGAGTGCGTGACGCGATTGCACGGGGCTAAGACGTCGCGTACCAGGGTTCGATCGTGATTGAATCGGACATCGCTCCCGACGAGCGGGCCTCGGCTTGACGCCGCGTCGCGCGGGTCTGTAAGCTCGCAACGATTCCCGTCCCACCGGGGGGTGAGGGACGTGGGCGTTCCCACATTCGATTTCAAATGCGCTTCTCGATGCGCGCGGGCCGACGTACACGGATTCCGTGCGCGATGGATTCTTCGTGGCTAAGGCCGGTGGACGCCGACGACGATCGGAACCGTCGCGCTCCGACTCGCCGTACGGGCGCCTCGCCTCCGAGTCGGTCGGGCTGGCGTTGATTGCGTTCTCGGCGCTCGCGGCGCTCGCGCTCGCAACCTACGACCCCGCGGATCCCCTGTTTCGGTTGACCGCCGTTGCGAATGCGGCCGGCGCAGTCGGCGCGACGCTGGCTGGCCTGCTCTTCCGCACCGCGGGTCTCGGCGGCGCCGTTCTGGTTGGAACGGCCGTGGTCGTGGGCGGCCGTCTGCTACTCGGCCGCGATCTCCCGGGCGCGCGTTTCTGGACGGGCGCCGCACTGTTGCTGCTCGCCGCCGCGACGCTTCCGGCGCTCCTCGCTGCGATCGGAGCAGCGGCGCCAGCGCCGCGGGCGAGTGGACTGCTCGGCGAGTGGTTGGCATCGGGCGAGCGACTGCTGTTGAGCACTTGGGGCGCGTTGCTGCTCAATGCGCTCCTCGCCGTCGCGGGAGGTCTGGCCGTCACGGGCGTGCAGAACGGAACGGCGCTGCGTGTGGCGGCGCGAGGGCTCGCGGAGGTAGCCCGCGCCGTTTCGGCGGCCGGTGTCGCGATCGAGCGCGCGACGCGGCGCGCCGGGATCGCGGCGTTCCGAGCCCTCGAGGCGATCGGCGATATTGCGATCACGACCGCGTTGCGCGCGCGCGACGGCCTGGTGGCCGCGGTTCGCGCCGTTGGTGTAAGGCGCGCGCGTCGTGAGCGTCGTGCGCACCCGCTCTCGCCCGCGCTGGCAGCAGGTCCGGTCGAGGCGCTCGCGTTGGAAGCGGATCTCGAGCCGATCGCGGAAGCGGAGCCCGTCGCGCACGCGGAGCCAAGTGCTCCGGCGCAGCGCTCTTCGCGCAAGCGCGAAGAGCCAGACATCGTCGATCACCGCGACGACCGCAAGAAACGCAACCCGGAACAGGAGGCGTTTCTTTTCGCAGAGCACACGCCCCAGGGCCCCTACCAGCACCCCGACGTCGCGATATTCCAGCGACCGCCCGATGTCGGTCGCAGCTACGACCGCGACAGCCTGATCATGAACTCGCGGATTCTTGAGAAGAAGCTCGCGGATTTTGGCGTGCTTGGTCGCGTCGTGACGGTTCATCCCGGCCCTGTCATCACGATGTTCGAGTTCGAACCGGGCGCCGGCGTCAAGGTCAATCGCATCACAAATCTTGCGGACGACCTAGCGCTCGCGCTCCGCGCGCTCTCGGTGCGGATCATTGCGCCGCTCCCGGGCAAGTCCGTGGTCGGCATCGAGATCCCGAACCCGGAGCGCGACGTCGTCTACATCCGCGACCTGCTCGAGTCGGAGAACTTCCGCAAGAGCAAATCGAAGCTCACGCTGGCGCTCGGGAAGGACATCTTTGGCAACCCAGTCGAGGCAGATCTCGCCAAGATGCCGCACCTGCTCGTCGCAGGCGCGACCGGTACCGGCAAGAGCGTTTTCCTGAATGCACTGCTGTGCTCGATCCTGTGTCGCGCATCGCCTGAAGAACTGAAGTTGCTGCTGATCGATCCGAAGATTCTCGAGCTGTCGATCTACGAGGGAATCCCGCATCTGATTGCGGACGTCGTCACGAATCCCAAGCGAGCGTCGGCGGCGCTGCATGGCATCGTGCTGAAGATGGAGGAGCGCTATCGCGCGATGGCGGCGCTCGGCGTTCGCAACATCTTGCAGTTCAATGAACGCGTGGATGAGCTGCTTGCAGACGGTCAGATCACGCTTCGCTTGAAGCCACGGCCCGGCGAAGATCAGGGTCTCGAGGTTCCGATAGCGCGTCTTCCATACATCGTCGTCGTGATCGACGAACTGGCGGACCTGATGGTCGTTTCGGCGCGCGACGTCGAGGAAGCACTGCAGCGCCTGGCGCAGATGGCACGCGCAGCGGGCATCCACCTGGTGCTCGCGACGCAACGCCCGAGCGTCGACGTCCTCACCGGCGTGATCAAGGCGAACTTCCCGTCGCGTATCTCGTTCCAGGTCTCGTCGAAGATCGATTCGCGCACGATCATGGATCAGAACGGCGCGGAGCATCTGCTCGGGCAGGGTGACATGCTCTATCTGCCTCCGGGAACCTCGAAGTTGCAGCGCATGCATGGGGCCTACGTGTCCGAGAAGGAGGTCGCGGAGCTGGTCGCGTTCTTGCGGACGCAAGGACCACCGCGTTTCGACGAGATGCTGATGCGCGCCAAGCAGGAGAGTGAGGAGAAGGAAGAGCGTGGCGACGATGCCGATGACCTCTACGACCGCGCGATCGCGATTGTCGCCGAGACGCGCAACGCCTCGATCTCCTACATCCAACGTCGCCTGAAGGTCGGCTACAACCGCGCAGCGCGGATGATCGAACAAATGGAAGAAGAGGGCGTCATCGGGCCGCAGGTCGGCACGAAGCCGCGTGAGGTCTTCGCCCGGTCACTCGACGCCGAATGAGGTCCCGGAGGACGCGTCAAAGCGGCATGCGGACCCACAGCCTTTGTTCGCTGATCGCACTCGTTGCCACGGTCGTCGCGGCGCCTCGCCCTTCGCTGGCGAGCTCGGATTGCGCCAATGCCATCGCCGCTCGTGTCGAGCAGCGCTATGAAAAAGTCACAGACCTAGCCGCGCACTTCGTGCAGACCACGCAACGCGTGGCGCTGGGAGGTGCGGTAGGCGACGCAATCATCGCGCGCGGCGACGTCGTATTCGCGAAGCCCGGCAGGATGCGCTGGTCCTATGACTCGCCCGATCCGAGCCTGGTGGTAAGCGACGGCGCCACACTCTGGATCTACGACCCGAAGGCACGCGAGGCCCAGAAGCTGCCGCTTGCCGCGGGCTATCTTTCGGCTGCCGGCGTCCAGTTCTTGCTTGGCGAGGGGAAGTTGCACGATGAGTTCCGCGTGACCGTGAGCGGCTGCGGCGATTCGATCGTCACACTCGGACTCACGCCGAAGCGCGAGGCCCAGTATGAGCGGATCGATTTGCGCGTGGATCGCAGCAGCGCCACCGTGCGCGAGACGTCTGTGGTTGACCTGTTCGGCAACCGCACGACGATCACCTTCGATGGGCTACGTGAGAATTCGAAGCCGGCGGCGGGCTCATTCGCGTTCACGCCGCCTGAAGGCGTGCGCGTGCTCAGCCTGCCGAGCGCACCCTGAGTTGCTTCGCCGCGAGATCCGAATCGAACAGGCTTTGTCCACGGACGGCAATTCGCGTCACCCGGGTCTCGCGCTGCGCAAAAGGATGCAGCCCAGATCCGCGTGCGATGTCGATCCGGCGGAGCCGTCAGAATTGCGGCGCGGGATCGCCCCCATCGCACTTCAAAGCGGCAGATTCGATGCAAGTTGCACAGCGCTGGCGCCGATCGGAAGAGCGTGCACTCGCGAGGCGTTGGTCCAGATGGTCGACCCCTGCGAGCTCGGCGCGGACATGGGATGAAGCGAGGAGACGTTGTGCGAGCACTCACAGAGGGCCAGTACGAGCGACCCGCAGGATGGCTGCGGCACCCGGGCTCGCTTGACACGAGTAGGTGCTCTGATATGATCGAATCCCCCGAAAAGGCCGGAACTGCTAGGGATTTTGGCCTTCCAACGAGATGGTGGATGCTACCGCGCAGGCGTCGATCCGGCATGCAGCGGACCCAATCGGCTGGCCCGAGCGGGATTCGGATTTCGCTCGACCCGGGATCTTCGGGCTCGCGTCAGGGTGCGTTGGAATCAAATTGCCCGCGCGATTTGTGGCGATTGCCCGAGCGCCCGGATGGTCTGACCATGGGTATTGTCGCGGCGCCAAGCACGGCGCAGGGGCTCCGCAGTCCGCGTCAGTCGGGTCTCGATCTATCGCGACTGCCCGAAGACTCGCGGGGAGTGACACGATCCGGTAACGGCACGAGCCTTGCAAATACGATGACGCAAATGGTTCCTCGACTTGGAACAGGGCCGCTGAATCGGGAAGGGGCGCGACGATGAGCGAGTTCGACGACGCCGGCAACATGGGGAAAAAAGGGTTTGTCCGCGATGTGATGCGACGCATTTCCGCGTCGGGTCCACGCCCAGGTGACGAGCCTGATCGTGATCCTGCCGTCACGGCGGATCCGGTCGAGGAGCTGCAGGACGCCCTACGATTCTTCGGTAGCGACTCTGCCGAGTTCCGTCGCCGTCTCGAACGGCTGCTCGCCGAGCACGATGCCGCCCGCCGCCGCTATCACGTGCTGCGCCAACAACTCGGCGACGCGGAGCGCCAGAACGAAAAGCTGGTCCACACACTGCAAGAGGCGAAACAGCAGATCGAACTCCTGAAGGAGGAGGTCGACAAGCTCTGCGCGCCGCCCAACAACTACGGCGTTTTCACGCGCTCGAACAAAGACGGCACCGCGGAGATCGTCGTGGATGGTCGTGCGATGCGTGTGAACGTCCACCCGAAGGTCGACGCGAGCGGCTTCGAAGAGGGGCAGCTCGTCCTGCTGAACGAAGCATTCAATGTGATCGAACCGGCGGGCTTCGTGAGTCGCGGCGAAATCGCATCCGTGATCGAGGTACTCGGTGATGGCCGCGCCATTGTGCTCGGCCACACGGATGACGAGCGGGTCGTGACGCTGGCGGACCCGCTACGCCGTGAGATGCTCAAGGCCGGTGATCACATCATGATCGATACGCGTACACACTACGCGTTCGAGAAGATGCCGAAGTGCGCGGTCGAAGAGGTGATGTTGGAGGAAATCCCCGACGTCACCTACGACCGAATCGGCGGTCTCGAAGAGCAGATCGAGATCCTTCGCGACGCTATCGAGCTGCCGTACATGCACCCGGAGATCTTCCTCGAGCACCAGTTGCGGCCACCGAAGGGGATTCTTCTCTACGGTCCGCCGGGTTGCGGCAAGACGCTGATCGCGAAGGCCGTTGCGAACAGCCTGGCCAAGAGCGTCGAGAAGCGCACGGGTCGCCAGACCACTGCGTTCTTCCTCAACGTCAAGGGTCCAGAGCTGCTCAACAAGTACGTCGGCGAGACCGAGCACAAGATTCGCGAGGTGTTCCGCAAGGCGCGCGAGAAGGCCAGCGAGGATGTCCCCGTGGTGATCTTCTTCGATGAGATGGATTCTTTGTTCCGCATGCGCGGATCGGGAATCTCCTCGGACATGGAGGCGACCGTCGTCGCGCAGTTCCTGTCGGAGATCGACGGTGTCGAGTCGCTCAAGAACGTGATCGTGATCGGTGCCAGCAACCGGCAGGATCTGATCGATCCAGCCGTGCTGCGACCGGGTCGTCTCGATCTCAAGGTGAAGGTGAGTCGGCCGGATGCGAAGTCCGCGCACGACATCTTCACGAAGTACCTGAAGCCCGAGCTGCCGTTCCACCGTTCGACGGAGGAGCACTACGGCTCCGACCCGCAGAAGATCACAGACGGGCTGATCCGCGACACGATCGACAACATGTACGCCACCACCGAGGAGAACAAGTTCCTCGAGGTCACGTATGCGAAGGGCGAGCGTGAAATCTTCTACTTCAAGGACTTCTCGAGCGGCGCGATGATCCAGAATATCGTCGACCGCGCCAAGAAGAAGGCGGTCAAGCGCTTGATCGAGGCGAACGAGCGCGGCATTCAGCTCAACGATCTGATCGACTCGGTTCGCGATGAGTTCAAGGAGAACGAGGACCTTCCGAATACGACCAACCCGGACGATTGGGCGCGCATCTCTGGGCGCAAGGGTGAGCGGATCATCAACGTCCGTACACTCATCACTGGCATCAATCGAAACGAGGGGCGGTCGATTGAAGACATTCGATCTGGTCAGTACCTGTAGTGGGGACGGCGTGAAGAGGATTCGATGGCGATTCCCAAGGTGATGGGGACGGAGATCGAGTTTGGAATCACCGTCAAGAACGACCGTGATTTCGACCAGATCTCCAGCTGCGTGCTCCTCGTCAACTCGTACCGGGAAGAGTCTGCGGCCAAAATCCTGTGGGACTACGACCAGGAGAACCCGCTCGCCGACGCGCGCGGCTTCCAGGTCGAAGGGGAGAAGTACACCCCGAATCAGCAGGAGAACATCGCTCGCAACAAGACACTCGCGAACGGTGCGCGGTACTACGTCGACCACGCCCATCCCGAGTACTCTTGCCCCGAGGTGACCAACGCGCGCGATCTCGTGATCCACGAGAAGGCGGGCGAGCGAATCGTCGAACAGAGCCGCCGCGACGCCAACCGGGTGCTGCCGCCGGGTACCCAGATGCTGATCTACAAGAACAACAGCGACCGCAAGGGCAATTCCTACGGGAGCCATGAGAACTACTTGATGGACCGGCGCACGTCCTTCAAGCAGATCGTCGAACATCTGATGCCGTTCTTCGTGACGCGCCAGATCTATAGCGGTGCCGGGAAGGTCGGCTCGGAGAACCGTGCGCATCCCTGCGACTATCAGCTGTCCCAGCGCGCCGACTTCTTCGAGACCGAAGTGGCGCTCGACACGATGGTAAAGCGCCCGATCATCAACACGCGCGATGAGCCTCACGCGGATCGCGAAAAGTACCGCCGGCTGCATGTGATCGTGGGCGACGCGAACATGAGCGAGTTCACGATCTGGCTCCGTAACGGACTCACCGCGCTCGTGCTCGCGATGATCGAAGACGGCGCCGTCGATCGCGATCTCTCCTTCCGTGATCCGGTGCGTGCGATCAAGGAGATCTCTCATGACATCACGTGTCGCCGCGAAGTCGAGATGCAAAGCGGTCGCCGGAAGAGCGCGATCCAGGTGCAGCGCGAATATCTCGAGATGGCGCGCCGCTATGTCGCGACGCGCGAGGTGGAGCCCGAGATCAACGAACTGATCGTGGAATGGGAACGCGTGCTCGGCGCTCTCGAGCGCGATCCGATGGAGTTGCGCGGCGAGATCGACTGGGTGATCAAGCGCGGGCTCATCGAAGGTTTCATGGACCGCAAGGGCGTCGACTGGCACTCCGCACAGGTGCAGATGCTCGACCTCCAATATCACGACCTGCGACCCGACAAGGGCCTGTACTATGTTCTCGAGCGCCAGGGTCTCGTGCGGCGTGTGGTGACGGATGAAGAGATCGAACGAGCCGTCTTGCACCCGCCCGAAGACACACGCGCCTACTTCCGTGGCGGCTGTCTGAGGCGGTACGGCGCGCAGGTCTTCGGAGTGAACTGGGACTCGATCTCGTTCGGCATTGGCGACGAGCCGATCAAACGCGTGATGATGGTCGAGCCGCTCAAGGGATCGAAGCAACACGTCGAGGAGCTCTTCAACTCGTCACCCACTGCAGCCGAGTTGGTGCGCAATCTCCGGAGCTGAGGCCTGCGTACCGCCGACGAGCGATATCGCTCGAGGAGAACCGTCATGCAAATCCACTCGAGAAATCCGCGACGCGACACCGAACAGAGGCTCCGCTTCATCGGCGCTGCCGAGTCACAGCAGCAGCAGAAGAAGGGTGGCGGCGAAGGTGGCGACGACGGCGGCGAGAAGGGCGCGGGCGGCCAGAAACTCGCCAAGAAGGGCGAAGAGCTCAAAGAAGAGATGGACTCCCTGATCGACGAGATCGACGAGGTTCTGGAAGAGAACGCCGAGGAGTTCGTCAAGAATTACGTACAGCGCGGCGGGCAGTAACTGCTCGCTGCCCGGAGGCATGGGGGGTGCTCATCCGCGGCAAGTACCAAGGCGCGAGTTTCTTCGAACTACTCGAAGTCGACTTCCCGCAACTGCATCCCGCGACGAACACGCGCGGCGTAGCTGATGCATCCATCTTGCATGGAGTGCCCCACGGCACCACCGTGCTTGCGATGCGCTACGCCGAAGGTGTGCTGATGGCGGGCGATCGGCTCGCCACCGAAGGACATCGAGTTGCTTCGCGAGACATGCAGAAGGTCTACCCGACCGACGCGCACTCGTTGGTAGCGATTGCTGGCGCAGCGGGCCCGGCCATCGAGATGGCGCGCATGCTTCGCATCGAGCTCGAGCACTACGAGAAGATCGAGGGCGAGGCGCTCGAGCTCGAAGGCAAGGCGAACAAGCTCTCGCAGATGGTGCGAGCGAACCTACCGGCCGCGATGCAAGGACTCGTCGTCGTGCCGATCTTCGCTGGCTACGACCTTCGCCGCCGGCTCGGTCGGCTCTGGAAGTACGACGTCACGGGCGGTCGCTATGAGGAGGCCGAGTTCGAGTCGTCGGGAAGCGGAAGCCTCTACGCGCGCGAGTCGATCAAGAAGGCCTGGCGAAGCGATCTCACGCGCGCCGACGCGCTCCGCATCTCACTGCAGGCGCTCGCCGACGCCGCGGATGAGGATCGTGCCACGGGTGGCGTGGATCTCGCGCGCGGCATCTTCCCGATCGTCTGCTTCTGCACGGGGACAGGCGTCGAGGAAGTGACGCCCGAAGAGATCGAACGAACCTACCGCGAGCATGTCGCGATCGCGCGTCAGCGCGTCGGCGCGGGGGCCTGATGTCGATCCCGTTCTACGTATCGCCCGAGCAGTTGATGCAGGACAAGGCCGACTTTGCCCGCAAGGGCATCGCTCGGGGCAAGTCCATCGTCGCACTCGAATACGACAAGGGCATCGTGCTGCTCGCCGAGAATCCATCGAGCCTGTCGAAGATCGGCGAGATCTACGACCGCCTCGCCTTCGCGGGCGTCGGCAAGTTCAGCGAGTTCGATCAGCTCCGGAAGATCGGCGTGCGCTTCTGCGACGTGCGCGGCTACGCGTACAGTCGCGAGGATGTCCGAGCGAGGGCTCTCGCCAATGCCTACTCGCAGGCAATCGGCGACGTGTTCACGCAGCAAATGAAACCGCTCGAGGCTGAGGTGATCGTTGCCGAGGTTGGTGATCCGCGTTTGCTGGGTCAGGAAAAGAACACCCTCTACCGCGTCCAGTTTGACGGCAGTATCTCGGACCACCGAGGCTTCTGCGGAATTGGCGGTACGGTTGAGCAGCTCGAGATCTACCTGAAAGAACACTATCGGGTCGGGCAACCCCTTGGGGATACCGTTCGAGTCGGGGTCGCGGCGCTCTCGAACGGCGGCACTCGCATCGCCGCCGAGCGTCTCGAGATGTGTACTCTCGATCGGGAGCGCGCGGGCCGAAAGTTCCGGCGCGCCTCCGCCGATGAAGTAACGGCAATTTTGGGCTGACCGCAGGCTCAGCGCCGAGGTCGAGTCGTGCAGAAGCGCATCTACGGCGTCGAGACGGAGTACGGAATCATCTTCACACCGGAGGGTCGCAAGACGCTCCCGGTCGAGAAGGCGATCCGTTTCCTGTTCGAGAAGCTGATCACCACCGAACACTTCCTGAACGTCTTCCTCGAGAATGGCGCGCGCTTCTACCAGGACACCGGTTGCCACCCCGAGTACGCGACACCCGAGTGCGCGTCGCCCCGCCAGCTGATCGTCTACGACAAGGCTGGCGAGCGCATCCTCGAAGAGCTCGAGGACTACGCGGAGGAGAAGATCCGTGAGGAGCGCATTGCTGGGAAGCTCTCGATCTTCAAGAACAACACCGACTTCGTCGGGAACAGCTACGGCTGCCACGAGAACTACCTGGTCGACCGCGACGTCGACTTCTACTACCTCGCCGAACAGCTGATCCCGTTCCTCGTTACGCGTCAGATCTACACCGGCGCGGGCAAGGTATTCCAGACACAGGATGGCGTGCACTACTGCATCAGCCAGCGTGCGCAGCACATCTATCAGAAGATCTCTGGCACCACGACCAACGACCGCTCGATCATCAACACCCGCGATGAGCCCCACGCCGACCGCGAAAAGTACCGGCGCCTGCACGTGATCGTGGGCGACTCGAACATGAGCGAGTACACGAACTTCGTGAAGATCGGTACCTGCGCGATCGTGCTCCAGATGATCGAGGACAACTTCATCAACAAGGACTTCACGCTCCGCAATCCGGTCAAGGCGATCAAGGACATCTCCTACGACACGACCTGCAAGCGGAAACTGCGTCTCGACAACGGTCGCGAGTACTCGCCGATCGAGATCCAGCGCGAGTACTGCGAGATGGCGCAACGTTACATCGAGCAGTATCCGGTTTCGGACGAGTTGAAGGATTCCGTCGTCAAGTGGCAGTACGTGCTCGACTGTCTCGACACCGATCCCGACAAGCTCAGTCGCGAGGTGGACTGGATCATCAAGCGAAAGATGATCGAATCGTATCTGGCCAAGAAGGGCACGGGTTGGAACGACCCGCGCGTCTTCATGCTCGACCTTCAATACCACGACATCCGAGTGAAGAGCGGACTCTACTACCTGCTGGAGCGCAAAGGGGCGGTCGAGCGACTTCTCACCGACGACGAAGTGATCAAGGCGAAGACGGAGCCGCCGCACGATACGCGCGCCAAGATGCGCGGTGAGTTCATCAAGCTGGCCCGCCAGAACTCGATCCAGTACGACCTCGACTGGTCGAACATCCGCCTCGGCAACCTCCTGAACGTGCGCGTGATCTGCAACAACCCCTTCGAGACCGACACCGAGAAGGTCGCCGAGCTGGTGCGGACGATCCAAAAGACCAATCTGCGCAAGACGAGCCTCTCCAAGCTCGTGATCCAGTCCTAGCCGTGTCGGTAGCCGACGGACCGCGACTCGTCCGCGACGTGGCTTCTCCCGCGAACGAGGGAGCGAGGGCGTCCGCTCCGGAGCGCTCTGCGCAACTACCCGGTCTGCGCATCGTTGCCGTGACGTTGTTCATTGTCGCGCTGGTCGCAGCGGCGGCGGAACATCGCCGGGCGGGAGCACTCGAGTCCCGCGTGCTGGGTCTCTCGGCTTCGCTCGCGACTGCGCAGGCGGAGCTCGCTGCCCGTCGCGAACACCTCGATGCGATCCGCTCTTCGGTCGTCGACATGCGCGAGCGCGTGGGCGCGCTCGAGTCCCTTGCCGGCGCCGATCCGATGGCGCCGCTCGTCAAGCCAAATCACTGATCGGCGTCCGCGCCGCAGCCGGCGCGCAACTTCGCTGCCGATCTCGCTCAGTCACTCAACTTCCCAGCAGTCCCGCCGATGAGACGGATAGCCGCCCGCCCAGCGGGCCCGTCATGCGGAGACTGCGATGTTCAAGAGACTTGCCGGCATCCTGTCCAACGATCTCGCCATCGACCTCGGCACCGCCAACACCCTCGTCTACGCCCGCAACAAGGGTCTCGTGTGTTCGGAACCGAGCGTCGTTGCGGTCGCGTCCGATTCGCGGGGACGCGGCGAGCGCGTGCTCGCGGTCGGGTCGGAAGCGAAGGCGATGCTCGGGCGCACGCCGAGCGGCATTCGCGCCGTGCGTCCGATCAAGGATGGTGTCATCGCCGACTTCGAAGTCACCGAAGCGATGCTTCGCTACTTCATCCAGAAGGCTCACAACCGCTCGAAGCTGGTGCGTCCGCGTATGGTGATCTGTGTACCGCCCGAGATCACCAGTGTGGAGAAACGCGCGGTGCGCGAGTCTGCGCTTTCGGCTGGCGCGCGCGAAGTATTTCTGATCGAAGAGCCGATGGCGGCCGCGATCGGCGCTGGGCTCGACGTCACCGCACCCACCGGCAACATGGTCGTCGACGTCGGCGGCGGCACCACTGATGTCGCGGTGATCTCGCTCTCGGGAATCGTCACGTCTTCCTCGATCCGGTGTGGCGGTGACAAGATGGACGAGGCGATCATCCAGTACGTGCGTCGCAAGTACAACGTGCTGATCGGCGAGCGCACCGCGGAGGACGTGAAGATCACCATCGGCACCGCGTCGCCGCACGGCAAGACGCAGACGATGGAGATCAAGGGCCGCGACCTCGTCGCCGGCATCCCGAAGACGGTGATGGCGACCAGCGAGGAGATTCACGAGGCGCTGGTCGAGCCGATCGGCGCGATCGTCGAGAGTGTGCACATGACGCTCGAGAAGACGCCGCCCGAGCTCGCCGCCGACATCGTCGATCGCGGCATCGTGCTGGTAGGTGGCGGCTCGCTGCTGCGCGACCTCGACGTCGTGCTGCGCGATCGAACGGGCTTGCCGATCATGCGCAGCGACGATCCCTTCACCGCGGTCGTCTACGGCGCAGGGAAGGCGCTCGACGATCTGGAGCTGCTTCGCGAAGTCAGCTTCGAGTAGAGCAGTCCCAGTCCGGTCTCGTTTGTATCGGTCGAGCTCGCGGCTACGGCGCGATCAGCGACTCCCCGCGCAGTACACGGGTCCGCGATCTTCTCTACCGTTCTCGGATCCGCAGCCGCCCCCGTCTCCGCTCGAGGCCTCCGCGGTGCCCGGATGCATCGGGTGCTCATGCGTTTCGCTCTCACGCTCCGGAACGCGCTCAAGTGTCGGCGGCCTTCGATGCCAGACCGCCCGTCATCTTCCAGCGTCGCACGGCAAGATAGAGCAGCGTCCAGGGGATGCCGATCGCGGCGCAGATCAGGAACAGACGCGTCTGCCCGCCGAAGCCCTCGAGGCGGATCGTTCTGAACAGGATCAGCAACAGGATGCCCCAACCGAGCCCGTGCGGAGTTCCGTATTCCTTGCGCAACGCCTTGCGCCAGTCGTAGTGGGAACCCTCGATGGTGTCGCGCAGACCTGCGAGGCGGGGAACGAAGCGGTTCACGTCGCGTGCATAGGCGTCGTAGGCCGCGCCGAACTTTGCGCGCAGATACGCCTCTTCCGAAACGACGATCGCGAAGTACAAGAACCCGACGAGCGACACGCCGACTGCGAACGCGAGCGGCGAACCCCAGATCGTTGCCAACCCGACGAGGATCAAGAAGTTGCCGACGTACATCGGGTTGCGAACGTGGGCATACACGCCCTCGGTGACGAGATCATCGGCGTAGATGCGCCGGTTCTTCCCGCCTCGTTTGATGTAGGCGAACCCGACCACGAAGAAACGGATTGCCTGACCGAGCAGCGCAACCGCGATGCCAGTGGTGCTGACTGCGCGCGCGACCGACTCCGCGCGCAGCGCCTCGGCTGGCCGGGTGAAGATGAGAAGCGTGGCCAGCACGAACGGAATCAGCAGCCCGCGGTAGTGGAAGCCGGAATCACCGGCACGGCGCAGGAACCCGCTACCCGATCCGAAATCGCGGACGCTCACTTGAGCGCGACCACGCCGCAGAAGTTGTACCAGCGCATGAACTCTTCGCAGTGCGCGAACCCATTGGTGCGGAGCAGATCTTGGTTCTCGTCACCGTGGAACGGCACCAGCACGTTCTCGAGCGCTTCCCGCTTCTGCGAGATCTCGAGATCGCTGTAGCCGTTGCGGCGCTTGAAGTCGTAGTAGTGGTTGATGAAGAGGCGGTTCAGCCTTGAGTTCGGCGAGAGAATCTTCTCGACCAGGATCAGGCAGCCGCCTTCGACGAGGCCACGGGCGATGCGCCGGATCACGTCAGGCCGCTGGATCGGGCGCACGAACTGGAGCGTCAGGTTCAGGATCACGACCGACGCATCCTCGACGACGACGTTCTCCAGTGTCTCGCAGCGCAGCTCGCAGTGCCGCGAGACATGGGCCTGCGCGAGTTTCTCGCTCGCCTTCTTCAGCATGTCGGGCGACGAATCGATGCCGACGAACGCCACGTCCTGGGGCAGATGCGGGTCGAGGCCGAGAAACGTGGTTGCGGTTGAACACCCGAGGTCGAAGACGCGCGTCCCCGGCTGCGCGAAGTCGATGCTGAGTTCGGTGATCATGCGCTGTGTCTCGGCGTAGTTGGGAACCGAGCGCAGCAGCATGTCGTCGAAGACCTGGGCGGTCTCGCGACCGAAATCGAAATCGCCGATCGCGCCACGTTTGTCGCTGAAGAGTTCGTCCTTCACCGCGTAGCCCTCCTCATCGCCACAGCGTGGAGGATTGGCGCGGCCGCCGCCATCCATTCAGTCTGGCGACAGCACTGCGAGCGCGAGCTGCATGGCGCGCTGCATGTCGCCCTCGATGGCGATCTTGCCGGCCAGGAACGCTTCCTGCGGCTCCAGCTTGCCGTCTCTCAACTCGCGATAGGCCTGGGCGTCGACTCGAATCGTCGTGTCGGAGACGTCGCCCGGCGCCGCATCGCCGAGTCGCGCGTGCAGTTGGAAGCCGCCCTCGCCGGTCAGCTCGAAGCAAAGCGTGCCGCCGACCGCGGCGATCTGCTCGACTCGCCCGCGCGTGAGCTTGATCGGCGCTCCCATCCCGGAGATACCGCCGAGGAAGCCGAGCACGTTGTCGCCCGCCTCACGAAACAGCGGCTCGTAGTGCGCGCGGTCGACCGCGATGCTGAGAAAGGGAGGGTGCGCGGGCACGTCGCTGGCGCTGCTGCGACCGCTCTCGATGTTGACGAAGACGGTGACGCCACCTTCGCCACGTACCTCGAAGCGAATCGTCGCTGCGACGGCGCGCATGCCCTCGAGTGCTCGCTGCGCCGTCTGCGTCGTCTGCTCCTGCTCGGCCAGCGAGCGATTCAGTTGCGCGGGGAATCGCTCGCTGAAGAACGTCTTCGGATCCGGTGCTGCGCTCATCGCGAATCTCGTCTCCTCTGGTAGCGCGCCACGTTGGCGAGATGCTCGGCGTAGGAACGCGAAAAGATGTGCGTGCCGTCGCCCCTCGCGACGAAGTACAGATACTCGCTGGCCGCCGGTCGGACGACCGCCGCGATCGACGCGGCGCCCGGATTCGCGATCGGCGTCGGCGGCAGCCCCTGGATCCGGTAGGTGTTCCACGGATTGGTCTCGTCTTCGAGGTGGGCGCGACGCAGGTTTCCATCGAAGTCCTGGATTCCATAGATCGTGGTTGGATCGGATTCGAGTCGCATGCCACTCGCGAGACGATTCCAGAACACCGAGGCGACGAGCGGCCGCTCTTCGGCAGCGCCCGTTTCCTTCTCGACGATCGACGCCAGCGTCACGACCTGTTGCATGCTGAGCCCGCGTGCGTTCGCATCCGCTGCGAACGGCCCCCATTTCGCGCGGAACTGGTCGACGAGCACGCGCGCGACCTGTTTGGCGCTCCGACCATGCGGCATCCGATAGGTCTCGGGAAACAGGTAGCCCTCGAGGTTGGCGCCCTCGACTCCGAACTCGCGCGCGATCGCGGGATCGCGCACGACCGCGAGGAACTCATCCGCGCGCGCGATCGTCGCGGCCTCGAGTCGCACCGCAATCTCCGCCGCCGTAAGACCCTCGGGCAGCACGACTTCGTACGTGACGACGCGCCCCGCAATGAGTTCATCGAGCACGCGGCGCGTTCCCCACGAGGGGGCAAGGGCGTATTCGCCCGCGCGGACCTTTGCCGCGACACCGCGCCAGCGCGCCAAGAACACGAGCGCACGTCCGCTGCGCACGATGCCGGCGCTCTCGAGTTCGGTCGCGATGCGCCACAAGGATGAGCCCGATACCACGTCGATGCGCACTTCGGCCGCGCTCTCGCTCACCGGAGCCAGCAGCCGCATCGCCGCGCCACCCACTGCGACGGCGATCGCCATCGCGACGCCGATGGCGACGACGAGAGCGCGAAGCCAGCGCTTCGGAGGCGGCGCGATCGGTCTGCTCGCCGCGCTCACCCGCCCCCCAGGTGCCGCCGCCGCTCCAGGTACGTCGAGAGCAGCAATGTCGCGGCGACTTCGTCGACGATACCCTTGCCGTGTTTCTCGACGATGCGTCGCCCGCTCTCGCGCAGACTGCGATGGGCCGCGACGCTGGTCCAGCGCTCGTCGAGCAGGTCCACGGGAATCGCGGCCGCCTCGGCGAGCGCGGTCGCGAAAACGCGCGCGGCTTCCGCCTCGGGTCCCGCGCGTCCATTCATGTGCAGCGGCAACCCGACGACCGCGCAGCCGATTCCGCGCTCGCGCACCAGCTTGCAGAGCGCCGCGAAGTCGGCGCGCTTGCTCTTGCGTTCGAGCGTGCCCGCCGGAAACGCGATGCGACCGTCTTCGTCGGACACGGAGAGTCCGATTCGACGCGTCCCGAGATCGATGCCGAGCACTCGCACGACGCCCAACCTAGCAATTTGCAGGGCCACCCCGGGCTGCTCGATTTGGAGGGCGTTCAGCCACCGACCGCGAAGTGGAACTCCTCGCGCACCACCTTGCCGTTGCGAACCGAATACACCGCGATCTCTTCCATCTGCATGCGCTGGCGGCTGGACTTCGTCGTCACGTCGATCGAGAAGCGCAGCGCGAATCCCGTCGCGCCGACCCACGGGCCCTCGACGCGCATGGCATGGATCTCGTGGTCGGCCTCCCAGCCCCGGTACTTCGCGAGGACCGCCTTCTTGCCGGTCCAGGCAAGCGAAGCGCCGACACCCTCGACGGATTCGATGCCGGGCGCGAGCCACTTGGCTTCCACCTCGTGCGACTTGCCGGCGCGGATCTTCGCGGCGAAATCCTGGGCGATTTCGAGCGGCGTTGCGCCCTTGCCCGTCTTCACCGGCTTCGGCGCCATCCCTGCGGCGCTCTTCTTCTTCGCTTTCGCCGGACTCTTCTTCGCGCTGCGCTTGGCGACCTGCTTCTTCGCTGCCATTCGGGGTCCCTCCAACGTCATTGCGTGGAGTGACCTTCGTACCATGGGCTGCCGCGCGAGATCAAGCGATGTCTTGGGGCCGTCAGGGCGACTTCTCAGCCGCTGCGCGACGCTGTTGCGCGAGCGCAGCGGTCTGACGGAGTTGTGCGTCGCTGCTGCGCGCCGCGCGTCCGAGTGCGTCCGCGGCTTCGCGCCCCGGGAGACCCGAGAGGGCAGAGATCGCGGCGAGCTTCAAGTCGCGCAACTTGCGGCGCTGGAAGAAACCACCGTGTGCGAGGATCGCGGCGATTGCGCGTGTGCCTTCCGGGCGACCGAGGCGGCCGAGCGCCCGCACGAGTTCACGGGCGAGGGGAACGTCATTTTTCGTGAGTGCGCGGCGCAGCGCTTCCGTCAGCGGAGCCACCGCGAGTACGCGACCCGAGGCTCCGAGTGAGTAGGCCGCGAAGCCAACGACCGCGGCGCGCGGGCTCGCGAGGCCCTCGGCGAGTGCTTCGAGCGATGAGACGTCGCCGATGCGAAGCAACGCATGCGCCGCTTCGCGCGCCACGTCGTCGTGGCCGCCGAGCATCGACTCGCGCAACTTCGAGACGAGGCGCGGATTCTGGGTTTCGCCGGCGAGTCGCAGCGCCAGTCGCTGACGGCGTTTCGATCCGGTGGCGATTGCCTCGCTGAGTGCGGGCGACACTTCCTCGCCCATCGTCAGCAGCACGCTCGCGAGACGCTCGCGGCGCTCCGAGTCCATTTCGATCTCGAGCTGATCGAGAACCCGCGGCACACAGCGGGCGCCGAGTTCGCGTAGCACGCCGGTAGCCTGCAGACTGGCGTCTGCGTGCGCGGCGTCGCAGGCGCGAACGATCAGATCGTCGAGCGCCGCGCCCTTCGCGAGCTGGGCCAGGCCTTCCATGGCCGACTCGCGCTGCGCGAAGGAACGCTTGGCATCATCGCCGGTATGCGACGCAAGTACCAGCAGCGCTCGGTAGCCCTCGTCGACTACACCTTGCGTGACGAGTTCCTGCGTCTCGAACACGATCTGACGGACCATGTCGCGGTAGCGGTGATCGTCGTCGCACTCGGTGAGTTCGTGCAGCCTTTCCACCAGCCCCAGCGCGCCGGCGATCTTCGGGTCGGCGTCGAGCGGCGGCTCTTCGATGCCAATCGGGCCCAGCTCCTCGAGCAGATCGATCGGGGCGGTGATGTCGCCGCGCGCGATCGGTAGCTCGTCGCAGTCGAGTTCGTCTTCTCCGAGTTCGTCGATCGCTCCCGAGTCGAGGATCGGAACGGTTTCGCAGACCGGGGCTTCTTCGACGACCTTCACTTCGGTCGGCGTGGTGGTTGCGGCGGCGACCTGCGCGCGAGAAAGCAGTTGGCGCCAATCCGCGTCGTTCACCTGCAGGCCACGGCGTCGGCCATCATAGAAGTTCGCTTCGAAGCCGCCCTCCGCGGCGAGCGTCTCCGGCGTGGCGAGCAGCACGTCGAGAAACGCGGTGAGCGTTTCGGCGTCGAGGTCGGCTTCGAAGACGAGAAGGCGGACGGCGCGTTGCTCTAGCTGGCGCGCGAGTTCATCGACGCGCCCTGCCCCGATCACCAGGTCCGAGCCCACCAAGCAGAAGCCGCCGCGTCGGACGTCGAGGGCGAGCGGGCCATTACGGCGGACTTCGCCTTGGAGAACGCGCCAGCAGCGATCGAGCAACTCGTGGCGAGCGCCGTGCCCGCGCTGGTAGAAGCTCCAGCCCTTCAAGCTGCGGCCCAGCTCGACGAGCGTCGCGCACACATCGGCACTCGTGCGGTTGGTGCCGCTGGGCGCGTCAGCGGCTGCCTCTCGATCCATCGTCGCCCACCCCAATAGGCGCCTCGGCCCTCTTGGCCGATCCACCGCCCTGCTCATCGACTACTTGCAAGCCAGGCTTGAACCTCGGTCGCCTCAGGCGGGAGCGCAGGCTAAGCTGGCCGCGCGTCCGTTTCCCCCATCCGGGCGCCAACTCTTCCTCGGTCCCTGGCTCAGTCCAGAAGGTCGGGTCATCCAGACCGGTCGATCCACACAGACGCTCGTTCCGGATCCGCCTGCGGGCGCTCCGAGTGGGCTCGTGCGTGCCTTCGCGCTCGTCGTCGCGACGGGCGCGGGAGCCGGCTATTCGCCGTTCGCGTCCGGTACGGCTGGCTCCGCGGTGGGCTTGCTGCTTTTCTGGCCGCTTGCTTCGTTGTCACTACCGCTCTACGGGGTGACGGTGGTCGGCACCGTGTGCGTCGGGATCTGGGCGGCCGAGCAGATGTGCCGGCTCTGGAACACGGAAGACGACGGTCGCATCGTGATCGACGAGATCGCCGGCCAGCTGATCACGCTGGCACCGCTGCTCTATTGGGATCGCGTCCATTCCGTTGGCTGGGTTGTGACCGGATTCGTCCTATTCCGGTGCTTGGATGTCTGGAAGCCGGGTCCCGTTCGCTGGCTCGACGAGAACGTGCACGGCGGCATGGGCGTGGTGCTGGACGACGTCCTCGCAGGTGTTTTCGGCGCCATCGTGATGGGAATCCTGGTGTGGGGAGCTGAGATCATCGCATGAAGGCGGAAGTGCTGACGATCGGCGACGAGCTGCTGCGCGGCGAGATCACCGACTCGAACAAGTCGTTCCTGTCGCAGCGGCTGCTCACGCTCGACATCGAGACGCGCTTTCACGTCACCTGTGCTGATGATCGCGCCGACATCGCCGACATCTTCCGTCGCGCCGCAGCGCGCAGCGAGGTGGTGCTCGTCTCGGGCGGCCTTGGTCCCACGCGCGATGACATCACGATCGAAGTGCTAGCGGAAACATTCGGTCGCAAGCTCACGCTGCACGAGCCGTCGCTCGAAGCGCTGCGCGGCTTCTTTGCGCGCTTCGGTCGCGAGATGGCTGCGATCAATGAGAAACAGGCATGGTTTCCGGAAGGCGCCGAAGTGCTCGAGAATCCGATCGGCACCGCGCCCGGCACGATGCTGGAGGTTTCCAGAGAGGGCGGCGGCTCCGTGCTGTTCTTCTGCATGCCCGGTGTGCCGCGCGAGCTGTTCAAGATGATGGACGAACAGGTGCTACCGCGGATTGCGTCGCGCCGTCGCGTCACGAGTTGGGTGCGTGCGTCGCTGCTGCGCACCTTCGGCATCGGCGAATCGAATCTCGACGAGATGCTGCGCGACGTCGCGCTGCCCGACGGCGTCGAGCTCGGCTTCCGCACGCAGTTCCCGGACAACCACGTTCGGCCCGTCGCGCGCGCCGCCAGCGCGGCGGAAGCGGATGCCAAACTCGCGCGCTCGTGCGAACTGCTGCGCGAACGGCTCGGCGTGCTCGTCTATGGCACGGGCGAAGAGACACTCGAGGCGGTGACGGGACAGCTGCTCACCCTGCGCGGCGCCACGCTATCCGTCGCCGAGTCCTGCACCGGCGGGATGATCGGGGAACTGCTGACGGCCACGCCCGGCTCGTCCGCGTACTTCAAGGGCGGCGTCGTCGCGTACTGGAACGATGCAAAGGCCGCGCTGCTCGGTGTTCCCGACGCCCTGCTGAAGGAACACGGCGCCGTCTCCGAACCAACCGCGCGTGCAATGGCCGAAGGCGCGCGCGCCCGCTTCGGCACTGATCTCGCCGTCGCGACGACCGGCATCGCCGGCCCGACGGGCGGTTCGGCGAACAAGCCCGTCGGTCTCATCTACGTCGCGCTCGCGAGTGCGGAAGGGTCGCAGGTGCGCTAGCTGCAGCTCGCCTTCGACCGCGAACGCAACCGCCGCCTGACCGCACAGATCGCGATCGACTGGGTACGACGTCATCTCCTCGGCGCACCGCTCGACATTCCGCGACTCGGAAGAGTGGAGAAGAAATGAAGTGCGCAAGGACGTGCTCCGCACCTTCTTCGCCGTCGAACTCGACGAAGCGTCACGACGCGTCGCCCATGCAGTGGCGCAGCGACTTGCCGCAGCGCCCGGCAGCGAAGCGGTGCGCTGGGTGCGGCCGGAGTCTTACCACGTGACACTGCGCTTCCTCGGCACGACACCGCGGGATCGCGTCGAAGGACTGGTCGCGGCTGCGCTGCACGCGACGCGTGGGATCGCGCCCTTCGAACTGCGACTCGGCGTGCTCGCCGGTCTGCCGTCGCAGGCGCCGCGCGCGATCGTGCTGGAGGTTGCGCCGCTCGAGCCGCTCGCGACGTTGGCAAAGCAGGTCGAGAGCGCGGTCGTCGCGGTGGGATTCGCAGCCGAGCTGCGCGCGTTTCGCCCGCATCTCACGCTCGGACGAATCCACGAGCGCCGCGGGCGTGCGCCGCGCCTCGATCCGGCGATCAGCCCTGGTCACGCGGCACCGTTCGCTGTCACCTCGTTCGCACTTTTCCAGAGCGACCTGGATCCCGGCGGCGCTCACTACACGCCGCTCGAGCGGATTGCGTTCAACCAAAGTTTCTCACCCTGAACACTCGATAGGAGATCGAAGACATGGCCACCGAAACCAAGAAGAGCCCGGCATCGCCGGTCCGCGAGAACGAGCGCCGCAAGGCGATCGATCTCGCCGTCAGCACGATCGAAAAGCAGTTCGGCAAGGGCGCGATTCTGACGATGACGGAGGACGCCATCGATCGCGAGATCGGCGTCGTCCCGTCCGGCTCGCCGAGTCTCGACATCGCCCTTGGGATCGGCGGATACCCGCGAGGACGCATCGTCGAGATCTACGGGCCGGAGTCGAGCGGAAAGACGACGCTCGCGCTGCACGCGGTCGCGGAGATCCAGAAGCAGGGCAGCGTGGCGGCGTTCATCGACGCCGAGCACGCGCTCGACATCGGCTACGCGCGCAAGCTCGGCGTAAAGGTCGAGGAGCTGCTCGTCTCGCAGCCGGACACTGGCGAGCAGGCGTTGGAGATCGCCGACGTGCTGCTGCGCTCGGGCGCGGTCGTCTTGGTCGTCGTCGATTCGGTCGCGGCGCTGGTGCCGAAGGCCGAGATCGAAGGCGAGATGGGCGATACCCACGTGGGCTTGCAGGCGCGGCTGATGAGTCAGGCGCTGCGCAAACTGACGGGTACGGTGTCGAAGTCGAACGCGACGATCGTGTTCATCAACCAGATTCGCATGAAGATCGGCGTGATGTTCGGCAACCCGGAGACGACGAGCGGTGGCAACGCGTTGAAGTTCTACGCGTCGGTGCGACTCGATGTGCGCCGCATCGCGGCGATCAAGGAGCGCGAGGAGGTAGTCGGCAACCGCACGCGCGTGAAGGTGGTGAAGAACAAGTGCGCACCGCCGTTCCGCCAGGCGGAGTTCGACATCATCTACAACGAGGGCATTTCGATCGAAGGCGACGTGCTCGATCTCGCGTCCGAGGGCGGCATCGTCGAGAAGGCGGGCTCCTGGTACTCGTACTCCGGCGAACGCATCGGCCAGGGCCGCGAGGCGGCGCGCAAGTTCCTGAAGGACAACCCGGAGACGATGGAACGCATCTCGCAGGCGGTGTACGAGCTGAAGGGCGTGAAGCGGAAGGTGCCGGCGGGGGCGAAGGCCGCGGCGATTGCGGCGCCGGCGGCTTCGGCGGAAGAGTCGGAGGCGTAGGCGCGCTGGTTGGTTGCAGGCGGGTGTCCGAGGGAGGGGGCCGTGCTCAAACATCCTCGGCTGACGCCGTGGAGCGTTGGGCGAGGGCGGTGGTGAGCGCGGGCGCGTCGTTCCATTCGACCGGAGTGACGGCGTCGCCTGCGGAACTGCGCGCGGCCCCCTCCCTCGGACCCCCGCTCGGGCCGCTTTTGCTGTCTGCAAAGAAGTGGAACGGTTGCGTGGCGCACTGCCCGTTCGAGAAGCTGGCGGATCTCCGGGATACCCTCGATGAGATCCGTGCCTGGCCCGGAATTCGGGAGCCTCGTCCCGGTATCTTCTATCTGACGCGCGTCCCGTTCTTGCACTTCCACATCGACAAGTCGGGACGGCGCTGGGCGGATGCGCGCGACGGCGCGGAGTGGGGCGCCGAGATCGAGACCCCGATCGGGGCGTCGCGTGCGATGCAGGTTCGGTTCGCGCGCGAGATGAAGCGACGCTACCAAGCGACCGCGAAGCCAAAGGCGTCCGCGAAGAAGGGGCAAGCATGAACTCGCTGGCAGGCAAGATTGCGATCGTCACCGGCGGCGCGTCGGGGATCGGCGAGGCGACGGCGCGCGTTTTCGCCGAAGCGGGCGCGAGGGTGGTGATCGGCGATCTCCAGGACGGCGCGCGCGTCGCGAAGGAGATCGGCGGCGTGTACCACACCGTGGATGTGCGCGACTCGGATTCGGTGAAGGCGCTGATCGATCTCGCCGTCGCGGAGTTCGGGCGCCTCGACGTGCTCGTCAACAACGCGGGGATCGAGGCGCACGCGCCGCTCGCGGCGATGGATGACGCCATCCATCGCAACATGATCGACGTGAACCTGCACGGGGTGTTCTACGGCCTGAAATTCGGCATCCAGGCGATGGCGACCAATCCGGGCCCGTCGCGCGGTTCGATCATCAACACCGCGAGCGTCGCGGGCCTGGTCGGCACTCCAGGTCTCGGTTCGTACGCCGCGACGAAGCATGCGGTGGTCGGCATGACGCGCACCGCGGCGATCGAGATGGGCGCGATGGGAATTCGCGTAAACGCGGTGTGTCCCGGCGTGATCCGCACGCCGATGCTCGGCGGCTTCAACGAGAGCGAGGCGTTGATCGCGCAGATCGGACTCGCGCACGCGCTGAAACGGATCGGCGAGCCGATCGAAGTGGCGCAGCTGGTCTGCTTTCTCGCCAGCGACGACGCGTCGTTCATCACCGGTCAGGCGATCGCCGTCGACGGCGGCATGGTCGCGGGACTTCAGGTGCCGCCGAGCTAGCAACCCCGAGGAGAAAGGGGACGGTCCTCGCCGAGGACTGGGTGCGGACTCGAGGGACAGGCCTGGCGCAGGTGTGTCCCTTTTCTCCATCGCCCGTCCACGCGGAGGACCGTCCCCTCTCTTCCCTTTCTCTTTGGGGCGTCCCGTATCTGGGACGCGGAACGGCGCTCAAGGCGAGTCGGAGCGCGGTCGAAACAACTCCTCGGGGAATCCGTCCGTCCACGTCCGCCCTCCCCAGGGCAGGGGGCCATCTACGCGATGTCGCTCGAGCTGAACGAAATCCTGAAGATTGCCCTGAAGGGCGGTGCGTCGGACATCCACATGAAGTCGGGCCTGCCGCCGATCTTCCGGATCGATGGCGCGCTCGTGCCGCTGAAGAACGCCGAACGCCTGCTGCCCGAGTATCTCGAGAAGGTGGCTGCCGGGATCATGAACGCGGTGCAGAAGGAGCGCTTCGCGTCGAATCGCGAGTGCGACCTCGCCTACGGCATCGCGGGACTCGGGCGTTTCCGCGTCAACGTCTTCCAGCAGCGCGGCACGGTCGGAATCGTCTTCCGCGTGATTCCTTTCGGGGTGAAGACGATCGACCAGCTCGTGCTGCCGAAGGTCGTCGAGTCGATCGCCAACGAGCAGCGCGGACTGATCCTCGTCACCGGCACCACCGGCTCGGGGAAGTCGACGTCGCTCGCCGCGATGATCGAGCACATCAACTCCTCGCGTACCTGCCACATCATGACGATCGAGGACCCGATCGAGTTCCTGATCCGCGACCGCCGCTCGATCGTGAACCAGCGCGAGATCGGCGTCGACACGCAGACCTTCGCCGCCGCGCTGCGCGCCGCGTTGCGCCAGGATCCCGATGTGATCCTCGTCGGTGAAATGCGCGACTTCGAAACCATCGAGACGGCATTGACGGCCGCCGAGACCGGCCATCTCGTGCTCTCGACGCTGCACACTCTCGACGCCACCGAGACGATCAACCGGATCATCTCGGTGTTCCCGCCGTATCAGCAGAAGCAAGTGCGCATCCAGCTCGCGTCGATCCTGAAGGCGGTGATCTCGCAGCGTCTGGTTCCGCGCGCCGACGGCAAGGGCCGCGTGCCGGCTCTCGAAGTGATGATCGCGACCGGGCGGGTGCGCGAATGCATCAGCGACAAGGACCGTACCAAGGAGCTTCACGACTGCATCGCGAAGGGTTTCACGACCTACGGCATGCAGACCTTCGATCAGTCACTGATGCATCTCGTGAAACAAAATCTCGTGACCTACGAGGAAGCGCTGAAGCACGTGTCCAATGCCGACGACTTCGCGCTGCGATTTCGCGGCATCGCGAGCACATCCGACGGCACCTGGGACGACTTCGACACGGCGGAGGAGCACGGCGATTCTCCGAGCAGCGTCGCGCCAACCGAGCCCGAGAAGCCCGAGATCGATCTCGAGCGCTTCTAGCCTGTTTCGCGCCGGCTCTCGTCTCTAGAGCCCCGCGCGCAGTCTCGCGATCACCTCTGGTCGCGCGCGTACGCGCAGGCGTGTTCCGTGTTCGTCATGACTCTCTTCGACGACGCGGCAGCTGCTGTGCGCATCGCCCACCACCCGCTGCTTCGCATACGGGACGATGAGATCTTCCTCGATCATGTCGCGTTCGAAGTGTGCGACGATGCGTTCGCGCACCTGGGCCACGTCCGCCGGGTCCTTTACGGAGATCGGTACCGCGTCGGGCCACTCGAGAGCGAGTCGGGCACGTGTCTCCGCGTCGACCTTGTCGATCTTGTTGAGCACCAGCAGGCGCGGCGCGTCGGTTGCATCGATCTCGCGAAGTACCTCGCGCGTCACTTCGAGCTGCGCGGGAAACGCGGGGTCCGAAGCATCGACGAGATGGACGAGCAGGTCGGCGTCGCGCGCTTCGTCGAGCGTCGAACGAAACGACGCGACGAGGTCGTGCGGTAGTTTCTTGATGAAGCCGACCGTGTCCGACACCAGCACACGCGGCACCGTCTCGGGTTGAAGGGCGCGCACCGTCGTGTCGAGCGTTGCGAAGAGCTTGTCCTGCACCAGCACGCCGCTGCCGGTGAGTGCGCGCATCCAGGACGACTTGCCGGCGTTCGTGTAGCCGACCAGCGCCACGGTATTCTGCTGCACGCGACGTTTGCGCCGCGTGCTGGAATCGCGCTCGATCGATTGCAGTTCGGTGCGCAGCTCGGCGACCCGATCGCGCAGCTTGCGGCGGTCCAGCTCGATCGAGGACTCGCCGGCGCCACGACCGCCGATGCCGCCGCCCTGGCGATCCTTGCCGCCGCCGGTCTCGCGCAATCGCGGCGCCATGTAGTTGAGGCGCGCGATCTCCACTTGCAGTCGCGCTTCGCGGCTGCGCGCATGGCGCTGGAAGATCGAGAGGATCACCGCTGTGCGGTCGAGCACTTCCGCGCCGGTCGCGCGCTCCAGGTTGCGCGCTTGCGACGGGGTCACATCGTGGTCGATCAGCACGACCGTTGCGCGCTCGCCCTCCGGCACCGCCTCCGGCGAAGCGTCGTCGCCTTCCGCCTCGTCGTCGGCTTCGCGCGTCTCGACCGCGACTTCCTTTTCTTTGCGCCGATGCTCCGGCACACCCGTCGGCACGATTCCCGTGCCGCCGGTGAACTTCGCGAGGTCCTGCAGCTTGCCCGAACCGACGACGGTGCCGGTCGCGAGGCGCCCGCGCCGCTGCGTCACACGGCCCACCACCTCGAGCCCGAGCGTCTTCGCGAGTCGCCCGAGTTCGGCGAGCGACGACTCGAAGTCGCCGTCGCTGACATGGGGAAACTGCACGCCGAGCAGTACGGCGCGCGGGCGGGGCGGGGCGGTGGCGGTCATGGGCGCAGGATGCGGACCGCACGTCGGCTCCGCCACCTCAACTCATGGACCTCGCCGCTCGCCTGCGACTCGCTACGCGGGAAACCAACTCACGGACCTCGCCGCTCGCCTGCGGCTCGCGACTTGGGGAAACTGCCATCGAGGAGACCCCGATGCGCGACCGGACCCTCGCCGCCAATCACGCGACCTCCGCGCTTGGAATGCGCGCGACGCGACTGCCGTCGCGGCCGTATTCCAGGAGAATGCCGAGGTCGTAAACGCCACTTCGGGCGGTGTCGCGCGCGGTCGCGAAGTGATTCGCGCGCGCACCACCGCTCTCCTCGCAGCGTTTCCGGATCTGAAACTCGAGCGACACATGCTGCTGATCGGCGGCCACACCAACGCAGATCCCCGAACGATGAGCGGCACACACCAGGTTCCTATCTCGGGCTGGCGCCGAGCGGCGAGCGCTTCGAGGTGCGCGGCGCGACGTTCAGCGACTTCGACGACCCACGACTCGCCGCGCGCGACACCCACTACGTCGATGCTCGTGCTGGCTCGGGTTCGCCCGAGCCAGCGTTGAACCCCTCGGGGCAAGGCGCGGATCCCTCCGTTAGACTCGCCCCCCCATCGCCGAGGTCCCCTCCTTGCCTCTGTCGAGTCGCGAGATCCGCAGCACCTTCCTGCGCTTTTTCGAGGAGCGCGGCCACCGCGTCGTCGCGAGTGGATCTCTGGTTCCCGAAGGCGATCCGACGCTGCTGTTCACCAATGCGGGCATGGTGCCGTTCAAGCGGGTCTTCACCGGCGAGGAGACGCGCGACTACACGCGCGCGACCTCGTCGCAAAAGTGCATGCGCGTGTCCGGCAAGCACAACGATCTCGAGAACGTCGGTCGCACCGCGCGCCATCACACCTTCTTCGAGATGCTCGGCAACTTCTCGTTCGGTGACTACTTCAAGGCCGAAGCGATCGCGTGGGCCTGGGAGCTGATCACGCTGCACCTCGCGATCCCTCCGGAGAAGCTCGCCATCACGGTGTTCCGCGAGGACGACGAGGCCGAGCGCATCTGGCGCGAGGAAGTGGGCGTCGCTGCGAATCGCATCACGCGCCTCGACGAAGCCGACAACTTCTGGCAGATGGGCGACACCGGTCCCTGTGGCCCTTGTTCCGAGATCTACTACGACTGGGGCAAGCAGCCCGGTTGCACGAAGGACGAGTGCGACCCGTCGTGCGATTGCGGCCGCTGGCTCGAGTTCTGGAATCTCGTGTTCATGCAGTGGAGCCGCGACTCGGATGGCGTGATGACGCCGCTGCCCAAGCCCTCGATCGACACCGGCATGGGACTCGAGCGGACGGCGGCCATCCTCCAGGGCGTCTACTGGAACTACGAGACGGATGCGTTTCGCGGAATTCTCAAACGCGCGCAGGAGCTGTCGGGCGTGCGCATCGGCGCGGAGCCTGGGAAGGACGTATCGCTGCGCGTCGTTGCGGACCACGCGCGCGCAGTCACGTTCCTGATCGCGGACGGCGTGTTGCCCTCGAACGAAGGTCGTGGCTACGTGCTGCGCCGGATTTTGCGTCGAGCGGCGCGCCACGGCGTGCTGCTCGGCATCGAGCGCCCGTTCCTCTTCGAAGTCGCGGACGCGGTGATCGACGAGATGGGCGACGCGTACCCCGAGCTGGTCGCGCGGCGCGACTACATCACCGGTCGCGTCCGGCGCGAAGAAGAGCGTTTCCTCGAAACGCTCTCGAAGGGCCTCGGGCTGCTCGAAGAGGAAGTGCGCAAGTTGAAGGCCGCGCAGTTGCAAGTGCTGCCGGGCGACGTGGTGTTCAGGCTCTACGACACTTTCGGGTTTCCCGTCGATCTCACCGAAGACATCCTCGCCGGTCATCAGCTCGGCATCGACTCCGCCGAGTTCGACGCCGCGATGAACGCGCAGCGCGATCGCGCACGCGCCGCGTGGAAGGGAAGCGGGCAGGAAGCCGTGGGCCCACTCTACTCGCAGCTCGCCAGCGATTTCGAGAGCGCGTTCCTCGGCTACCACGGACTCCGCGCCGAATCGCGCGTATTGGCGCTGGTGGCCAACAGCGGCGCAGTGCAATCGGCGCGCGCCGGCGACGCGATCGAGGTGATCGTCGAGCAGACACCCTTCTACGCCGAGAGCGGTGGGCAGGTCGGTGATCGCGGTGTCGTCGAAACGCCGACGGGTCGAATCGCAATCGAAGACACCCAGCGGCCCGTCGGGGCGCTGATCGTCCATCGCGGCAAGGTCGTGTCGGGCGAGGTGCACGTCGACCAGCTGGCGCTCCTCGTCGTCGATGAGAGCCTGCGCCGTGGGTCGGTTCGACACCATTCAGGTACACATCTCCTGCACGCCGCGCTCCGTGACGTGCTGGGCCCGAATGCAACCCAGCGCGGTTCCCTCGTCACGCCGACCCGACTGCGATTCGACTTCAGCCACGATGCGCCCGTCACCCGGGAGGAACTCGATCGGATCGAAGACCTGGTGAATGGCTGGATCGAATCGAATGAGCCTGCCGTCGTCGAGGAGATGTCTCACCGCGACGCGATTGCAGCCGGCGCGCTCGCGATGTTCGGCGAGAAGTACGGCGACCGCGTCCGCGTGCTGAGCTTTGGCGATTTCTCGAAGGAACTGTGCGGCGGCACGCATGCGCGCGCCACCGGCGACATCGGCTTGCTGAAGGTCATCGGCGAAACGGGCGTCGCGTCCGGCGTACGGCGCATCGAGGCACTCACTGGCCCCGACGCGCTGCAGCGTTGGCGGATGCAGGAACGCGTACTCGAGCGCACGGCCGAAGCGCTGCGCACGCCGGTCGGCGACCTGGAAGCCCGTGTCGGGAAATTGCTCGACGAGCGCAAGGCGCTCGAGGCCGAGCTCGCGGTGCTGCATTCCGCGCAGCGCTCTGCGGCGTCGGGCGACCTCGCGTCGCAGGTCGAGACGGTCGGCGGCGTCCCGGTGCTGCTCGCGAGAATCGACGGCGCCGATGGCGACGATCTGCGGGCGATGGTCGACACACTCCGCGAACAGCTGAAGAGCGGCATCGTGTTGCTCGCGGCCGCGACCGACGGCCGCGTCACGCTCGCGCTCGGCGTGACGCCCGATTTGACCGGCCGCTTCAAGGCAGGCGACCTGATCCGCGAAGCCGCGGCCGCGGTGGGCGGCAAGGGCGGTGGTCGGCCGGAGTTCGCGCAGGCGGGCGGGCGCGATCCGGCGAAAATCGACGAAGCATTCGCGCTCGTGCGCGCGCGCATTCAAGGTGCATCGTGAGCATCGGCTCCGTGTTGCCGTTCCCGGGCGATCCGTTCGCGCCGCAGCGCCGACGGACGCGCGTCGTGCGCGTTGGTGATGTCGAGATCGGCGGCGACAATCCGATCCGCATCCAGTCGATGACGACGACCGACACGCAAGACGTCGCGGCGACCGTCGCGCAGACGGAGCGACTCGCCGCGGCCGGCTGCGAGATCGTGCGCATCACCGCGCCATCGGTGCGCGACGCCGAGGCGCTCGGCGAGATCCGCGCAGCGCTGTTCCGCCGGGGCATCCGCGTGCCACTCGTCGCGGACATCCATTTCACGCCCAACGCCGCGCTGGTCGCCGCCCTGCACGTCGAGAAGGTCCGGATCAACCCGGGCAACTTCGCCGACAAGAAGAAGTTCGAGGTGCGCGACTACGACGACGCGCAATGGGACGAGGAACTGGCGCGCGTCGCGGATCGCTTTCGTCCGTTGTTGCGCCGCTGCAAGGAACTCGGTCGTGCGCTGCGCATTGGCACCAATCACGGCTCGCTCTCCGATCGCGTGATGAATCGCTACGGCGACACGGCGCGCGGCATGGTCGAATCGGCACTCGAGTTTCTCGACGTCTGCGAGGATGAAGCCTTCTACGACGTGGTGTTCAGCATGAAGTCGAGCAACCCGCAGGTGGCGGTCCAGGCCTACCGGCTGCTCGCGACGTCGCTCGCCGAGCGCGCCAAACACGGCAAGCCGGGCGACTATCCATTCCATGTCGGTGTCACCGAGGCGGGCGATGGCGAAGATGGTCGCATCAAGAGCGCGATCGGCATCGGCTCGCTGCTCGCAGACGGTCTTGGCGACACGATTCGCGTTTCGCTGACGGAAGACCCGGTCAAGGAAGTTCCCGTCGCGCGGGCGATTGCTGCGCGCGCTGCGATGCGGTGGGCGGAGGCAGTGCACCGCCAAGCTGCGATTCCGGATCCCGGCGGGCCGTTCGTCGACGACCCCTACGAGCATGTGCGCCGCGCCAGCGACGCGGTCGCGTGCGGCTCGATCGAGTTCGGCGGCGATGCACCGGTGCGCGCCGAGCTGGAACTCGGCGCGCCGGCGGTCGATTCCGAGGCAGCCGTGTGGCGTCTCGCCGATGCGTTTGCGGTGCGCCGCGAGATCGTCTGCGAGGGATTGCGTCTCGATGTCGCGGATGAAGCTGCGCTGACTCGCGTGCAGCCGTTCGCCGAGGCGATGGCGCGTCACGGCATCACGGTGCCGCTCGCGCTGCGCATGCCGATGTCACTGGCGCCCCAGGCAAAGGATGTTGCCGCACGTTGGATCGTTGCCGCGACGATGCGTGATGAGGAAGCAGCGCTCGCCGCGCTGGCGCGTGCCGCGGTGGGGGCGGGTGTCGCGCTCGAGTGGTCGCTGGCGGGAGATACTGCGGCGCTGATCTCGGCTGTAGACCGGGCATTCGCCGCATCGCGTGCTGCGATGTTGCGCCGCGCTCTGGTGTCGGTGGATGCCGCGCGCCCGGTGGCTGCGGTGCGACTCGTTGCGGCCCGGATGCGCGCACTCGGGTGGAAAGCCCCGATCGTGCTGGTCCATCGCAGCGAAGCGGACGCCACCGACGACGCCGAACTGCTGCACGCGGCAACCGATCTCGGTGCCCTTCTCTGCGACGGCATCGGGGACGCTGTCGCGCTTCCGGTTCGGGGCGGCGATGGCCGTGCGGGCGATGCGCTGGCTCTCGGCTACCGGATCCTGCAGGGCGCGCGTCAGCGAACCACGTGGACCGAGTTCATCTCCTGCCCGTCCTGTGGCCGCACGCTCTTCGACCTCGAGGAGACGACCGCGCGCATCAAGGCACAGACGCAACACCTCTCGGGCGTGAAGATCGCCATCATGGGTTGCATCGTGAACGGGCCGGGCGAGATGGCGGACGCGGATTTCGGCTACGTCGGATCAGGACCGGGCGTCGTGAATCTCTATGTGGGTCACGAGTGCGTCGAGCGCCACGTCGCGCAGGCGGAGGCCGACGCGCGCCTCATCGAACTGATTCGCCGCCACGGGCGTTGGGTCGAGCCGGAATAGCGGGCGGCGCATGGCGCGAGACGGCCCGCCTTTCGGGCGCCACGCCGACGGATTCCTGGACACGCTCGAAGATCGCGAGCGCGCGCGAGCCGGCGACCAGCGGGTCGGTCGGCCCGAGCACTTCGGTCACCGCGAGCAGCGCGAGCCCAACGACCAGTGCGCCTTCGCAGGCGCCGACGACTGCGCCGCCGATGCGATCGATCGCGCCGAGGCCCGCGGCGCCGACCAGGCGCCGCACGACCGCACCGGCGATCGTGACGAAGAACAGCGCGCCAATCACGACGATGCCGCCCGCTACGGCGGTCGCGATCAGCGGATCCCACGGCGTTCGTTCCGCGATCATCGCCGCGACCGGCTCGCGCAGCGCTCGGAACGCGAAGATCGCTGCGGCAAGCGCAGCGATCGAGAACACCTCGCGGACGAGACCGATCCACAGGCCGCGCAGCACCGCGATGGCGAGCACGGCGAGTGCAATGACGTCGACGATGTCCCCCACGGCGCGCAGCTTAGCCCGGCCGCGCACGCTGTCGGTAGACTCGACGGGTGCGTGTGGATGCGATCGTCATCGGAGCCGGTCACAACGGTCTCGTCGCGTCGGCCTATCTGGCCCGCGCGGGATTGCGCACCGTGGTGCTCGAGCGTCGCGCCTGTATCGGCGGTGCGTGCGTCACCGAGGAGCTCTGGCCGGGCCATCACGTTTCGCGTGCGGCGTATGTCGCAGGGTTGTTGCGGCCCGTGGTCGTGCGCGAACTGGAACTCGCATCACACGGGCTTCGGCTGCTCCGGCGCAACCCGTCGTCGTTCACGCCGCTCGCGGACGGTCGCGGGCTCCTACTCGGTTCCGATGCGGCACTGTGTGTGCGCGAGATCGGCCGCTTCTCGAAGCGTGATGCCGAGCGCTACCCGGACTATGAGCGATTGCTCGACCGCGCCGCGCGTGCCTTCGAGCCGCTGCTCGACGCGCCACCGCCCGATCCCGCAAATCTCGGTTGGCAAGATCTGCGGACGCTCGGCGGTGTCGCGCGCTCATTGGTCGGCATGCGTCGCGATCTCGCTCGCGTCGCGCAACTGCTCGTTGCGCCAGCGCGAACCACGCTCGAAGCCTGGTTCGAGAGCGAACCGTTGCGCGGGACGCTCGCCACCGACGCGCTGATCGGCGCGTGGGCATCCCCTTCGACGCCCGGCACCGGCTACGTGCTCTTTCACCACGTGATGGGCGAGACAGGCGGTGCCCGCGGCGTCTGGGCCTACGTGCAGGGCGGCATGGGCGCACTCTCGGATGCAATCGCGGGCGCCGCGCGCGCGGCCGGCGCGACTATCGAGACGGACGCGCCAGTGACGAGGATCGACGTCCAGGACGGGCGCGTGCGCGGTGTCGTGCTGGAAGACGGTCGCGATTTCGAAGCGCCGTTGGTCGTGTCGTGCGCCGATCCGCAGCGCTCGCTGCTGGGACTCGTGGGCGCGGAGCATTTGTCGGCCGACGTCGTCGCCGCGCTACGTGCGCTCGACATGAAGAGCCCCGTCGTGAAGATCAATCTCGCACTCGATCGGCTGCCGCGTTTCCGCGGCTGCGAGGAGCCAGGCGAACCTGGCGGGCCTGAACACCGCGGCACGATTCACCTCGGCGCGAACGGTCTCAACGCGCTCGAAGACTCATTCACCGAGGCCGCCGCGGGTCATCTGCCCGCTCGACCGATGATCGAGCTGACGATTCCGTCGGTGCTCGATGCGTCGCTCGCACCGCGCGGTCGCTACGTCTCGTCGATGTTCGTCCAGCACGTACCGCCTGGCTGGGACGCGACGCGCTGGGACCGCGAACGCGACGCATTTGCGGATCGCGTGTTCGCATGTGTCGAGGAGGTCGCACCGGGGTTCACCGCGAGTGTCGTGCATCGCGAAGTGCTGGCGGCGCCGGATCTGGAGCGTGTCTTCGGTCTCACCGGCGGCAACATCTTCCACGGTGCGATGACGCTCGATCGCCTGCTCTTCCTGCGACCGCTCCCCGGTCTTGCGCGCTACCGCACGTCGATCGAGGGTCTGTGGCTCTGCGGCGCCGGCACTCACCCGGGTGGCGGCGTGATGGGCGCCTGCGGCCGCAACGCAGCCCGCGAAATCCTGCGAGGGCGGAGGGGACTGTTCTCGCAGTAAGCGCCGCCTATCTGCTCAAGCTGGCGGGGTCTGCCACACGTAGGCGCGGAGTTGGCGGATCTCTTCGACCTGTTCCTCGATTTCGTCCCAGAGGAGATCGCGGATCGAGATCATCGCGATCGTGTGGCCGTGGGCGAGCACGGGGAGGTGTCGGCAGCCGGCGCCCTGCATTTTCGCGAGACACTCGTCGCGACCTTCGTGGAGCTCAGCGGTGACGACCTCGCGCGTCATCACCTCGTCGATCCGGGTCGACTCGGCGTCGCGACCTTCGACGACCACGCGTGTCATCAGGTCGCGCTCGGAGAAGACGCCGACGAGACGGTCTCCGTCGAGGACGGTCACGGCGCCTACGCGTGCAGCCGTCATGCGTCGGACCACGTCGATGACGACGTCACCCGGGTGGGCGGTCAGGAGACTGCGATTGCGAAGCACCTGCTCGAGACTGTGCATGATGTGACACCTCCGGGATCGAGCCGTCGGGGTGGCTGGCCGGTTGGCTTCGCCGCGGCGGCAATTGCATTGAGCCACGAATGGCACCGAAAGAGAAGGACTGAATCGGCGGAAGGGTCAGGAAGCGACGGGCCGGCCACGATCCAGATCTGGTCCAGCCCCGCGGGTGACGAGTCTCAGGTAGACCTGGACGTCTGCTCGCGAGGGTTCCGCTGCGACGACGGCCAGCCACACGGCCTTGGCGCGCTCCGCCTGGCCGAGCGACCAGAACGTGAGGCCGAGCTGCACGCCGGCGTCGAGGTAGGCCGCGTTTGCACGCAGCACGCGCCGGAACTCGCGAATCGCCTGGTCGGGCAACCCGTGCTCGCGCAGTGCGACCCCAAGTCGGTACCGGACATCATGAAAGCCCGGGCAGCGGTCGAGCGCTTTGCGGTAGGCCACGACGGCTTCGCCAACCTCGCCGGCTTCGCGATAGGCGTCTCCCAGCGCGGCCTGCAGGTTCGCGAGCTTTGCCTGCGTGAGCGGAATCGAGCCGCCCGACTCGACTTCGGGAGCCGACAACACGATCGCCTCGGAGCGGTCGAAGTCGCCGCGTCTCTCGCACACGCTCGCAAGGGCGAGGCGTGCTTCCCCGTAGCGCGGATTCAGTGACACCGCGGCTTCGAAGCGATGTGTCGCCTCGTCGAGATCGCCGCGGCGTTCGTAGAGGAGCCCGAGCAGATAGTGGATGTCGGCGAATCGCGGACGTGTAACGACCAGGCGCGTCAGGTGACCGAGCGCGGCGTCGTCCTCGCCACATTCGAAGTGACGAACGCCGAGCTGGTAGGCAACGCGCTCGTCTGTGGACAGACCGGCGGCGTTCCTCATCCGGATCGGAGTGAGCGTGTGACTACTGCGCTTCGGGAACGAGATCCGCCGCGGCCTCGGCCACGTCTGTTCCCTTGTAGTTCTCGAGGATTACCTGGAAGATCTTCGTCGCCTCGGCTTCCCGGTTCATTCGCGTGTAACAAACGCCCAGCTTGTAGAGCGCGTCCGCGTCGAGGCCGAGTCCCGGGTACTCGTTCAGCAGCTCGCGATAGCGATCTGCTGCAGACGGGAACTCGTCCTGATCGAAGTAGAAGTCGGCGACCATCATCGTGTGCTCGCCCAGCCGCGTTCGCAGTTCGCGCCAGATCTTTTCTGCCTCAGCCGAGTACTCCGAGTGCGGGAAGCGTGCGAGCAGCCGATCGAACTGAGTCACTGCCTCGCGTGTAGCCGACTGATCGCGCGACGCGTCGCGGCTTTGCTTGTAGTACGACATTCCGGTCTGGAACATCGCGTAGGGAACTTGCTTGTGTTCCGGATGTAGTTCCACGAAGTCGCGGTAGTAGGAAAGTGCCTCTTCGTACTTGTCACTCTTGAAGTAGGCGTCGGCGATCGCGAGCTGCGCCAGCACGGCCTGCTCGCTGTACGGATAGTTGTCGATGATGTCCTGGAAGGTCTCGATCGACTCCGAGAAGTCGGGCGTGAGGAACCAGTGGAAGCCACCTTCTTCGGCGGCGACCTGCGCTTCGCCCTTGTTGAAGAGCTCCTCTGCGGACGGCAGCTCTTCGAACTTCTGCGGCGGTGCACCGCCCGCGCAAGCGACCGACAACATGGCGAATGCAGCCAGCGAAGTGGAATAGAGACGTTCGAATCTCATCGCAAACCCCCCAGGCAGAAAACCGCCGAACCTTACTCGACGCGCCCGAGCGCTGTCAATTTTGCTAGGTTGCGCCTCCCCAACAGGGGCCCGTTTCGTGTTTTCCCGATCTCAACCACCCACTTGGGGGACACATGCTCGACGAAGCTCTTCGCGACCTGCGCACCGACCGTCGCATGCTCGATCGCCGCGGCTGGATCACCAGGCAGGATCTGGCGACCACCCTCGCCGAGTTGCCCGATGCGGCCGACAAGGTGGCGCCGCAGGAGGAATCGCCCGTTCCGCCGCCGCAGACGCCTCGCTCGGAGGGATGAGGAGACCGTCGTGATCAAGGCGAGGTTCGGCGACCGGCTCGATGGCTGGCTCGAAGCAGCGCTCCCGTTCCTGTTCCGGCGCGCCGTCAATCCGAACGTTCTGACCGTCATCGGGACCCTGGCCTCGGTCGCCGCTGGCGCCGCGTTTGCGACGGGCCGCTTCGGCACGGGCGCCGTGCTGATCCTCGTGGGCGGCGTCTTCGATCTCGTCGACGGCGTGATTGCGCGTCACCACAAGATCGCCACGAGTTTCGGGGCCTTTCTCGACTCGACCCTCGACCGCCTCGCCGACATGGCGATGCTGCTGGGCGTGATGCTGTACTACGCAGCCCTCGGTGACGCGGGCACGGTGCTGCTCGGTGGCATCGCGATGATCGCGTCGGTGCTGACCTCGTATGCGAAGGCGCGTGCCGAGCAGTTCCTGCCGTCGTTCGAGGGTGGCTTTCTCGAGCGTGGCGAGCGGCTGGCGATCCTCGGCGTCGGCGCGGTCTCCGGCTACACAGTCATCGCGCTCTGGATCCTGGCGGTGGCGGGTAGCGCCACCGCCGCGTACCGCTTTGCGATCGCGTATCGCGAACTGGCTCGATTGGATGGCGAGCCGAAGCTCGGAGAGCACCCCGGATGAGCGAGCGAGATTCGGAGGACAAGGGTTTCAAGGTGATCGATCGTCGCGGTAGCGGCGAGGACACCCCGCAGCCTCCGCTGTCGCCCGCGATCGAGCCGCCGCCTCGCCGGCCCGACTCGAAGGTCGACTTCTCGATGCTGGCGCAGTCGATCGCATTCTCGGCGCTGCATTACCTCGGGCTGATGACCGAGCCCGAGAGCGGTGGAGCCGCCGAGCGCGATCTGCCGCTCGCGCGGCACAACATCGAGATCCTCGAACTGCTCGAAGAAAAGACCCGCGGCAATCTGAGCGCCGAAGAGGCGAAGCTGATCGCGAACCTTCTCTACGAGGTTCGGATGCACTTCGTCGAGGCGACGAAGTTGCCGGCTCCGTAGCGGATGGGCGATCCCGCTTGGTGCCTCGCACCGGCCAAGCTGAATCTGGGCCTACGCGTCGTCGGGCGGCGTAGCGACGGCTATCACCTCCTCGAGAGTCTCTTCGTCCCGCTCGAGCTTGCCGACCGCTTGCGCATCGAGGTCGAGCCCGCCGCGAAGAGTTCGATTTCAGTCGCGCTTTCCGGGCGCGCCGGTGAAGTCCCGGCCGGTGACGACAACCTGGTCGCCCGCGCCGCTCGCGCCTTTCTCGACGCCGCAGGGCTCGCCGCGCGTGTCGCCCTCACGCTCGACAAGCAGATCCCGGTAGGCGCGGGGCTCGGAGGAGGCTCCAGCGACGCGGCGACCGTGCTCCGCGCGTTGGCCCGGAGGTTTGCGAACGCCTTCTCGGATCCAGCTCTCGCTGCGATCGCCGTGCGCCTTGGAGCCGATGTGCCGTTCTTCTTGGAGCCGCGGCCAGCGTGGGTCACCGGGATCGGCGAGCGGATCGAACCACTTCCCGAGTTTCGCTCGCTCGACCTGCTCGTCGTCACGCCCACTCCCCCTCTCGCCACGGCCGAGGTGTTTCGCGCCTTCGACGCCGCGTTGACGCACCCGAGCCCCAGCCGTACGATGCCCGCGCTTCGGAGCGGTTCAGGCTGGTTTCCCTCCGCAGCGCTTCTCGCCAACGACTTGGAGCCCATCGCCGCGCGACTCCGACCCGCGATCCAGCGGGTCCGGTCCGAATTGGAGCGGCTCGGCGCGCGGGCGGTCGGAATGTCGGGCAGTGGGCCCACGGTGTTCGGTCTGTTTCGCGATGCGGAGCAGGCACAGGCAGCCAGCAAGAAGGGGCGCTTCGAAGCGGCGGACCGCGTGATCGTGACCCGCTCGCACGGCGCGCCCAGCTCGATTCCCGGGGGCGGGAAGTTCTGGGGCGTCGTCTAATGGTAGGACAGCGGCCTTTGGAGCCGTGTGTGGAGGTTCGAATCCTCCCGCCCCAGCCACGAGTTCATATCTTCCGGTTCAATGATTTCCGTGCCATCGCCGCAGGCGGCGGCACACCGACACGAGTCAGGGGGCTTGGTCACATGAAGTTGGTAGCCAGCTCGGGACAGAGAACGGTCTCTTGCAGCGGATGAAGCTCTTTCACGGCAATGCGAATCCCGACCTCGCGGCGTCGGTGGCGGCCTATCTCGGCGTGCCGGCTGGGCGTGCGCGCGTCACGACGTTCAGTGACGGCGAGATCCAATGCGAGATCGAAGAGAACGTGCGCGGGCTCGACTGCTTCGTGGTGCAGTCCACCAGCAACCCGGCCAATCGCCATCTGATGGAATTGCTGATCATGGTCGACGCGCTGCGCCGCTCGTCGGCGCGACGCATCACGGCCGTGATTCCGTACTACGGCTATGCGCGCCAGGATCGCAAGGTCGCCCCGCGCGTGCCGATCACCGCCAAGCTCGTCGCCGATCTGATCTCGACCGCTGGGACCGATCGCGTGCTCTGCATCGACCTCCACGCCGGCCAGATCCAGGGCTTCTTCAACATCCCCGTCGACAATCTCTACGCGACGCCGGTGCTGTTGCCGGCGATCCAGAGCTTCGGCAAGAACACCTGCATCATCTCGCCCGATGCAGGCGGCGTGGAGCGCGCACGCGCCTATGCGAAACGCCTCGACGCCAAGCTCGCGATCATCGACAAGCGGCGCGAAAAGGCGAACGTCGCGGAGATCATGCACATCATTGGCGAGGTCGAGGGCCTCGAGTGCGTGATCGTCGACGACATGGTCGACACAGCCGGCACGCTCACCGAAGCGGCGCGCGCACTCAAGGAGCAGGGCGCCGCGGGCGTCTACGCAGCAATCACGCACCCGGTGCTGTCGGGACCGGCAATCGAGCGCATCAACAAGTCGGACCTCCAGCAACTCGTCGTCACCGACACCATCCCGTTGCACGAGGCGGCGCGCGGCTGCGAGAAGATCAAAGTGATGTCCATCGCCAATCTGTTGGGCGAGGCGATCAGACGCATTACCAACGAGGAGAGCGTCAGCTCGCTCTTCGTTTAGGAGACTGCCATGTCCGAGACCGCACTCACCGTCGAGTCCCGCTCAGCAACCGGAAAGGGCGTCGCGCGAAAGCTGCGCGCCGCCGGGCGCATCCCCGCCGTCCTCTATGGCCAGGGCAAGGAGTCGGTGCCGCTGACGATCGATCCGCGCGCGCTCGACAAGGTGCTGCGTTCGGGCGGCGCGAACACGCTGCTCGATCTCACCGTCGAGGGTCGTCCCGAGCTGGGCAGTCCCGTCGCTCTGGTGAAGGAACTCCAGCGGCACCCGATCCGCGGCACGATCGTGCATGCCGATCTCTATCAGGTCGACCTCACGCGCACCGTCGAGGTCGAAGTCCCGGTTCACCTGGTCGGCAAGGCCAAGGGCCTCGACTTCGGCGGCATCCTCGAGCACTCGTTGCGCGAGATCGCGCTCGAGTGCCTGCCGCGATCGATCCCGGCCGCAATCGAGGTCGACATCTCGAACATGGAGGTCGGCGACGTCATCCACGTTCGCGATCTCGTGCTGCCCGCCGGTGTCTCGCTGATGACCGACCCGGACCTCGGCGTCGTACACGTCGCGCTGCCCGCGGCCGAAGAGACGCCCGTGGTGGCGGCTGCCGACGCCGCGGCGGCTCCGGTCGCAGGCGAGGCGGCGGGCACCCCTGCGGCCCCGGCTGCGAAGAAGTCCGACTAGTCCCGATGATCCTCGCCGCTCGCCGTTGGCTCGCTACGCGACAGCCTCGTGACGTCGCCGCTCGCCGTTAGCTCGCTACGCGGGACTAGGAAGGATCGGTGAAGCTCGTCGTTGGCCTCGGCAATCCCGGAGCCGAATACGAGCACACGCGACACAATGTGGGCTTCCGCATCGTCGAATGCGTCGCAGCGCGACACCGGATCGCGCTGCGACGCGAGCGACGCCTGCATGCGAACATCGGTATCGGGACGATCGCAGGCGCCGAGGTGGCGCTGCTCGAACCGCAGACCTACATGAATCTGTCAGGCCGTGCCGTCGCGGCCGCGCTCGACAGCTACCCGATCGACCCGGCGGCTGACCTGCTGGTCGTCTACGACGACCTCGATCTTTCGTTCGGTCGGCTCCGGCTGCGCGCCTCTGGCGGTGCCGGAGGCCACAACGGCATCGGCGACATCCAGCAGCAACTCGGCCGACACGACTTTGCGCGCCTGCGCTTTGGGATCGGGCGACCGCCGGCCGGCGAGGATCCGATCGAGTACGTGCTCGCGCCCTTCCGCGCCGACGAGGGGGCGCAGCTCGGCGCGCACCTCGAAGCGGCGAGCGACGCCGTCGAACTCGCACTCGCAGAAGGCATCGCGCGGGCGATGAACCGCGTCAATGCGGGGCCACCCGCCGAGACCGCGCCGTGAGCAGCGGGCTGCGCGCGGCAGAGCGGATCAGCGGCGCCTTCGCGCGCTTCGTCGCACTCGAAGCGTCGAGCACGATCCTGCTGCTCGCGGCGACCGTGCTGGCGCTCGCGCTCGCCAACTCCCCGCTTCACGACCTGTACGAACACGCGTTGCACCTGCCGCTCTCGGTGCGCATCGCGTCGTTCTCTCTCGAGTTGTCCGTTGGCCACTTCGTCAACGACGCGCTGATGGCGATCTTCTTCTTCGTCGTCGGCATGGAGATCAAGCGCGAGTTGGTGCTCGGTGAGCTGTCCTCGCCGAGTCGCGCTGCACTGCCGGTGTTCGGTGCGCTCGGCGGCATGATCGTGCCGGCCGGACTCTACGCGGCGTTGCATTGGGGCGGGCCGGCACTCCGCGGTTGGGGCATCCCAATGGCCACCGACATCGCATTCGCGGTCGCTGCGCTCGGCGTCTTCGGCACGCGCGTGCCGTCGGGCTTGAAGGTGTTCCTGCTCGCGCTGGCGATCGCCGACGACATTGGCGCCGTCGTGGTGATCGCGATCTTCTACGCGACCGGCGTGGATCCGCGCTGGCTCGCGGTCGCCTCCGCAGGACTCGTGTTCTGCATTTTACTCGCGCGCTTTGGCGTCCGATCCTACGGCCTGTATGTCCTCGTCGGCACACTGGTGTGGTACGCGACGCTGAAAAGCGGCGTGCATGCAACGATTGGCGGCGTGCTGCTCGGGCTGCTGACACCGGCGCGGCCGCCGGCGGGCGCCGAGCATGCGCCGGTGGACGACCTCGTGCATCGACTCCATCCCTGGGTCGCGTTCGTGATCATGCCGCTCTTCGCGCTCTGCAACGCGGGCGTCGCGCTCGACGCTTCGAGCATTGGCGATGCGCAGACGCAGCGCGTGGCGATCGCGATCGTGCTGGGCCTGCTGCTCGGCAAGCCGATCGGCATCACTCTCTTCGCCTGGCTCGCGGTGCGCGCCGGCATCGCAGAGTTGCCGAGCCGCGTCCGCTGGCCGCAAATCCTCGGAGCCGGCGTCCTCGCAGGCATCGGCTTCACGGTGGCGTTGTTCATCGCGGCGCTCGCGTTCGCGGAGGCGCAGTTCGTCGCCGGCGCAAAGGTGGGGATCCTGGTCGCCTCGCTGCTGGCAACGCTGCTCGGCACGGCGCTCTTGACGCGCGTGCTGCCTCCCGCGGCCAATTCTGACTAGAAATGCGTTGTAGATTCGGAAGTATGGCGTTGACGCACAACCGCGACGCTGCTCCGCTTTTCGACCTGACGTAACGTCAAAACTCCCCGCAGGAATGTGACTCACGGTTGCAATTCGGATTGGCTGGGTCGATTCTACTTGTGCGCCAAGTAAAAAGATGATAAGTTCCCGTTCATGGAACGAAAAGCGCAGAGCAAGGTCGCCACCAGCCAATCGCGAATCCTTCGAGCCATCCCAGCGGCATGCGCCGACGAGGCGGCCGCGGTTGAGTTCGTCGAGCAGCTCCGCTGGGGCAGCGATCCCGCCTGCCCGCGCTG
>JANLTC010000308.1:0-20600 GCA_031362725.1 Deltaproteobacteria bacterium | reverse complement strand
GGCGGTCGACCGCCTCCCCTTCCGGCCAGTTCCCGGTTTCGAACTCTTCCTCCTCGAAGAGCGCGCGCAGCAGCATCCGTGCGGTCGCGGGCTGCTCGGCCAACTCATCGATCAGCCCATCGATCCAGCGATCGAGCTTCTCGGCGGCTCCCCCCTGCAACGCGAGGATCGGCTGCAACCGCTCCTCGATGCGCCCGAGCACGCGCTCGAGCACGGCGAGGTAGAGCTGCACCTTCGAACGAAAGTGGTGGAACAGCGACGATTTGCCGAGACCCGCTGCGTCCGCGACCTCGCGCATGCCGACCCCTGCGAAGCCGCGGCGCGCGTAGAGCGCCTCGGCGACTTCGAGGATCTTGTCGCGGGAGCTGGCGGTGATGTCGCTCATGGTTCCCTCCGACCGATCGGTCGGGCGGCAAGGTATCTGGAGACGCGCGCCGAAGCAATCCGAACCTTTCAGCGCTTCGGCGGGGACAGGCGCCTTTGCTTGGGCTTGGGCTTCGGTGCCGGCTTCGCAGCAGCGGGCGCTGGTTGGGGCTCGACGACCGGGGCCGGTGCGGCGCTCGGAGCAGCGGGCATCGCTTCGGGAGCTCCCTCTGCAGATCCGTTCGAAGGCGTGGGGGCTGCGTCCTGACCGAGCCACGAATCGCTGCCCGCGCTCGACGGGGCAGGCGGCGAAAGGCTTGGGGGCAGGACGGGCCTGGCGGTCGGCGCATCCGGCAACCGAATCGCGGGCGGCGTCACAGTCTCCGCCTTGGGTGTCGCGGGGCCGCTCGGTGCGGCCGGGGCAACAGGCGCGACCGGTGCAGCCGGCGTGATGGGGGCGACCGGCGCGACCGGCGCTGCAGTGGCCCGCGGCGGCGCCGGTTCGGCGGAAGAGGCGCCGGGCGCGGGGATCGCGCCTGCGGGCGTCGCCGTCGTGCCAGGCAGCACGCGCGCGCTGCCGACACGCTCGACCTGAAAACCGCGTTGTGCGAGCAGCGCCGGGATTCCCTGCGCTCCGATCAAGTGTCCCGTGCCCACCACGACGAAGCGCGGACGACCATCCGCGGAGAGCGTCACCAGCCTATCGGCCATCGCGCGATTGCGGCCGTAGAAGACGCGCTCGTAGAAGGCGGCGAGTTCCGCATCGCCGTTCGCGTTGCTGAACAGCAACTCGGACAGCGACGCCTCGTCGCCCTGTTCCCACGCGGCGAGCGTTGCGCGCGTCACCGCCAACAGCGCCTGCGCTTCGCGCAAGATCTCCACCAGCATCTTCTCTTGCAGCGCCGCGGGCAGGCCGGCGAACAGGGCTGCCTGCTCGTCGAGCGACTCGAGTTCGACGATGCCCTTGCGCCCGATCGCGCGACGCATCATCGCGACGTCGACACCATTCTCGGCCTCGAGGCCGGCAGCGGCGTACTCGAGCTGGGTCACCACCTGCGCGACCAGCCAGGGTCGCATCCGGTCGACCCGCTCGATCGGGTACTCGCGTTGCTTCATGTACTTCGCAACCTGCTTGTACGTGTCGGGCTTGACGACACCACGCAGCGTCGTTCCGCGCGGGAGCAGGCCAAAGCGGTTGGTCGCGTCGACGGCGTCGATCGGCGAGAGCGTCGTCGTATCGAGCTCCACCACCAGCTCGCTCGCCTCCGCCCAGTCCTTCTCGATGCGCGGATCGAGCACCAGCTCGCGGCCGTCGCCGATGTGCACCGAGCCGAGCAGGAACAAACGTGCGCCGCCCGCCGCCTGCACCTCCCAGAAGAACGCCTTCGGCGCGAGTTCCTCGCCGGGCTTGGGTCGGGGCGGCGCCTTCGGTTGGGTTGCGCATGCCGAAACCAGGAGCGCCAGCACGGCGGTCGCTACGAAGCGCGCGGCCTGCCCCCGCTGGAACGATCGCTGCACTAGGGCGCCACCACTTCGACCGGGCCGAATCGCTCGAGCTGCGGTCGCAGCGAGGCGGCCGGCCCGACTGCGATGATCGCAACGCGATCGGGATGTAGCAGCCGGCGTCCCGCTGCGACGACATCGTCCTGCGTCACGGCCTGCACGCGTGTCCGGTAGGTGTCGAGCGAATCGGGCGGCAAATCATAGACGTCGAGATCGACCAGCGATCCGGCGATCGCCGACGACGTCTCGAGCCCCAGCACGAAGCGGCCCGCGGAAAAACTCTTCACGAGGCGCAGCTCGGCCTCCGTCGGCGGCTCGCCGCGCATTGCGTCCATCTGCGCCAGCGTGATCTCGACGACGCGACCGGCCTCGGCGACGCGCGTCGACGTACTCACCAGGAACGGTCCAGGGTACCAGCGCATCGCGAAGCCCGAGCCGATCCCGTAGGCGAGCCCTTCGTCTGCGCGCACACGTGTCATCAGTCGCGACAAGAAGCCACCGCCACCGAGGATGGTGTTCATCTGGTCCGCCGCGATACGCCCGGCATCGCGGCGCGAGATGCCCTCGTGACCGATCAGCAGCGACGCCTGCGCGAGATCCGGCCGATCGACGATCACGACGCGGCGGGACGCGGGCGCCACTTCGGGCGCCGGCGTGCCGCGATCGAGACCCGCGCCGGCCGGCCACACGCCAAAGTGAGCGCGCACCTGCGCGAGCGCGGCCTCGGCACCGACGTCCCCAACGACGAAGACGATCGACTGATCGGGCGTGAAGAGGCGCGCATGGAACGCGCGCAGCGTCAAAGCATCGAGCTTTGCGACGCTCGTGGGCTCGCCGTCGGCCGACACGCCGTAGCGGTGCCCTGCGTACAGCGCCCGCGCCATCTGCTTGCCGGCCAGTGCCTGGGGTTCGTCCTTCTGCTGCTCGAAGCCCGCAAGTTGCTCTGCACGCGCACGCGCGACTTCGCCCGGATCGAAGCGCGGCTTGCGCACGACGTCCGTCAGGATGTCCCAGAGTCGATCCGCGTCCTCCGACAAACCGGCGACACCGACCGACGCCGAGTCCCACCCGGCGCTCGCCGAAAGCGAGGCACCCATCTCTTCCACCGCACGCGCGAGCGCGAGCGCATCGCGCTTGCCGGCGCCGCGCTTCATCACGTCGAGCGTCAGCGACGCGAGCCCCGCCTGCGCGAGCGACTCGCTGCCAGCACCGCGCCGCGTGACCACGCCCAGCGCGAGTCGCGGCAGCGCGTGATCCTCGAGAATCAGCACGGCGACGCCATTCTCCAGCTGTGCGCGGTGCAGGCGCTGCTGCGGGACCACCGGACCTTCGGCGATCGGCGGCGGCGCTTGCTCCCAGGCGGGCTTGGTGCCGAGCCCCGCGCAGCCGGCGACGAGCAGCGCGATTGCAAGGCCCACGCAAAGCACACGCGTGCGCGTCACTTCGCCACCTTCGCGATCGGCGGCGGCACGACGTGCACGACGCTGCGGCGGTCGTCGCGCAGATAGGTGCGCGCGACGCGCTGCACGTCTTCGGCGGTCACTGCCGCGTAGGCTCGCAGGCGCTCATCGATCGAGCGGATGCGCCCGAACGCGACGTACTCGCCCGCAATGCGACCCGCCATCTCGCTCGCCGTCTCCATGCCGGAGAGCAGCTCGACTTCGATCTGGCGCTTTGCCTTCGCCAACTCGTCCGGCCGCACCGGCTCGTCGCGCAGCCGCGCGATCTCGGTCATGAACAAGCGCTCGACTTCGTCGATGTCGGCACCCGGTCGCACGCTCGCGAACGCATAAAAGAGTCCGGCGTCCTGGAGTTCCCAGTAGGCGCCCTGCGCGCCGAGCGCCACCTGCTTTTCGTAGACGAGCTTGCGGTAGACGCGCGAGCTGCTTCCACCAGAGAGCACCAGACTCGCGACGTCGAGGGCCTCCGCGTCGGGATGACCCGTCGCGGGTGCATGCCATGCGGCGGCGAGGATCGGGCTGCGCAGATCGAAGTAGACGATCGCGCGGCGCTCGCCGCGCTGCTCCGGTTCCTGGGTCGGAGAGCGCGGGATGTCGGCGACCGGCTCGAGGCGCCCGAAGCTTCGGCGGATCTGCGCCAGCGTCGCGGCGGCGTCGAAGTCGCCCGCGATCGCAATCACGATGTTGTTGGGCGCATAATAAGTATTGAAGAAGTCCTGCACGTCCTTGACCGGAACCGTCTCGATGTCGCTGCGCCAGCCGATCGTCGGCACGCGATACGGATGCGCCTGGAACGCCAGTCCGAGCAGCGCTTCGAATGCGCGCCCGTCCGGCTGATCCTCGGTGCGCAGCCGACGCTCCTCGAGCACGACCTGGCGTTCGCTCGCCAGCGTCTCCTCGGTGATCTTCAGATTCGCGAGACGCTCTGCCTCCAGTTCGATCACCAGCGGCAGCGAATCGGGCGCCACGTCCTCGTGGTAGACCGTCGTGTCGGCAGTGGTGTACGCGTTCACGCGACCGCCGCGGCCCTCGATCATCCGCTCGTGCGATTCGGGCGGCAGCCGGTCGGTACCGCGAAACATCATGTGCTCGAAGAGGTGGGCGAGCCCGGTGTATTGGGTCTCGTCCTTGGCGCCCGCGCGCACCCACATCTGGAACGACACGCCCGGCGTCCCGGTTTCCGGCAATAGCAGCAACGTGAGACCGTTGTCGAGCTTGGTCACCTGCGTGCGCAGCGCGGGATCGTCGACGTCCGGCGCAGCGAACACTTCGAGCGCAACGGCCCAACCGAAAACGGTGAGCGCAACTGCGACAGCGATCGCGTTGCGAGGGGCGGGGGCGAGCATGGCGGCGTAGCCTAACCCAGCACTACTTGGAGTCCACGATGCGCGACGATGATTCGCTGCTGCGCGAGATACTCGATCGCTGTCGCACGATCGCAGTCGTCGGAATCAAGGCCGGCGCGGATGACGATGCGTTCCGCGTGCCGCATACCATGCAGCAACACGGCTATCGCATCGTGCCGATCTCGCCGAAACTCGACGAAGTGCTCGGCGAACACTGCGTCGCGAGCCTGCGCGACCTGCGCGAACCGGTGCAGCTGGTGAATCTGTTTCGCGCGCCACAGCACCTGCCGGCGCACGTCGATGAGATCCTCGCGATGGATCCACTGCCGTTTGCGGTCTGGTTCCAGCTCGGGATTCGCGACGACGCGAGCGCGGCGCGGCTTCGCGCGGCGGGGGTAAAGGTGGTGCAGGACGCTTGTTTGATGGTCGAACACGCCCGGCTTGCGGGTCGCGCTCGCGGCTAGCTTCGGTCCTTCACCCGCACCCTAAAGTGCCGCGCCTGCATCCAGCGCACGCCGAACAGATCGACGATGCCGACCCAGAGCCGATTGCCGATGCCGTACTTCGAGACGCCGAAGCGTCGCGCGCGGTGCGCGACCGGCATCTCGATGATCTTCACGGCGCCTTCCATCCGCAGCAGCGTCGGCAGGAAGCGGTGCATGTTCCGGAACAGCCGCACGCGCTTCACGTACTCGGTGCGCATCGCGCGCAGTGAGCAACCGACATCGGTGACGGACTCGTTGGTGAACCAATTGCGCGCGCTATTCGCGACGCGCGACGAGACGAGGCGCACCCATGAATCGCGACGCTTCATGCGCACGCCGTTCACGACATCGGCGCCCTCGGCGTCCATCCTGGCGATGAGCTTCGGGATGTCGGCGGGATCGTTCTGCAGGTCGGCGTCGAGCGTGACGGTGATTTCGCCGCGCACGGCGTCGAAACCCGCCGCGAACGCCGCCGTCTGGCCGTGGTTGCCGTCGAGTTCGACCACGCGCACACGCGGGTCCTTCTCGGCAATCTCGCGCAGCACCGCGAGGCTGCGGTCCTTCGAGCCGTCGTCGACGAACACGATCTCCGCGCCGCCCGCGATACCCGCGAGCGCAGCGTCGAGTTCGCGGTGCAGCGTCTCGAGCGACTCTTCCTCGTTGTAGACGGGGATCAACACCGACACGCGCGGCGACGTAGAACCAGCAGCGCTCAAGCTACGACTCGCGGCAGAGCAGGAACCACGAACCCAGGTCTTTGCCCTTGCGCGCCGCGGAGCCGATCGTCACGTGCTTCGAAACGCCGCGCAGGCGGTCGATCATGAAGCCGTACACGAAGCGCGAAAGGCCGCTTTCGTTGCGGCGGATCTCCGGCCACTCAGGCGGATGCGCGGGCGGCACCAGGTTGTAGTCGACCAGCAATTCGCCGCGGTCGGCATCCGCGCGCAGCACGAAGTAGCCAGGACCGGTGATCCAGCGCGAGCTGCCTTCGTTGTAGCCCCAGAGCTGTGTGGGCGCGCTCGCGTCGGCGTCGGCCGGGCGGGTGAAACGCTTCTCGAAGTGCGTGAAGGCCGGCAGCGTGTTCTTGCCAAAGTGATGCACGGGCTTCATCGCGGGGACGTCGGCTGCGACCATGTCGGTCATGCGCAGCTCGCGAAAACCAGCTGCCGCCTCGTAGAGACGCCGCTGTTCGGCGCGACCCACCGAGCGGATCGCGGTCACGCGCTCGGCGTTCGTCATGTCGTCGAGGGCGCGCGCAACCTCGATCGGCTTCACGGTGGCGTCACGTAGTAGAGCAAGAAGAGCGCGACTCGAATCGGAATCGTTGGGAGCCATGGCGGCACCTCCACGCGGGCGAAGGTAACGTCGGCATTGGCGCCGCGGAAGCCCGCGCCCGCCCGAGATTGCCGACTCGTCATGGGCGTGCGCAGCGCTGTGCACGTAGCCTCGTGGGTGATCTCGAAGCCGTTCGACGCATCGGGGGGGAGTCGCAGTGAACGCCGCGCCTGCAAGTCCCTGGGTGCGAGGACTGCTGCTCTTCGGAGCCGCGGTATTGCTGCTCGCGCGCCTCGACGGGACCGGCCTCTGGGCGCCCGACGAGCCCCGCTACGGCCATGTCGCCGAAACGGTGCGGTCGATGGAATTCGGCACGAGCGGACTGGTGCTGCTGCATCTGAACGCCGAGCCCTACACCCAGAAGCCGCCGCTCTACTACTGGCTGGCGGCGGCGGTCGGTGCGCCGTTCGGCCGTGTGACGGAACTCGCGGCGCGGCTGCCCTCGGCGCTCGCAGGCGTCGCGCTGATCGGCCTCACACTCGTCTTCGGCTCGCGAATCCTCGGCGGCGCCACCGCGACGCTCGCTGCCGCGCTGCTGCTGACCACCTTCGAGTTCGCGGACAACGCCCGCCGCGCCCAACTCGATGTGCTGCTCGCGCTCTTCGAGACGCTCGCGCTCGTTGCGTTCTGGCGCATCGATCGCGGCATCGGGCGCCGCCGGCTCGGACAACTGTTGTTGCATGCGTCGTTCGGACTCGCGGTGCTGACGAAGGGCCCCGTCGGAATCCTCGTCCCGGTGCTCGTGATGACGAGCTTCCTCGCCTGGGAGCGACGCCTCGGCGACCTGCGCCGTGCGTTCCCGTGGTGGGGATGGTTCCTGTCGTTGGGACCCGGGCTCGCGTGGATCGCGGCGGCGATCGCGCTGGCGCCGCCCGGTTTCTTTGGCGAAGCGGTGGTCGACAATCTCTTCGGGCGATTCTTTGCGGGCAGCTCCCACGATCGTCCGTTCTATTACTACTTCTACCAGTTCCCGGCCGAGACGCTGCCCTGGTTCCTGCTCTCGCCGGTCGTCTGGTGGGCCGCACGCCGCTGTGTGTTCGTCGTGACTGCGAGCGACGAGGATCGCCGCGCGTGGCGATTCCTGCTCGCATGGGTCGCGGCGACGTTCGTGTTCTTCACGCTCTCGACGGGCAAGCGTGGCCTCTACCTGGTGCCGCTGCTGCCGGCCGTCGCGCTGCTGCTCGCCGACGCGCTCGGGCGTTGGGTCGAAGCGGCGCACCGCATTCCGGTTGCGTTCCACGCGGCGACCGGTGCGCTCGGAGCGGCGCTCGTCGGCGGCGGAGTGTGGATTGCGCTGCGTGATCCGCTGCAAGACGGAACGGCGTCGCTCGTGACGGGGCTCGCGGTCGTGACAGTCGTGGGTGTCGCGCTGATTGCACAACTCACGCTCTTTCGCGCGCGGTCCCGATTGCGTGTGCGCCTCGCCGTTCCGGTCGTCGCGATGTGGGCGCTGCTGCTGCTGATCTTCACGGTGGTCTATCCGGCGCTCGATCCCGGCAAATCGCCGCGCCCGATCGCGGAGGCCGCGGCGGCGTTGACACCCGAAGGGAGATCGATCGGACTCGTCGGCGACGTACAGATGGCCGGCGGGCTCGTCTATTACGGTCACCGTCATGTAGAAGCGCTCGACGACGCCGCGTCGATCGAACGATTCCTCGCCGGCGGCGGTCAGGCCATCGTCATCGAAGAGAAGAAACGCGAGCGCATCGACGCGGTGACGGCGGTCGACGTGCGGTTCCGAGCCCGCGATGGAAGCCGCGCGGTGCTGGTGGTGACGCCACAACGCGCCGGTCGTTGATGTCGGAGCGGGGACATTCGTTGCGCAACGAACGTCCCCTTCCGACGTCCCCTTCCGATGCTAGGTTGCACCTCGCGAGCGCCCGTGCCGGCCACCTCAGCCCCTGAGCCGACTCGCGAGGAGAGATTCCCATGCCCAAGCCCGTCGATACCGCTGAGCTTCGCATCGGCGACAAGACGATCTCCCTGCCCATCCTGGTCGGCAGCGAAGGCGAGCGCGCCATCGATGTGCGCAAGCTCCGCGACCAGACGGGCTACGTCACCTTCGATCCCGGCTACGCCAACACGGGCGCGTGCCGCTCTGCGATCACCTTCATCGACGGCGACAACGGCATCCTGCGCTACCGCGGCTACTCGATCGAAGATCTCGCCGAGAAGTCGACCTTCCTGGAAGTCTCGCACCTGCTGATCTACGGCGAACTGCCGACCGAAGCCCAGCTTCGCTCGTTCAGCGAATCGATCCGCCGCCACACGATGCTGCACGAGGACTTCAAGCGTTTCTACGGCGCGATGCCGAAGGACGCGCATCCGATGGCGGCCTCGTCCGCAGCGGTCGGCGCGCTCGCGACGTTCTATCCCGACGCGCTCGATCCGCGCGACCCGCGCCAGGTCGAGATCTCCGTGCACCGGCTGATCGCGAAGCTGCCGACGATGGCGGCCTACGCATTCAAGCACTCGATCGGCCAGCCGTTCATGTTCCCCGACAACAAGCTCCGCTACGTCGGCAACTTCCTGCACCTGATGTTCGCGACGCCGTGCGAGCCCTACGTGGTCGACCCGGTGATCGAGAAGGCGATCGATCTGCTGCTGATCCTGCACGCCGACCACGAGCAGAACTGCTCGACGTCGACGGTGCGTCTCGGTGGCTCGTCGATGGTGAATCTGTTCGGCGCGATCTCGGCCGGCATCAACGCGCTGTGGGGACCGCTGCACGGCGGCGCCAACCAGGCGGTGATCGAGATGCTGGTCCGCATTCGCGACGAAGGCATTTCGGCGCGCGAGTTCGTCGAGCGCGCCAAGAGCAAGGACGATACGTCGCGGCTGATGGGTTTCGGCCACCGCGTCTACAAGAACTTCGACCCGCGCATGCGAATCATCAAGAAGGCGTGCGACGGCGTGCTCGAAAAACTGGGCGTCAACTCGAAGCTGCTCGAGATCGCCAAGGACCTCGAAGAGATCGCGCTGAAGGACGAGTACTTCGTCGAGCGCAAGCTCTACCCGAACGTCGATTTCTATTCGGGCGTGATCTACAACGCGATCGGCACGCCGGAGAACATGTTCACCGCGATGTTCGCGATCGGCCGGCTGCCGGGCTGGATCGCGCAGTGGGCAGAGATGCACCGCGACCCCGACTTCAAGATCGGGCGCCCGCGTCAGATCTACACCGGCGAGCAGCATCGCGCGTTCGTGCCGATCGACCAGAGGAAGTGATCCGCGGCGGGGGCTGCTATAGCAGCGCCCGCGCCCGCGGCGGCCGGGTCTGGCACGCCGAGCGACATGCGCAGCGGCTCGCGCGGGATGCGCACCTACTCGCACTCGGCGAAGTCGACCTTGCCGGCGTGCTCGCGCTGCTGCATGAGCTGGCGCTGCCCACGCGCGAGGGCCCCGACACCAAGATCCGGGTCGAGGTACAGCGCGACGCGGCGCTCGGGATCCGTCTGGTCGGGACCTCGAGCCCGATCCGGGACGAGGCACTGACCTGGCGCTGTGTCACGGCAGCCGTCGCACACCCGGGGGCATCGCCCACCTCGGGCGTAAAACGCAGCGATCGTTCGCTCTACGAGGTTGCCTTCGCGACCGCGCGCGAAGCCGGAGTCGACGAAGCACTGCTCTTCGACGCTGCTGGCCGGCTCGTCGAAGGCACGCGCAGCAATGTGATCGTGGTGCACCGGGACGGAGCCATCGTCACGCCACCCATCGAGTCTGGCGCCCAGGCCGGCATCGCGCGCGGCCTCCTGCTCGAGCGCGTTCCGCTGCTGCGTGAGGCCGTGGTGTCGCGCAAGGAACTCGGCGCCGCGCGCGAGATCCTCGCCACCAACGCCGTGCGCGGCGTGCGTCCCGTGCTCGCGTTCGATGGGCTGCCCGTCGGCGATGGCGAGCCTGGCCCCTGGGCGGCGCGGCTAGAGCACGCTTTCCTTCGGGATTGCTAGTCTGCCGCGCGCTCGACGATCCGAGCGGAGGTAACCATGCAGATTCAAGGCATCGGAGCGGTCGTCACCGGGGGCGGATCGGGTCTCGGCGAGGCGACCGCGCGAGCGCTCGCGTCGCGCGGCGCGCGCGTCGCAATCCTCGACCTCGGCCGCTCGAAGGGCGCGGAGGTTGCGAAGTCGATCGGCGACGCGGCGATCTTCTGCGAAGCCGACGTCGCGAGTGAGGAGCAGGTCACGGCCGCGCTCGATCGAGCCGTCGAGACCTTCGGCGGAATCCATGCCGCAGTGAGTTGCGCCGGTATCGGCACCGCGGGTCGCACCGTGGACAAGACCGGCAAGCCCTTCGACCTGAAGCTCTTCGAGCTGACGCTGCGCGTGAACCTCGTCGGCACCTTCAACGTGGTGCGGCTCGCGGCGGCGCGCATGAGCAAGAACCAGCCGAACGAAGAGAACGAGCGCGGCGTGATCGTCAACACCGCATCGGCCGCTGCGTTCGAGGGACAGATCGGCCAGTGCGCGTACTCGGCGTCGAAGGGCGGCGGCGTCAGCATGACGCTGCCGATTGCGCGCGATCTCGCGGCGGTCGGGATCCGCGTCAATACGATCGCGCCGGGCCTGTTCGCAACGCCGATGCTGATGATGATGCCCCAGGAAGGGCGCGACTATCTGGCGTCGCAGATCCCGTTCCCGCGAAGGCTCGGCAAGCCGCCCGAGTTCGCCGCACTCGCGTGTCACATCGTCGAGAACCCGATGCTGAACGGCGAAACGATCCGCCTCGACGGCGCGATCCGCATGCAGCCGAAGTGATGGGGCTCGCCGCTCGCCGTTGGCTCGCTACGCGGGAAACGGGGGGTGCGCTTCGCAGGGGCTTTGGAGATTCATTGTCGAACGCGGGCCTGATGGACTTCGCCGCTCGCCGTTGGCTCGCTACGCGGGAAACGGGGGGTGCGCTTCGAAGTTGGTTGGAGATTCATTGGCGTTGAAACTCGGTCGTGTTGCGATCACGCTGCCCGTTCCGGGGATGGATGCGCGCGCTTGCGTCGAGCTGGCGCGCAAGGCCGAGCGCGAGTGGGGCTACGACGCGATCTGGTTGGCCGAGACCAACGGCCCTGATTCCTTTGCGCTGGCGGGCGCGCTCGCAATCGCGACCGAGCGCGCGACGATTGGCACCGCGATCGTACCGGTCTACAACCGCACGCCCGCGGTGCTCGCGATGTCGGCGGCCACCGTGCAGCAACTTTCGGCGGGCCGGTTCGTGCTCGGCCTCGGCTCGTCGAGCCACGCGATCATCGGCGACTGGAACGGCGTTGCGTTCGAGCGCCCGCTCGCACACGTGCGCGAGAGCGTCGCAATTCTGCGCCAGGCGCTCGCGGGCAAGAAAACCGATTTCGTCGGCGAAGCCTTCCACTCGAACGGGTTCCGGCTCGGCAACGTGCCGAAGCAGCCCGTCCCGATCTACCTGGCGGCGCTGCGCGAGAAGATGCTCCGAATGGCGGGTGCGCTCGGCGACGGGCTGATCGTGAATCTGTTTCCGGTGACGGCCGTGCCGCAGATCCTCGCGGCGTATCGCGCCGGCGCTGCCGAAGCGGGCCGCGACGCGACGCGCGACGAGATCGTCTGCCGCTTCCAGGTGCTGGTCACCGACGACGTTCCGAGCGCGCGCAACCTGGTGCGCCTGGCATTCGGCGGCTATGCCGCAGCGCCCGTCTACAACAAGTTCTTCGCGTGGTGCGGCTTCGAGCAGGAAGCGCGCGATGTCGAGAGCGCCTTCGCGCGTCGCGACCGCGCCGGTGTCGCCTCCGCAATGCACGACGGCTTCGTCGATCGCATCAGCATCCTCGGGTCCGCGGAGCAGTGCCGCGCGCAGATCGCCGAGTTCGTTGCCGCGGGCGTGACGACGCCGGTGATTTCGCCGTTGGCGATCGACCCGCGCGCGATCGCGGCGACCTTCGAAGCCTTCGCGCCCAGTTTGGTGTCGGCATGAGGGAGAGAGCATGAGCGAAGCGCCGCGCGTCGTCCTCGTCACGGGTGCGACGGGCCTGGTTGGCAAGCGATTGGTGCGGGCGCTCCTCGCCGATCGCATCGGCGTTCGTGCCGCGACGCGCACGCCGGCGAACGCGCATCTGCCCGGTGGCGTCGAAGCGGTCGGCTGGGACGGCGTGATGATTCCGAGCGCGCGCATCGCGGGTTGCGACGCGATCGTGCACCTGGCGGGCGAGCCGGTCTTCGGCGGACTGCCCTCGAAGAACCGCCGCGATCGCATCTTCGCCAGTCGGGTCGACTCGACGCGCGCGTTGGTGCAATCCATCGAGCGGCTTCCCGCCGCCGAGCGCCCGCAGGTGTTCGTGTGCGCGTCGGCGGTCGGCTACTACGGCGACCGCGGCGAGGAATCGCTGCCCGAGTCGGCCGCGCCCGGTCGCGGATTCCTCGCCGACGTCTGCGTCGCGTGGGAAGAAGAAGCACGCGCGGCGGTTGCGCTGGGTGTGCGCACGGTGTCGCTGCGCATCGGCATCGTGCTGGCGCGCGAAGGCGGCGCGCTCGCGTCGCTGGCCCGGTTGTTTCGCCTCGGTCTCGGCGGTCGCGTCGGCGGCGGCACCCAGTGGGTGCCGTGGATCCATGTCGACGACCTGGTTGCGATGATCCTCGCATCACTGCGCGATGAACACTGGAGCGGCGCGATCAACGCGGTCGCGCCGAACCCGGTGACGAACGCCGAACTCACGCGCGAACTCGCGCGAGCGGTGCGCCGCCCTGCCCTGTTGCCGGCTCCCGCGTTCGCGGTGCGCGCGGCGCTCGGCGAGATGGCCGGCGAATTGCTCGGTAGCCGTCGCGTCGTCCCGGCACGCGCCACCGAGCTCGGTTTCCGCTTCCGCATCGACTCGCTCGAACGCGCGCTCGAGGCGGAGCTTCGCTAGGCGGCCGACCCGAGCAGGATCCAGGCTTCGATCGTGCGACCCCAGAGGCGCGGCGGACGAGACGATCGGTCCGATCGCCGAGCTGGCCGAGCCCGGGTTGTTCTTCGGCGACCGTGTCGCTGCCGTGCGGCACCCTGCCTCGTCGCGTGTGATCGCACGTCGCAGCGAGGGCGCTGGCGGTGACGCTGCAATGCCCCCGCGCAGGCATCGGGCTTGCTCCGGATCTGTACAGAGTTGGGCCCGGTGGGAACTCGCAAGCGCATGATCCGGAGTTCCGGCCTGCTCGCTGCCATTGCGATGGCGAGCGCGCGAGACGCCAACACGGACCTGATCACGCATGGAACCTTCGATCAGAACATCGACGGATGGAGCGATCCCGTCGCGGATCCGAACACGACGATCCAGTGATACGCCTGGGATGTCCACAGCAGCGCCACGTCGGGATCGCTGTTCGTCATCACGAACATGGCGGACGCCGATGGCGACGGCCCTTGGCAGTGCGTGGCGACGGCGCCCGGTCCGCACACGGCGCGTGCCGCCGTGGATGTGAATGTCGGCACGCTGCAGCTAGACGCGCGTGTCGAGATCAGGCTCGACTTCTTCGCGACCTCCGATTGCTCGGGAGGCGAACCCGAGGGCGGCGACGGCGCCGTCGCTCTGGTCAGCACCGGGTGGGAGACGATCACCACCGCGCCGCTGGTCGCGCCCGCCGGTACGAAGAGCGCGCGGGTGCGCTTGCTCGTCGGCGGCACCTACGACGGGAACTTCGACTCGGCGTTCTTCGATGACGGTCGCTGGTGCCCGAGCCGGCCGACGCCATGCTGCGTCTCTCGACGCTCATTGCGCTCTGCGTGCTGGTGGCGCGGCGGTAGCGACGATGCGTCAGGCGACTACCGCAGTCGCAAGCGCCGCTGACGCAGGCCGGCGAGCGTGAGCAGGCTTGCGACGCCGAGCGCAGCGCCCGCCGGTTCGGGCGCCGTGAGGAAGACGCCCGACTCCGACGTGAAGGTGACGCCGGGGGGTAGCTCGAGCGCGACCGTCGCCGTGTTCAGGAAATCGACGCTGCCCTGGATGATGCCGGGCACGAAGAGGTCCATCGCGACGTTGGCAGTCAGGAAGGCGCCGCGGATCTTCACGACTTTCGAGAAGGTCAACGGGCCGAGAAAGGGCGTCGTCGTCACCATTCCGAGTGCGTCGAGAGCGTGATCCGGGGCGAAGGACGCGAAGTCGGAGAAGTCGAAGTTGTAGTCGAGGTAGCGGCCGTAGATCGAATCGAAGAGTGCGTCCGTGGAGAGCGAGCCGTCGAGTGTAAAGGTGACGCCGACGAGCAGATCCTCGTTCTGCCCGATGCCACCCGCGACGGAGAAGGTGAGTCTGTCGGCGAGCGCACTCTGCCCCGCGCCGCCGGCGTATCCACCCGCGACCGGATTCGCGAACAATTCGAGACCCACGGAGCCCGTCGTCAGGTCCGCGCGCGAGGCTCCTGCAGCCGACGCGCCATTCGTGGCGGTGCAGCTTGCTGCCGTCGTTGCGCTCGGAAGTGGCGAAACGACGACCTGGTCCGAGTCGTTGCAGTTGGGGACGCCGGCAAAGACCGAAACGGTTCCGCGCACCGAGTTGGCCTGCGCCGACGCCAGCTGGGGAACGGCGAGGACCGGAACGAGCAAGAGAAGAAAGCTGCTTCGTTTCATTTGCATGTTGCGACAGCGTAGCTTGCGCAGAGCAGTTCCCTGTTCGGCGTCGCGAGGCGTCGAATCCGCGCCCCGCCCACCCCCACCGCGACACGCGGAACGCGGATCAAGGCGTGCTTGGGCTCGCGTCCCGAACGTCCACGCGCTGGCCTTCGCGCAGGCTTTCGGTGTCGCCGCCCGTCACGAGCGCCTCGCCGCCGGCGAGGCCCTTCGACACGACGATCTGCGCACCGCGCTCGCCGGCCGTCTCGACCGGCTGGCGACGCACGCGGCCGCTCGTCACCACCCACGCGAACGAAGCGCCGTTGTCGTTGCGCACTGCTTCGCGGGGCGCCACGACCAGCGACGGTTCTTCGCCCGTGGCCGTCGGCCTTGCCTCTTCCAGGAACGCGATCCGCACGCTCATATCGGGGCGCAGCCACGCGTCCGGACTCTCGATACCCACCTCGACCTTCAGCGTTCCCTTCTGGCGGTTGATCTGCGGGTACAGCTTCACCACGTGCGCCGCGTAGCTCCGATCGGTGTACGCGTCGGGCCTCACCTCGGCGGGCTGACCCATCTTCACGCGTGCGAGATCGACCTCGTTCACGTCGAGCTCGGCGCGCATGTCCGCGAGGTTCGCCATCCGGATCAGCTCGCCGGAACCTTCGAAGCCACCGGGCACGGCGATCTCGCCCACTTCCTTGAACTTCTCGAGAATCACGCCGGACGTGGGCGCGCGAATCACGGTGTCCTCGAGATCGACTTCGGCGCGCGTGATCGCCGCTTCGAGTTGCGCGATGTCCGCCTCGGCAACGCGTAGCTGGTTCTCCTTGACGTCGAGATCGGCCCGCGAGAGAACACCCTGCTGGTTCAGCGCGCGGGAGCGTGCCAGTTCCTTTCGGGCGAGATCCCTGTTGGCGCGCGCGCGCAGCAGGTTGGCGCGGGCCTGCGCGAGCGCGGCTTCATACTGGCGCGCGTCGAGCTGCACCAGTGCGTCGCCCTTCTCGACGTGCTGACCTTCCTCGACCAGGAAGCGCTCGATGCGGCTCGGCACGCGCACGCCGAGCGAGATGTAGCGTTCGCCCGTGACGACGTAGCCAGAACCGGTCAGCACGGCGCCCGCGGAAGCAGTGCCCGGTTTGCTGCGCTGCGCGAACGCGACCTGCACCGCCGACGTGCGACCGATCGTCATCCGCCACGCCGCGATCGACGCGCCCGCGAATCCGACGATCAACGCGGCGGTGATCAGCCAGCGGCGCCAATGCGGCCCGGCGCGCAGCGGTACCGCATCGCGGTCGATGCGCAGCGCGGCGAGATCTTCGCGCGCGGCGCGGCGATCCTCGGTGGCCAACTCGCTAGGCCCTCCGCAGCGCTTCGATTGGGCGCAGCCGCGCGGCGCGCGCGGCCGGCGCGATACCGCCGACGAGACCGATCACCAGCGCGAGCCCGAGCGCGGCCGCGAGGTCACTCGCTCCGACACGCAGCTGGATCACGCTGGTCGTGAAGGTCGCGGCGCCGAACGCGATGCCGCCGAGCCACCAGGAAACGAGGCGTCCGAGCAGCGCCGCCAGCGACGCACCGATCGCGAAGCCACCGAACGCGATCACCAGCGACTCGATGAGGAATGATACGACGATCGAAATCCGCGAGAAGCCGAGCGCGCGCAAGGTGCCGATCTCGGCGCGACGCGACTGCACCGCAGCGTAGAGCGTGTTGGTGGCGCCGAAGGTGGCGCCGACGCCAGCCAGCACGGCGAGCCCGACGACGATGAAGTAGAGCGCGTTGGCGGACTCCGCCTGTTTCTCGTAGTAGGCGGGCTCGGGCGACGATTCGAGCGCGTAGCGCGGATCGTCGTTGATGCGGCGCGCGAGCGCGTCGATGTCGGCGCCGTCGGCGGCGCGGATGCGCAATCCCGAGTATGGAATCGAGCGCTTGGCGTCGGCCGCCAGCTCCCGCACATCGACCCACACTTCGCTCTCGAACGACGAGCCGCTGCTCTCGAAGCGGCCGACGACCTGCCAGTGTCCGCGACCGAAGTCGAGCGTGTCGCCCACCTTCGCGCCCACGTAGCGGCCCGCGACGCCACTCCCGACGATCGCTTCGCCGCTCGAGGGCTCGAACATGAGGCCCTCGACGATCGACACCTCGTCGTGCACCTGCAGCGCCACCGCTTCGACGCCGCGCACCAGCACGTTCTCGCGACCGCCGCTGGCCGTGCGAAAGAAAGGCTGCACCACCAGTTCGGGCGACGCGAGCGGGTTGCCCGCCGCGTCGCGCGCGACGCCGTCGAAGAAGCGCAGCGACTGGAACGCCTCGAGCGGGATCACCGACGAACCATCGTTGGTGGCGCCCTTGCGCAACACGATCAGGTTGCGCTCGTTGCCAGTGCCGACCAGCGTGCGGCGCAGGCTGGACACGAGGCTGCCGAACAGGGTCGTCGCGATCACCACCAGCGCGATCACCGCAACGGTGAGCAGCGTGCGCGTGCGCCGTGCGGCGAGATTGCCGAGCGCATAGCGGAGCGGGAGCACGGCTAGAACACCTCGCGCAGCGTCTCGGCGACACTTCGTCGCGCCGCGCCGAGCGCCGGAACGACACCGGCGAGCATCCCGACGAAAAGCGCGAGGAAGAGTCCCTGCACGAGAATCGCCTGCGTGACGATGAACGAGCCGAGCGGGCCGAGCGCTGGGTTCCAGCCACTCCCGGCGCGTAGCAACTGCGTGAGGCCGAGCGCGCCGAGCACGCCGAGTGCGCCGCCGAGCGTCGAGAGCAGCACGGCCTCTGAAAGCAGTGTCGTGAAGATCAGCCGGCGGCTGAAGCCGAGCGCCTTCAGCACCGCGATCTCGCCGATGCGCTCGCGCACAGCCATGCTCGTGGTGTTGGCCGCGATGAAGACGATGCACAGCGCGACGAGCCCCGTGACGATCAGGATCACCGTCACGAAGCCCTGCAGCATGCTGAAGAAGTTCGCGAAGTAACTCTTCTCGGTTTCGGACGCCGTGACCGCCTCGCTGTTGCGAAACAGTTCGTCGATCTGGCTCATCAGCGGCGCCACGCGCGCCGGATCGTCGACGCGCAGCCAGACGGTGCCGAGGATGTCGAGGCCGCCGCGACCGGCGGCGCGCAGCGCCTGGTCGAGATACTCGCGTTGGAACAGGAAGATCGGCGAGCGCTCATTCGGAATCTCGCCCACGATGCGGAACGCGAGATCGAGCGGATAGACCGTGCCCTTCAGCGTGACCAGATCACCGATCTTCCAGCCGTTCTTGGTGAGCGTGCCGCGTCCGACGATCGCGCCGTCGCGATAGCGGCGGAACTCCTCGAGCTGCTGCGGCTCGATCTTCCAGTCCGCCCAGACCGAGCCGACCGGGTCGGGCTCGATCGCGAAGTTCGGAAACTCGACGCCCTTCTCTTCGCGGAAGACGCCGCCGAACCAGGTCCAACTCGCCGCCGACACGACGCCGGGCTGCGAGCGGATCTTCTGCAGATACGAGTACGGCAGCGGATAGACGAGACCGGCTTCGTTGTGCACGACGATACGCGTGTTCGACGCCACCTGGGTGAGCAGCGCGTCCATCCCCGCCGGCATCGTCAGCAGGATGCAGACCAGCGACACCGCGAGGCCGATCGCGCCCGCAGTCAGCGCGGTGCGGAGCTTGTTGCGCGATAGCTGGCGCCAGATGAACGGGAGGAACTTCATGCGTCCCCTCCCGCGGCCTGAGGATCCGGCGGGCCAGCGGCTGCGCCGCCTGCGATCGAATCGAGCAACACACCTTTGTCGAGGTGGTGGATCTCATCCACGTAGGCTTCGCCGCGCGGATCGTGCGTGACCATCACGACCGTCTTGCCGAACTCGCGGGCCAGGTCGCGCAGCAGCGCGAGGATCTCGAGGGCGTTCTTCGCGTCGAGGTCGCCGGTCGGCTCGTCGGCGACGATGAGTTCGGGGTCGGCCACGAACGCGCGCGCGATCGCCACGCGCAGCTGCTCGCCGCCCGACATCTCGTTCGGTTTGTGACTCGCTCGATCGGCGAGCCCGACGACGCGCAGTGCCGTATCGGCACGCATGCGGCGATCCGCCTTGCCGAGCTTGGTCAGCAGCAGCGGCAGTTCGACGTTGGCGCGCGCGTTCAGCACGGGAATCAGATTGAAGAACTGGAACACGAAGCCGACATGGCGCGCGCGGAACGCGGCGAGCTGGTCTTCGGAGAGATCACCGAGCCGCTGACCCGCGACCTCGACGATGCCCGAAGTCGGGCGGTCGAGCCCGGCAAGAATGTTCAGCAGCGTGCTCTTGCCGGAGCCCGACGGACCCATCAACGCGGCAAAGCGTCCGCGCTCGATGCGCAGGCTCACGTGCTCGAGCGCGTGGACCTCGTCGGTCCCGCGGCGATACACGCGAGACACATCGCGGACTTCGATCAAGCGGGCCTCCTCTGGGGTGGGACCCGCCGAACCTATCGTCTAACGCCTGCGCCGTCTCGCGGGGTCATCCCCACGCGCAGCCGCGCACCTCGGGCGCGACGCCGAGCGGACGCCCGGCGGATCCTGTGCGCAGCGCGATCGAGCGACGGCCCGAGGCGACCGCACGCCGACCGCGGGTCGGCGTGCGGATCCACCCGCGGGCGAATCCGATTCCGCGCGTTCCGCACTCAGCCCATCGCACCTGCGGCGCCCGGGTGCGCGTTCAGATCGTCTGCATCGGTCGCCTCGGTGGGCACGCCCGCAAGGCTCCAGTCGGCCGCATCGAAACCACCGACCCACTTGTATGCGAAGCGGATGCACAGACCGAGCGCCACGTCCGCCGCGATGTTCGGCAGCGGAGGCAACTCCGCGACGCCCGTGAGAATCAACGTCAGCAGCAGCATGCCCGCGCCACCGACCACCAACAGCACCCATGCAGCAAAAGCCTTGTTGTCGTTCACCGTCCGTTGCTCCGTCGTGTCCAGTGGGTCATCGGGATGCGACTGCCGTCCATCGGTGCGCAACCGCGATGCGTACTGGGTCTCTCGCGGCGGTGTGTTTGCAGTCTGCGTGCCAGTTGATGCAGCGCCGCAACGCAGATCAATCGATGCGCCGGATGGCCACGCTTCTCGGAACGCAGAGCGACACCAATGCACATCGATGCGGCCGTCGGACACGCGAGCACCGGGAACGTGAGCCAAACGATGCGCACGCGTTGTCGGATGGAAGACGGAACGGCAATTCCGTTCGGCGTTGCGCAGAGCGGACCGTGTGGCGCGAAAACCCAGGCGCGTGTGACACGGTGAGTCCGATCGCCGCGTGGCGTACGGCTCATCCACAGCGCGATAGATGACGCCGCGTGACTCACTTCAGAGTCGCCGTCACCCGCGCCGAATCGAGCTTGCGCACGGCCCTTGCGCCGCGCCTGCGTGCGCGGAACCGTGACCGCGAGTCCGGTGGGACTCGACTTGATGATCCTCGCCGCTCGCCGCCAGCTCGCTACGCGGGAACTAGCAGCAGTGCGGGCGGCGCTCGGCCGCCCGCAGGAGCTGCGCCCGCGCCGCGTCCGCGTCGCGAGGCGGCGGCGCCGTGATGCCCACGAAGCCTCGCGC
>JANLTC010000305.1:0-7782 GCA_031362725.1 Deltaproteobacteria bacterium | reverse complement strand
GATCGCGATCCGCTGTTCCTGCGCTTCGTGCGCCTGCGCCGTTTGCCCGATGAGCGGACGCTCTCGCGTGGCCTCAAAGATCTGACCGCTCCCGATCGCGAGCAGCTGCACGAGTTGCTTCGCGATGTGGCCTACCAAACGTGCGAAGAGATCTCGCTCGCGCGCGCCACCATCGAGTTCGACGGCACGGTGCTGCGCACCAGCGAGTGCGTCGAGGGCGCCGAGCGTGGCTTCAGCCCGCACCATCCCAAGGACCCGTCCTACTACCCGCTGACGGCGCACCTGGCGCAGACCGGCCAACTCCTCGGTGTGTGGAATCGGCCGGGCAACGTGCACGACTCGGTCGGCGCGGCCGAGCATCTCGCCCCGTTGCTCGCCGACGTGCGCAAGCGCTTGGGCAGCATTCCGCTCGAGGTGCGGCTCGATGGCGCCTTCTTCCACGAGGCCGTTCTCGACGTCCTCACGGCCTCGCGTGTCGAGTACGCCGTGAAGGTTCCGATGTGGAAGTGGCTCGGCGTGCGCCAGCGCATCGCCGCGCGGCGCAGCTGGGAGCGCGTGAACGCCTCGGTCGACGCCTTCTCGACGCGACTCCACATCGAGACGTGGGGCCGCACCGAGCGGATCGTCGTCTTCCGCAAGCGCGTCTCGGGCAAGAGCTGCAAGAACTTCCAGCTCGAACTCTTCAGCCCCGACGACGGCCACTACGAGTACTCGATGGTCGCCACCAACAAAACGATCGGCGTGCAAGCCGTCTGGGCGTTCATGGCCGGCCGCGGCGGCCACGAGAAGACGCTCGGCGAGCTCAAGCAACATCTGGCCTTCGGCACGATCCCGACGCAGGACTGGGACGCCAACAGCGCGTGGCAGCTGCTCTCGGCCCTCACCCACAACCTCACCCGCCACTTCCAAGTGCAGACCGGCGCCGCGCGCCGTCCCAACGGCCGCAAGCGCACCTGCCGCTATCGCTTCCTCTCGCTCCGCACGTTGCGCTTCACGCTCCTGCAACTGCCCGGTCGCATCGCGCAGCCCGCGGGCCGCACCGTGCTGCGCATCGCTGCTTCCACCACCAGCCGCGAGCGCATCCGCGAGATCGAAACGGCCCTCGCCGCCTGAACCAACGCCCGACTACACCGCCTTACCCTGAATCCAATGCCGGATCAGGGCTAGGCGAGTTCCTCGAAGCGCGCGAGCGCTCGGTCGAGGTGCTCCGGCACGAACAACTCGATGCCTGCGATCTTCTCGTCTCGGAACCGCATCAGCGTGACGGAGACCGATTCGAAGGCGCCGCCTTCCGTGTTGGTACCGGACGCGCGCACCAGGAGCACGCGGCCGTGCGCTGCCGTCGCGGCGGTGTAGAGCGCATCGACGCGCAGGTCGGGCGCGAGCTCGTGGGCCGCGGCGAAGGACGCGATGTACGCGCCCGCGCCTTCGAGCCGCCCCATGCCGGTGCGGCGGTGATCGTCGAGGACGAAGTCGTCGCAGAGCCCGCTGCGCGCGCGGACGAGGTCGTGCTCGTTCAGGCCGCGCAGGAACTCGATCGCGTCGCGCGGCATGCCGTCGGCGCCGGTCGCGACGTAGCGCTCGAAGAGCTCCGTCTGCGCGGCGGCGCGGTCGTCGGGGTCGAAGAGGACGAGCGCGCGCAGCTTGCCCGCGGCGTCGATCTGGAACAGGGCATGATGGCCGATCACGAAGGGCGACTCGCCGGGAGTCTGCTGCCACGTACTCAGATGCAGCGCGAGCCGGTCGCCGGCCGTCGCGACGAGGCGAAAATCGATCTGACCGCGGATCTCCGTGCTGAGGAACGCGAGCGAGCGCAGCCATTCCTCCACACCGCCCCGCACCAAGGAGCGCCGGGTGCGATCGTCGAAGACGAAGTCGTCGGTCACGAGCGCGCGGATCAAGGCCTCCCCCTCGACTTCTGCCAGTCGCTGCGGGTCGAAAGCGGTCGCCCGTGCTGCCGCATTCGGCGGGATACGCAGCGGATCGCGGCGGAGCGCTTCGAAGCGCGCGAGCGCTGCGTCGAGCGCGTCGATCTCGAACAGCTCCAGGCGGGTGATCCGGCCGGCCGTGGCGAGCGCGAGCCAGGCGTACTCGTTCTCGAACGCGCCGCCGTTTTCGAGTGTGCCCGCGCGCCGCAACGAGAACACGGCGCCGTGCCGATCGACCGCGCACGACTGGCGGAACTCGATGCGCTGATCCGGCGCGCGATCCCAGAGCGCGACGAAGCTCTCGACGTAGGCGCCCGCGCCCTCGATCCGGCCGAGTCCCGCGAGCCGATGATCCTCGACGACGACATCGTCTGCGAAGCAAGCGCGAACCCCCGCGACGTCATGCGCGTTCCAGGCGTCGGTCACCTCGTTCAGCAGCGCGACCCACGGCGCCGCAACCGGATCGATCGCCGCCCAGCGCGCCCACGCCTCGCGCTGCGCGGAGCGCGGGTCGTCCGGGTCGAACATGATGATGGCGGTGAACAACCCTGACGCGTCCACCTCGAAGACGCAGAGGACCTCGATCTCGAAGCGTCCGTGCGGGGGTCCGCCCGACCAGAGCAAGCGCGCCACCACGACGCGATCGCCGGCGGTGCCGACGATGCTGCTGCTCGGCCGCGCACCCGCTGCGACGCGTTCGCGCAGCGACGCGAGATACAGCTCGCGATCGCCGGAGATCTGCGAGAAGCGCTGCCGATCTTCGAACCTCATGTCCGGCGCGCAGGCCTCGCGCATCGGCTCCCAGTCGCCCGTGGTGGCGCCGGCAGCGAACGCCGCTGCGTTCCGTTCCATCGCCGCAGTCGCCGCGCTGGGCTTCGCGAGCACCGCGAGCGGCTCGCGCTGCGTTCTCGTGCGGAGCGCCTCGAAGCGCTCCCACGCCACGTCGATCTGCTCGATGTCCCAGACGTCCAGACGGCTTTCCCTGCCGAAGGAATCCAGCTCGACGAACAGGATCCACGGCGTTTCGAACGCGCCGCCATCGCGCGTTCCGTGCCACAAGGACGTCCAGAGGAACCCGCGCGCGCAGGTGCGGAGGTGATCGATCCGCAGTTGTGTGTCCGCCGCGAGTTCTATCAGCGCTTCGAGCGCCGGCACCCATCCGCCCGGGCCGCTCATCGTCCCCCAGCCGAGCAGCCGGTGGTTCTCCGCAACCTGGTCGGACGTGGTGAGCGTCGCCATGGCAACCCAGTCGCGCGCTGCGAATCCGCGCCGGAATGCCGCGACCCATGCCGACGCAAGCGGGTGACTCGCGACCTCGCCGGCCGCCCAGCGCGCGTCGAGCTCGGTGTAGGCGGCGCCCTGATCGTCGGCGTCCCAGCGGACCATCGCCGTGAGCACGCCGTGCTCATCCGTCTCGCAGAGGTTCAGTTGGACGAGCTCGCTGGGCCCGACGTCGCCACCGGCGATCTCGATGCGCCAGCGCAGCAGAGCGAGTCGCTCGCCGCGCGTGGCGAGAAACTCGGAGCGGACGAGGCGGGGCGTGGCACGCTCCCCGAGCGAGCGGGCAAAGGCGAGAAAGTGCTCGCGATCGAGCTCGAGCTGCACCAGGCGCCGCCGGTCCGAAATGCGGAAATCGGCGGGGAGCCCCTTCGCGAAGCGTTCCCAGTCCTCGTCCATCCAGGCCGCGGTGCACTGCTCCGACGCACGTGTCGCTGCGTTCGCGAAGCGTGACGGCGGCGGTACGGCGGCCGCGAGCTCGGCGAAGCGCACGATTGCCGCGCCTTGCTGCTCGGCCTCCCACACATCGGCGCGTCGCGCTCGGCCCTGGTCGTCCAGCTCGACGAGCACGAGCCACAGGTTCTCGAAGGCGCCGCCCTCGTGCGTTCCGTGCCACGCGTACTCGAAGAGCACGCCGCGCGCGCCGGTCCGGACGTGATCGACGCGTTCCTGCGTATCCGGCGCGAGCGCGATCTGCGCCTCCAGCGTCGACACCAGCGCAGCGGGACCGTGCAGCGTTCCCCAGCCGACCAGCCGGTGGTTGTGCCCGACGAGATCCGGCGCAAAGAGCGCGCGCATGGCGTTCCAGTCGCGCGCGGCGAAGTAGCGCAGATAGTCGGCGAGCCATTGCGCGGCGAGCGGATGCGCCGCGCTTTCGCCGGCCGCGAAGCGCGCGTCGAGCTCGGCGTACGCGGCGTCCTGCGCGGTGGGGTCGAAGCTGACGACGAGCACGTGATCGCCGCGCGCATCGACCCGGGCGAGCAGCAGCCAGTCCACCTCGCTCGGGCCGACGTCGCCGGCCGCTCCCTGCCAGCGCATGCGGAACAGCACCAGCCGATCGCCGCGCGTGGCGAGCACCTGCGGCTCCGGCCGCGCGGACGTCAGCTCGATCATCTGCCGGAACGCGGCCAGCCACGCGTCGCGACCCGTCTCGATCTGCGCGAGCGCAGTGCGGTCGTCGATCCGGCACTCCGCTGCGAACAGCGCGGCGAAGCCCAGCCAGTCGCGCGCCTTGAACATCGCGGCGGCGCGCTCCACCGTGCGGGTCGCGGCGTTCGCGAAGTGCGCCGGCGGCGGCGCGACCGCGTTCAGCAACTCGAAGCGCGCGAGCGCGGCATCGAGATCCTCGATGTCGTACAAGTCGAAGCGCTCGGGACGGCCGCTCGCGTCGAGCGCGGCGACGTAGACGAACGGCGATTCGAACGCGCCACCATCGCGCGTGCCGATCTGCGCGAGCTGCGCCAGGTAGCCGCGGCTCGACGTGCGGACGTGATCGAAGCGGTACTGGAAGTCGGGCGCGAGTTCGGCGAGCGATCGCTGCGACGCGACGAAGAGCGCGCCGCTGTCCAGCGTCGTGCCCCAACCCAGCCTGCGGTGATCATCGACGAGAAGGCCGGACGCCACCCCCGCGACGACTGCATCCCAATCGCGGCGCGCGACGGGATCATGCACGGAACGGAAGGCGCGCAACCCGCTTGCGTGTACGCCGTTTTCGCTCGCGTCGAAGCGCGCGTCGAGCTCGGCGTAGGCGGCGTCTTCGTCATCGAGATCGAAGGTCACGGCCGCAATCCAGCGGCCGTCGGCGTCGATCTCGGTCAAACTGAGATGATCGTCGAACGCGAGCGGACCGCCGCCGTCCGCGACCTCGGCCTCGAAGCGCGTGCGGGTCAGCGAGAGCCGCTCGCCGCGCGTCGCGAGCAGCTGCTCGTGCCAGCGGCTCGCGGGCTGGTCGAAGAGCATCCGGAACTGCACGACGAACGCGTCGTAGCCGATCTCGAGGCGCATCATGCGGCGCCGGTCGTCCATCCGCATCGCCGGCGAGAACATCGCTAGAATGCCGTCCCAGTCGCGCGCCGCCCAGAGCTGATGCATGCCGCGCTCGACCAGTCGCGACGCCGCGTTGGCGAAGGGCTCCGCGGGCACCTCGGTGTCGCGCCCGGCCAGCGCGTCGAAGCGCGCGAGCGCATCGGCCTCGCGTTCCGCGTCGAACCACTCTGCGCGCGCAACTCGGCCGTCGGCGCCGGCGGCGAGAAGAAGCAGGAACGGCCGTTCGTAGGAGCCACCGCCGACCCGCTCGATGCCCGCGTGCATGCGGCGCGCGAGCAGCGCGTGCGGCTCGAGCGCCAGCACGTCGTCCACCCCGATGACGACATCGGCAGCGACCTCATGCAAGGCGCGGATGTGATCGAGGAACGCCGCGCCGCCCCGCAGCGACCACGTGCTCAGGTGGCGGTGGTCGACGGACTCGAAATCGGCCGTGAAGATCGTCGACAGACGATCGAGATCAGCCGGCGTCAACAACATGGTCTCGAGAGCACGCGCAGTCGCGGCAGCGTGCGCTCGCTCCGGGCCCTCGGGCAGCAGATCTGCATGGCGCTCGTAGAGGCGTGCGATCGCGTCGCCGAGGCGGTCGTCCGCGAAGACCTCCGAGCGGTAGAAGAGCTCGTGTTCATCGACCTCGCAGAGTTGGAACGCCTCGTTCTCGTACGCGCCGACGTCGTAGCGCCCACTGGAAGTGCCGGCCGCGCCGTAGCGGCGGCGGACGAGAGCCAGGAATTCGCCGAGCGACGCGATCGGCTCGTTCTCGTAGCGGGGTTCGTCCGAGCGGAAGAGGCGCTGCAGGGAAGCGATGCACGCGTCGGGCCCGTACGTGGATCCGGTCGGATGATCGATCTCCTGGTGGTCCGCATGGAAGAGCGCGGCGAGCGCATCGAAGTCGCGCGCGGCGATGGCGAGGTCGAAGCGGGCCAGCATCGCGGTCGTCGCGTTCGGTCGCACGCGCCGCTGCACCGCCGGCGACGAAGCGATGGGCTCGGCAGCGGGGGCGCTGAACGGCGCAGGGCGACCTCGCTCGCCCCGCGCGCGCTCGGCGAGCAACGTCGCGCCCTTCGCTTCCCACAGTTCCGTGGCGCGACGCTCCTCGGCGTCGGCTTCGCGATCGCGGCCCGCCGCACGCAACGCCGCCGCGAGCGCGAGGCGCGCGTCGGCGTGATCGAGCAGCGCGTCGGTCGCCGCGGCGATCTCGACGGCCTTGTTTGCGAACTCCACCGCCGCCGCGTGCTCGCCGCGCTTCGCCAGCGCTTCCGCGCGCACGCCGCGCCACGCGATCGCAGCCTTCAGATCGTCGCCCGCGAGCGCCTCGCTCTCGTGCGACAGCGCCTCGGCCTCGGCGCTGCGATCCTGCGCCAGCAGCGCCCGAGCCAGCAGTGCCGCGGCGCGCGCCGCGTCGATGCCGAGGCCGAGATCGCGCAATCCGTCGTAGGCGCCGCGCAGACTGCGCTCGGCGGCGGGCGCGTCGCCTTCGAGCAGCTCGACGAGCCCGGCGGAGACGTCGGCTTCGAGCAGCCGCTGCGTGATGCCGAGTTCCTCGACCATCTTGCGCGCCGACGCGATCATGCGTCGCGCCGCGTCGCCGCGGCCGCGCAGCGCTTCGAGCACGCCCTGGCAGGAGAGCGCGACCGCCTCGACGGCCGGCGCGCCCTGCGTGATGCGCAGCACGCGCACCACGTCGAGGCAGCGGCCGCTGGCGCGCGTCACCGGACTCGGACCCCAGAGCGCGGCGAGCGGCGCGATCGCGAGCACCGTGTTCGCGCGGCGCCGGTCGCCAGCGCGGCGCGCGGCGGCGAGTGCGCGGTCGAGCGCGGCTTCGCACGCGCCGACCTTGCCGAGCCGCGACAGCGCGAGCGCATGGACGTAGTGCGCCTTCGCTTCGCCGGCGGCGTCGCCGAGCGCGGTCAGATTTTGCGCGGCGGCGGCGACGCGATCTGCCGCCGCGTTCAGTCCCTCGGGATCCGTCAGCACGGTGTGTTGCGCTGCGAAGCAGGTGTGCCAGGCCCGAAGCCGATCCGAGTCGACGGTGAAGCGGCCGAGCTCGTCGATCGCCGCGGCCGCGGGGCCGACCTCGCCGACCGCGAGCAGCGCCTCGCACCAATCGAGTGCGAGGTCGGCGCGATTCGGATCGTCGGGATCGAGGCGCTCGAGTGCGCGGCCGAGCAGGCTCGCGGCGAGCGGGAGATCGTCGCGGTCGAGCGCGCGGCGGCCAGCGGCAGCGAGATGCTTCGACGCGCGCTCCCCGAGTACGCGGCCCTTCGCATCGATCGGACCGAGCTCGCGCAGGTGTTGGTGCGCCTGCTCGAGGTGCCAGCCGATCGTCTCGTCGTGCTCGACGGCGTCGCCCGCCTTGGCGAGCGCCCAATCGGCGAAGCGCGCATGCAGCTCCGCGCGCGTGCCCTTCAACAGCTGGCGGTAGGCCGCGTCGCGGATCAGCACGTGATGGAAGCGCAGCACCGGTTCGCCGAGGAACCAGCCGGTGTCGCGCTCGATCAGCTCGCCGCGGCGCAACGATTCGAGGCGCGCG
>JANLTC010000262.1:0-6580 GCA_031362725.1 Deltaproteobacteria bacterium | reverse complement strand
CCGCGAGGTGGAGGTGGTCGGTCCGCCGCAGCGCGTGCGCTCGAACTTCGTGAAGGGGTACTCGTACCTGCCGGTGCGCATCCACCCCCGTTGAGAGCTTGGCCGCCACCAAGTTTGGCATGAGCGCCACTCCGCGGCGTGTTTTGCAGAAGACGGCTACAACCCGTCCTCGCTGCGCGCACGGAAAGCGCATTGCGCGAAGTGGCCGATCGGATGGCGAAGATCCATGGGATCTCGGCGACGTCGATCGCCGCAGGCCCGGGCGCCACCGGCGGCGGCAAGAAACGCGCCGGCGAGTTCGAGACGTTGGACTTCGCTCGGCCGTTTCCTCAGGTGTTCGGCGGAGCGGGGATCTCGGCGCCAGAGAGCTTGCCAGCGCTCGGCCATCGCTAGCCGGCTCCTCCGGCAGAGGCGAGCCAGACGCCGTTCTTCCCTTTCGCCTTCGCAGCGTACATGGCGCGATCGGCCTGCTGGAACAGGCTCTCGGCGGTGCTCGCATCGGCTGGGAAGCTCGCCACGCCGACGCTGGCCGTCACGGAAGAGACGTCGATGGTCGTACCCTCGAGTCGATCCATGGTTTCGATCGACGCACGGATCGCCTCGGCCCGCGCGAGCGCCTCGCCGGGCTTCGTGTCGGGCAGGATCACGACGAACTCGTCGCCTCCGAAGCGAGCGGCGATGTCGCCGGCTCGGAGCTGCTTCGCGATCAAACGGCCGACCTGGGCGATGGTGCGGCTCCCGACGAGATGGCCGTGCGCGTCCACGACTGCCTTGAAGGCGTCGAGGTCGAGCACGAGCAGCGAGAGCGGCCGCGTGGGCGCCAGGAGTTGCGGCAGCACCGCGTGGAAGTGTCGCGAGTTGGAGAGTCCCGTGAGGTCGTCGGTGAGGGACGCCAGATGCGCGTCGCGATAGAGCGATGCGTTCTCGATCGCGATCGCTGCATGTCCCGCGAGGGTCTGTACCAACTGCAGCTCCGCTTCATCGAAGTCGCCCGCACCGAGCTTGTTCAGGCACTGGATCACGCCCAGCAGGCGTCCGCGCATCAGCATCGGGACGCAGATCATGTTGCGCGGCACGTAACCGGTGATGCGTCCGATCTCGGTGTCGTGGCGCGGATCGGATCGAACGTCGTCGAGACGGACCGCCGTGCGATGCCGAGCCACCCAGCCGGCAATACCCTGGTCGAGCCGCAGGCGCAGCCCGTCCACGATGCCGGCCTCGAGCCGCCGCGATGCACCGAACAGCCGATCTCGGGAGTCCGAGCCGAGCAGCACGAGTGTTGCGTCCTCGCTCGGGATTGCGGCCGCGACCTGCGCGAAGAACTCGCGCAGGGCATCCGCATCACGACCCAGTGTCTCCAGGTCGGAATGCGTTCCGAGCTTTTCCGCCAGCCCGGCGAGCTGTGTCTCGTCCTGCGGCGTGAAGTCTCCGCCGTATCGGTCGGCCAGCTCCACCGCACCGATCACGCGTCCGTCCCGGTGGACGGGGACGGCGAGCAGGTTTCTCGCGACGTAGGTCAGCGCGGCGGGATCGACGCCGAGATGTTTCGCATCATTCACATCGTTCAGGCGTACGCTCTCGCCCCGGTCCGCCACGAGTGCCGCCAGACCCCCGACCGCCTCACCGCGCAGGCGGGCGAAGGTGCCTTCGCGCAGCCTGTCGTCTGCGGCGAAGACGAGTTCCTCGTGTGACGGGTCGTAGAGCAGCAACGAGACGGCCTCTGCCTGCGTGGCCGTGCGAATCTGCTCGAGTACGAGGCGCATCACCTCGGGAAGATCGAGGCTCGACGTGATGGCGCGGATCGAGTCGCTGATCGCGGCAAACTCGCGAAGCCACGCATCGCTTCGGTCCGTCAAAGGACGAAAAATCCGGTGAGCCCCGCGAGCGCCGGCTCCTCGGCGTGCGTCACGTCCGCAACACGCGCCGACGACGGGCCCTCGCGGCAGGCGTCGATGAGCAGCCGGACGTCGTCCGCGCGGCCCTGCGCCACCACCTCGACCGATCCGTCGGGAAGGTTCCGCGCGAACCCGACGATTCCGAGGCGCAGGGCCTGTTCCCGGGTCCAACCACGGAACCAGACGCCCTGCACGCACCCCCGCACCTGCAACCGCGCCCGCATCGGCGCGGAGCCTGCTGGCGACGAAGGATCCGCAGACTCGCCCCCGCCGGTTGCTCGCATCAAAGCGCCCTCGCGCGAGAGACTAGTGCCGATCCGTCCGGGCGGCTCCCCGCAGACCTCGAGATCGTTGTTGCGCAGGAATCCCATCGGCGCTCGACCCGCGGATCGCGGCAACTCGCCCGCACGCCGGTCGCAGAGCATCGTCCCCGCAAGTCGGAGTCGCATCCGGCCTACACCGTGTGCGGATCATCCCGTCGTACGACGCGACCGGCTCGCTTCGAGGTGCGCCCACGCAGCAGGGAGCGAGACGTCGCGGTTCGGCTGGCGCGGCGGCATGTGGAACACGCCCGGCGGCCGCCATTGCATCGCCTTCAGCGTCTCGCCGACGTGGGTCATGTTCAGCATGTCGTGGCTGTAACAGAAGCGGCCGTCGCCCGCGTAGTAGAGGATCGAGAGGCCCGGCACGAGCCACGGGCTGCCGTCCGCGCGCTGTCCGAGGATCTGGTCCCATTGGCTGACGAGGCGGGGACCCTCTGCCATCGCCCAGTTCTGTGGCGTCGACCAGCCATGCCCGGTGAGCCCGGTCATCGACTCCTCGAAGAAACGCCCGATCGCCTCGCGCCCCTCGACGCGACCCCAGGCCGGATCGATGTAGGCGGCGTCGTCGGTAAAGAACGCAGCCAGCAGCGACCAGGGCTTCGCGCCGGTGTCGATCTCGTCGCGCAGCGCCACGAAACGCGCGTAGGTCGCGAGCGCTTCCTTCTCGATTGTTGCCGACATCGTCGACATCGTGCCGACGTTTCGCGCTTTCGTCAAAGACCGCGAACGGTTCGTCCGAACCCGAGCCAACGCGTCGATCGGGAATCGCCAGCCGCGGTCGGCAAGGCGCTGCGCGCGAGTTGCTGGCACCGCGTTGCTCGCCGTGCTCCGTCCTCCTCGAATGACGGAAGCGGATGGCGACTCATCGTGCGCGAAGGCCCAGGGGATTCGCGGCATTCGACACCGCGGAGCGTCTCGAGAGACATGGTGGAGGCGCCGGGAATCGGAGCCGGGTGCGGGGCTTGATCTTGAAGGGCTCTTCGGGTGTTTTGGAGGCTGCAGAAAAGCTGCAGTAGCGCACCGGTCTTCCCGTCCGTGGGCCTACCGAAGCAGGCGAAGCGGTGCAGCGACTCGAGCGAAAGCGCGCGGCCCGCGGCCTCGGGATCGTCGACGAGGAGCGCGTCGCGCACCGCGCGCCTTTCCTCTGGTCTCCACCGATGGCCCCGGTTCGAGTCCGGTCAGATCAAGGCCATGTTCAACAGCATCACCCCGGCATACGCTTCGCCGGCCAGGAAAATGATGCTGCACCAGCGCGGAACGGAGTACGAGCCGATGATGAACGCGAGCGGACGAAACAGGCGGTAGGCGTGCGCGGCTGCGCCCAACAACAGCATCACTCCAACGATCATTGAAAAGATGTTCGACATCGCGAGCCCTCGAAACAATTCGTTCACCGTACTCGCAATGGGCGCTGTCCGCCAAGCAGTCTGGATCGCCGAAGCCCCGGAGAAGAGCGCCTCCACGCGAGCCGCGATCTCCTCTTCCCGCTGCGCGGATGCTGCCGGGGATGGAATCGCGCTCGTTCGTGTTCTAGGAAGGGCGCAGCGGGTCGCGAAGAACCAGGAGTAACCGGCTCTGTGAAGAGTCTGCGTCGCTCGGCGGGCGTGGCGCTCGCACTGTGCGCCTTCGTCTCGACGGCGTGGTCGATGGTGAAGGCGCTCGACGCCGCGACCGGGAAGCTGCTCTGGGCATACGACCCGAAGGTCCCACGCGAGAAGCTCGTCGACGTGTGCTGCGACGCCGTGAACCGCGGCGTCGCTGTCTACAAGGGCAAGGTGTTCGTGGCCACGCTCGCAGGCCACGTGGTCGCGCTCGATGCGGCGACCGGCTCCGTCGTGTGGGACGTGCAGAGCATCCCGGACGGGTCGCACATGGCGATCACTGGCGCTCCGCGCATCGTGAAGGGCAAGGTGATCATTGGAGCGGCGGGCTCCGAATACATCACGCGCGGCTACCTCGCCGCCTTCGATGCGGAGACCGGCAAGGAAGCGTGGCGCTTCTACACGGTGCCCGGTGATCCCTCGAAGCCGTTCGAAGGCGCGCACCTCGAGAAGGCGGCGAAGACCTGGAGCGGCGAGTGGTGGACGCTCGGCGGCGGCGGCACGGTGTGGGACTCGACCACCTACGAGCCCGAGACCGATCTCGTCTACTTCGGCACCGCCAACGCGGAGCCGTGGAACCCAGCGATCCGTAACAACGAAGCAGGCGACAACCTCTACACCGCGTCGATCGTCGCGATTCGCCCGAACACCGGCGAGTACGTCTGGCACTTCCAGGAGACGCCCGAGGACCGGTCTCGTCTACATCCCGAAGAACGAAGCCGCCTCCACGTTCAAGACCGTGAGCAAGGACTGGAAGCCGAGCGCAGTCGGCATGCAGCTCGCGGTCGACTTCAATGAAGGCGCGATGCCGGCGGATCAAGAGGTGCGCGAGTCGTGGCTCGCCAAGACGGCCGGCGCGCTGGTGGCGTGGGACCCGGTGGCGCGCAAGGCGCGCTGGACGGTGGATCATCCAGGCCCGATCAACGGCGGCACGCTCGCGACGGCGGGCAACCTCGTCTTCCAAGGCACGGCCAGCGGAGAGATCCGCGCGTACACGGCCGACGCGGGCAAGCAGCTCTGGAGCTTCCCTGCGCAGACCGGCGCCGTCGCGGGGCCCATGACGTACGCGGTCGACGGCACGCAGTACGTCGCCGTGCTCGCCGGCTGGGGCGGCGTGTGGGACCTCACCGCGGGCGTCCTCGCACACAAGTCGGGAGCGGTGCGCAACGTGAGCCGCATGCTCGTCTTCAAGCTCGGCGGAACGGCCACGCTCCCACCGTTGACTCCGCAGACCAAGCTCGTGCTCGATCCGCCTGCGCCGGTGGGCACGCCCGAGCAGACGTCGGAGGGCGCCTACTTCTACAACAACCAATGCGGCGGTTGTCACGGCGACGCCGCGGTCGCCGGCGCGCTCGTGACCGACCTGCGCACGTCGGCTGCGGTCGGCAACCCTGAGCTGTGGAAGCAGATCGTCCACGACGGCGTGATGAAGGACAAAGGCATGGTCGCGTGGTCGGCGAACTTCACGCCGGAGCAGATCGAGAACATCCGCCTCTACGTGATCAAGCGCGCGAACGAGGACAAAGCTCTGGAGCAAGCAGCGAGCGCAAAGAGCGCGGCGAACTGACCGGCGCCGCCGCGACTGCCGACGGCGGCCCGCGCACGGGCGACGGCATCGGCGACGTCGGAGCATGGTGATTACAAGTGGCGTCGACAGACTGACCATGCTCTTCGTCACTCTGCATGGCGTTTTCCTCCAATACGTGTTGTCGTGCGAGGCAACTGAATTCTGAAGGGAGTGACGATGAATCCTCGAATGATCCCGTTGGCTCTAGGCTTGCTTCTGATGACGGGCGCGAGTGTCGCCCACGGCCAGGGCACGGGCAGCGGCAAAGCGACTGTCGACCGCACCAAGGAAGAGGCGGCGCTGCGCGCGGCCGATCTCGCCTGGGCCGCCGCCGCGGGCCGCAACGACCTCGACGCGACGGTTGCCTTCATGGCCGCCGACGGGGAGACGTTGCCCCCCAACGGGCCTGCGGCGAAGGATCCGGCGGCCATCCGGAAGATCTGGGCCGACACGCTCGCTCCCGGTTCCAGTGTCGACTGGAAGCCGGTCCGCGTGCAGGTCGCGGCGAGCGGAGAGCTCGGCTTCGCGAGCGGCACGTACACGACGTCCTCCAACGACGCGAGTGGCAAGCCGGTGAACGACCGCGGCAAGTACCTCGAAGTCTGGAAGAAGGTCGACGGCAACTGGAAGTGCCTGATGGACATGTTCAGCTCGGACCTGCCGCTGCCGTAGCGCGTCAGGCGCGCGCAGCGAGGCGTCGCGCGGATGTGACGAGCAGCGCGGCTGCCGCCAACTCGATCGCGATGAACGCGGTTGCGAACGCGGCGCCGTGCAGCGCCCAGGCGAGCATTCGCGCGACGGCCGCGGTGCCGAGCAGACACGCCGGTACGTAGAGCAGTCGTGCGCGGCCGGCTCGCGCGCCGAAGAGGATCGTCGCGCCGAGGGTCAGGAAGAACGCAGCCAGGTTGCCGATCTGGGTGCTGCGCGCGAGGCCATCGAGCAGCGGCATACCGAGACCTTCCCGTTGGCGCCTGTTGGCTCTCCCGCTCAGTCAGGTCAGCCCGGAATTGACATCGAGGCCCGCTATCGGACCGCAAACCCCGCTTGTAACTACTATGCTCGTCAGCGAGATGCTCGACCTCGTGCTGGCGGGCCTGCTCTACCGACGCCCCACCTGATCGGCCCCCCTTTTCGGTCTAGCGATCGAGATCCCATCAGGGGCTCATCGAGCCACGCAGTGTCGCCTGAGGAAGA
>JANLTC010000248.1:0-41783 GCA_031362725.1 Deltaproteobacteria bacterium | reverse complement strand
GATGGCGCGTGCCCGCGCCGACGTCCTCGGCGCGCGACAGCACCTCGCGCAGCGACACCAGCCGCGCAGCGCGCTTCTCGTGGTGTTCGCGCTCGCTGCGCAGCTGCGCGGCGAGACCCTTGGCGCGCGCAACCGCGCGCTCGCTCCCGTCGATCGCGTCGCGCATCGCGCCCATCAGCCGATCGCGTTCGCCGAGCAGGTTGTTGAGTCCCTCTTCGAGGCGTCGCTGTTCGGCGTCGGCGCGGCTCGCCTCGCCCTGTTGCACTTCGATCGCTTCGTCTGCGTTGCGCAGGCGGCGCGCGATTTCCCCGCGTCGCTGCTCGGCCGCTGCGCCGCGATCCTCGGCGCGCGCGATGCCGGTCAGCGCGTCGACGAGCCGCGGGTTCACGGCCTCGCGCTCGGCTTCCAACTGGCGCAGCGCCGTTGCCGACGCGGCGACCTGCGCTTCCAGCGCGATCATCGCTTCGCGCTCCGCGCCAAACGCCGCCTCGACCTGCGCCAGTTCGCCAGCGGCATTGCGCTCCTCGGCGCGCGCGGCGGCGACCTGTTCGCGCAGGCGCGCCAGCTCTTCCTCACGTGCAATCCGGGTCTCCGCGAGCGTCGCGCGCTCGCGGTCTTCGTACTCGATGCGGCTCTCGAGCTGCTTGATTTCGGAGCGCAGCGCGAACAGCCGCTCGCTGCCCGCGACGACGCCGCGCTCGCGTTCGGCGAGTTCGAGGCGCAGTCGTTCCAGATCGGCTTCGCGCGCGGCGAGGTTCGTCTCGGTGGCGGCGAGTTCTTCGCGCTGCACGTCGATTCGATGGCGCGTCTCGGCGATCTCGCCTTCCAGCGAGCGGCGATCTTCGGCCGCGATCGACAGCTCAAGCAGCCGCAGCCGCTCCTGCAGGCGCTTGAAACGCGCGGCCTTCTTCGCCTGACGCTCCAGCGTCGCGATCTGGCGGCGCAGTTCGCCGAGCACGTCGGAGACACGCACCAGGTTCTGCTCGGTGGCACTGAGCTTGCGCTCGGCTTCCTGGCGGCGCGCCTTGTACTTGCCGATGCCGGCGGCTTCTTCGAGCAGCGCGCGGCGATCCTCGGGCTTGGCCGACACGATGCTCGCGATCTGGCCCTGCTCGACGATCGTGTAGCCGCGCGTGCCGATGCCGGTGTCGCGGAAGAAGTCGAGCACGTCGCGCAGCCGGCACGGCGTCTTGTTGATCAGGTACTCGGAGGTGCCGTCGCGGTAGAGGCGCCGCGCAATCTGGATCTCCGTGAAACCGGCGAAATCGGCCGGGGCGCGGCCATCGGTGTTGTCGAAGGTGAGCATCACCTCGGCCATGCCCACCGCGGGACGCGCCTCGGAGCCGGCGAAGATGATGTCGTCCATCGACTTGCCGCGCAGATGGCGCGGCGACTGCTCGCCCATCGCCCAGCGCATCGCGTCGACGACGTTCGACTTGCCGCAGCCGTTGGGGCCGACGATCGCAGTGATGCCCGGCTTGAACGCCAGCACGGCGCGGTCGACGAACGACTTGAAGCCCGAGATCTGCAGGGACTTGATGCGCAAGCGCACCTCGGGACCGGGTCATACTGGTGGAGGGGCCAGCCGGCCAGGTCGGGGTTGGGGGGTCGCGACTTTGTCGGAAGTCCGAGGGGGGCTCGGTGACCTCTTGTTACCACCCGGGGCGCGGGCTTGGCAAGGGCGAATTACGGACCGATGAAGGCAAACGCCGGTCTATCGGGCGAGGCGCACCGGCTCCTCGGTGCGCTCGAATTGCAGCTGGTAGAGCCGCCAATACGCGCCGCGCTTCGCGAGCAGCTGCTCGTGGCTGCCGGACTCGACGATGCGGCCGTGGTGGAGCACGTGGATCCGGTCGACGTCCTGGATCGTCGAGAGCCGGTGCGCGATCACGATCGAGGTGCGGCCTTCCATCAGCGCGTGGATGCCGTGCTGCACCAGCACTTCGGTCTCGGGATCGACGGAGCTGGTGGCTTCGTCGAGCACCAGTACGTCGCCGCCGTGGGCGAGCGCGCGGGCGAACGAGAGCAACTGGCGCTGGCCGCCCGAGAGGTCGCTGCCGCGCTCGCGCAGCACGGTGTCATAGCGCTGCGGGAGTTTCTCGATGAAGCGATGCGCCTCGACCGCGCGGGCCGCGCGTTCGATCTGCGCGGGAGCGACGTCGCCGCGCCCGAGTGCGATGTTCGACGCGATCGTGCCGCTGAAGAGGAACACGTCCTGCAACACCATCGCGATGCGCTGGCGCAGTTCGCGCTGCGGCAGCGCGCGCAGGTCGACACCGTCGAGGCGGATCGCGCCGCGGTTCACTTCGTAGAGACGCGTCAGCACCTTGATGATCGACGTCTTGCCCGCGCCGGTAGAGCCGACCAGCGCGACCTTCTCGCCGGGCGCGACGCGGAACGAGACGTCCTTGAGGATCCAGTCTTCGTTGTTGTAGGCGAACCAGACGTGATCGAAGACGACTTCGCCGCGCGACGTCGCCAAGATCGGAGCGGCCTTCGTCTCTTCCGGTTCCGATTGCTGATCCCGGATTGCAGGATCCGTGTCGAAGAGCTGGAAGATGCGTTCGGTGCTGGCCATCGCGGATTGCATCACCGAGTACTTCGCCGAGAGATCGCGCAGCGGCATGAAGAAGCGGCGCATCCAGTCGATGAAGACGTAGAGCGTGCCGGCGGTCGCAAAGCCGGCGCCGTACCCGACGATCACCGCGACCGAGATGCCGCCCGCGATTTCGACGGCCGCGAAGAGCGCTGCGTCGTAGCGGATCGAGTTGTTCCAGGCGTCGCGGTGCTCCGCGTTCATCATCTCGAACTCGCGCTGGTTGCGCGCTTCGCGCGTGAACAGCTGCACCACCTTCATCCCCGTCACGGTTTCCTGCAGCGTCGCGTTGATGCGCGCGATCCGGACGCGCACCTTGCGGAACGCGTCGCGAATGCCGCGTCGGAATGCCACCGCACAGGCGGCGAGGATCGGCACCACCAGGAACGACACCAGCGCGAGCCGCGGCGACAGCAGGAACAGCACCACCATGAAGCCGATCATCTTCGCGACGTCGGTCACCAGCGCGACGATTCCCGACGAGAACATCTCGGCGATGTTCTCGACGTCGTTGGTGGCGCGCGTGACGAGGCGGCCGACCGGATAGCGATCGAAGAAGCCGAGGTGGAGCTTCTGGATGTGCGCGAACACTTCGCGGCGCAGGTCGCGCATCGCGGCCTGCCCGGTGAGCGACATCAGCACTGCGTTCACGAACTGGAAGCCCGCGCTCGCCAGCATGGCGAACAGGTATAGCGCCGCGAGCCACGCGAGTGGCGACATGCCGAGATGCGGCTCGAACAGGAATTCGAAACGCATCGGCGCGTGCGGCACGGCGCCTGCCGCGCCCGAAGCCGGGCCGACCACCCGGTCGAGGCCGTTCTTGATGATCCACGCCGGCGCCAGCTCCAGCACGAACATCGGCACGACCATCGCGATGGTGGCCGCGACCTGCCAGCCATAGGGCGACACGTAGCGCCACAAGCGGCGCATCAAGTGCGCGTCGTACGCCTTGCCGAGCGCTTCTTCTTCCTGGAACGCGGCGCTCATGCGGCCCCCTCGCGTTCCAGCTCTTCTTCCAATTCCTGTTCATGGGCGAGCCGCGCGTAGAGACCGCCGCGCCCGATCAGCTCCTCGTGGCTTCCGAGTTCGGCAACGCGTCCTTCGTCGAGCACGACCACCTGGTCGGCGTCGCGCACGCTCGCGACGCGGTGCGAGATCACGATCACCGTGCGGCCCGCGAAGACTTCGCGCAGGTTGCGGCGGATCGCCGACTCGGTCTCGGTGTCGACGCTCGACAGCGTGTCGTCGAGGATCAGGATGCTCGGCCGCAGCGCGAGCGCGCGGGCGAGCGCAGTGCGCTGGCGCTGGCCGCCCGACAACATCACGCCGCGTTCGCCGACCAGCGTGTCGTAGCCATCGGGCAGCTCGGCCACGTCTTTGGCGAGCTGCGCGCGCTCGGCGGCCTCGCGGATCCGCACGATGTCGGCTTCGGGAAGTCCATTCGCGACGTTCTCGCCGAGCGACATCGAGAACAGGAAGGCGTCCTGCGGAACCATCGCGATGTGCGATCGCAAGGTGCGCAGCGGAATCCGGTTGATGTCGACGCCATCGAGGAAGAGCTGGCCAGCAGGCACTTCGAACAGCCGCGGGATCAGCGACGCGAGCGTCGTCTTGCCCGAACCGATGGGACCCACGACGCCCAGCACCGACCCGGCGGGCACGTGCAGCGAGACGCCGCGCAGCGCTTCCTCACGACCGGCGTCATAGCGGAACGACAGGTTGCGGAACTCGATCTCGCCGCGCAGCACTTCGACGTTCGCGGCGTCGGGGCGATCGGCGATCGACGGCGCGGTCGACAGCACCTCGTCGAGACGCTGCATCGCTGCGCGGCCGCGCTGCAGCAGCGAGAACACCCAGCCCATGATGAAGGTCGGGAAGGTCAACTCGTAGATGAACATCGCGAACGAGAAGAACTGCGAGAGCTGCATGCGGCCCTGCTCGATGTAGGTGCCGCCCACCCACAGCACGATCCACATCGCAAAGGCCGGGAGCATCATCGTGATCGCAGGCATCGAAGCATTCACGCGCACCAGCTGGAGCTGCGCGCGGTAGAGCGCCTCGTTGGCGACGTCGAAGCGCTCCGCCATCGCCGGCTCCATCGCATAGGTCTTCACGACCGAGACGCCAGCGATCGATTCCTGCAGCTGGTTCGACAGCGCCGCGAGACCTTCCTGCACGTCGAGATTCGAGCGGTGCATGTTGCGACCGAAGCCGCGCGCGACGAACAGGAACAGCGGGTACGGCACCAGCACCAGCAGCGCGAGCGTTGCGTTGAGCGAGAACATCGCGGTGATCACGAACGCGAACAGCACCGGCGTCTGCAGCAGCGAGAGCGCGCCCGGGCCGAGCATCAGCCGCACCGAGCCGAGGTCGTTGACGCCGCGACTCATCAGATCGCCGGTGCGCCAGCGCTGGAAGAACGACTGCGGCAGCCGCTGCAAGTGCGCGAAGAGGTCGTTGCGGATCTCGTATTCAATCTCGCGCGCGAGGTTGAAGAGCGCCGTGCGCGAGACGTAGCGGAGCGCGCCGCGCGCGAGTGTCGCCACCGCGAGCCAACCGCAGCGGCGCAGCACCTCGGGATGGCCGAGTCCCTGCTCGACGCCCGCCATCGCCCAGCCGACCAGCATCGGAACCGCCGTGAAGCCGGCGGCATAGCCCAGTGTCACGACGCCGCCGAGCGCGTAGCGAACCCCGTTGCGGCGCACGTAACCGAGCAGCCGCGCAAAGGCCTGGCGCTGCGCTTCGGCGGCGGCCGCGTCGGCCGGTGCGATCGCTGCGCTCATCCGCGAACCCAGCGGGCGATGCGCTCGCGATCGACGCCGAGTCGCCAGGCGGCGAGCGCGATCGTGTGACGCGCCCAGGTACGCAGTGCACCGTGTTTCTGATAGCGGCGCGCCGACGTTGCGATCGCGAGCGGCAGCAGCGCGAGACGGCCGTGGCTGCGCAGATCGCGCGCCAGATCGAGATCTTCGGCGATCGGCACCTGCGCGATGCCGCCGATCGCTTCGAGCACGCGGCGTCGCGCAAAGATCGCCTGATCGCCGTAGGGCAGACCGGCCCGTGCCGCGCGGCGATGTGCGCCGAACTCGATGATGCGCAGTGCGAGCGATCGCTCCTCGAAGCGCAGCCGGAAGGCACCGCCTGCGACATCGGGTTCCGAGAGCGCCGCGCGCACCGCGTCGGCCCAGCCGAGCGGGAGACGCGTGTCTGCGTGCAGGAAGAGCACCACCTCGGCTCCGGTCGCGCGCCAGCCCGCCTCGAGCTGCCTTGCTCGACCGCGGGGCGTTGTGAGAACTTGGGCACCGACAGCCCGGGCGCGATCGGCGGTCCGATCGAGACTGCCCCCGTCGACGACGACGATTTCGTCGGCGGATCGTGCGCTCGCGATGGCCGCCTCGACCGTCTCCGCTTCGTCGAGCGCCGGGATCACCACTGCGATCCGCACCCGCCGACCTTAGCAGGCTGTCCGCGCGCTTGACTGCGGACCCCCCGCTTCTCTACCTGTTCCGCGTGAAATCCCCCGACGATCCCGATCGCTCCGACGATCCTGGCACGCCCGCCGATCCCTCTGATCGCGTCGCGGCTCCGACTGCGCCGAGCTACGCGCGAGCCGGTGTCGATCTCGATCACGACGAGGGCTTCGTCGCCGAGATCGCGCGCATCGCGCGGACCACGTTCCGGCCCGAAGTACTGTCGGGCGTCGGTGGCTTCGCGGGCCTCTTCAAGACGCCCGACCGCTATCGCGATCCGATCCTCGTCGCCAGCAATGACGGCGTCGGCACCAAACTCAAACTTGCTTCCCAGCTCGGTCGCTACGACACGGTCGGCATCGACTGCGTCGCGATGGTCGTGAACGACCTCGTCGTGCAGGGCGCTGAGCCGTTGGTCTTCCTCGACTACGTCGCGATGGGACGCCTCGACACCAAGATTGCGGCTGATGCGCTGCGCGGGATCGCGGAAGGTTGTCGCCGCGCCGGTTGCGCGCTGCTCGGCGGCGAGACCGCGACGATGCCCGACATGTACGCCGAGGGCGACATCGAACTGGTCGGCTTCGGCGTCGGTGTGGTCGAGCGCGACAAGGTCATCGACGGCTCCACGATCAGCGACGGCGACGTGTTGATCGGCATCGGCAGTGGCGGCGTCCACAGCAACGGGTTCTCGCTCGTGCGGCGCATCCTGGAGCAAGGTCTGCGTGCCGGCTCGATCGACCTGTGGGCGGAAGTCGAGGAGCTGAACGGTTCGCTCGCGAGCGTGCTGCTCGCGCCGACCAAGATCTACGTGAAACCCGTCTTGAACCTGATCCGCGATTTCGTCATCAAGGGCATCGTGCACATCACCGGCGGCGGTTTCGACGGCAACGTGCCGCGCGTGCTGCCGCAGACCGTGCGCGCCCGCATCGACCTCGGTTCCTGGCCGCGCTCGCCGATCTTCGACTGGCTGCAGAGTCATGGCGAGATCGCAGACACCGAGATGTTGCGCGTCTTCAACTGCGGCATCGGGATGATCCTGGTCGTCCAGCCCGACCAGACGGACGACGTGATCGAGCGCCTGCAGGGCCTCGGCGAACGCGCGTATCGGATCGGCGCGATCGAGCGCCGCCAGCCGGATGAAGCCCCGGTCCGCTACGTCCGCGTGCGGCGCCCGCTCTAGGAATGCGCAGCGTCGCGATCTCCGGCACGCGATCGCGAACCCGTGCGCGCCGCTGGGACGTCGTGGTGCTCGGCTCGTCGCTTCCGGGACTGATCGCCGCGGTGCGACTGGCGATGGGTCGCTTGCGGGTGCTCGTCGTCGAAGAAGAGGCCGCGGCGCGCCAGCCGGCGACGGTTCGGGAGCCGTTCTTCCTCGCCGGCAGCGGTTCGGGAGGCGTGCTCGACGCGTGCCTGCGCGCGCTCGCGCTGCCGCTGATCGACCGCCGCCGACTCGCTTCGGAGTCGATCGCATACCAGGTCGTGATGCCCGACGCGCGCGTCGACGTCGCGTCGCCGGCGCGCACCGCGGAAGAGCTGGTCGCCTGGGGACTTGCGAAACCCGACGTCGCGCGTGGTCTCGTGCGCGGTCTGACGGAAGCCGCGGCGGGCGAGCGGGAGGCGCTGCTCGATTCGCCGGTCGTGCGCGCGTCGCGCGCCGCCGCCGGCCTCGGTCGTGCAGCAACGCCGCGCGCACCGCGCCATGCGCGCGGTCTGCCGGGCGAGGTGAGTCAGCCGCCGGATTCGCTGGTGCCGTGGCTCGAGGCCCAGGTGCGCGCGTTGGTGAACGTCGCGACTCCGCTCGTGCCGCCCGAAGCACGCGCCCGTCTGCTCGGCGGCGCGCTCGAAGGAGGCGCCGGTTTCGAGTCGGCCGAGGAGACGCTGATCGGCCTGCTCCGGCGGCGATTCCATGCGCTGCACGGCGAGATCCGGCTGTTGCCGGGCCGCTTCGAACTGGTCTCGGTCGGCGAGCTGGCGGGCGTTGCGCCCGCGATGAGCGACGAAGTGTGGTTCGGACGCGCGCTGGTGTTGAACGCACCGCTCGGTCCGCTGGCCGCTTGGCTCGAAGCATCCGGCGGCCTACCGGACTTCCTGCCGACCCCGCCCACGTTGCGCCATCGGGGCTGGACTGCACTGAAGGTCGCTCGTGATGCGCTGCCCGAAGGCATGGCGCGCCGCGTGATCCGCGTGCGCGATCCCCGCGCGCCCCTCGAAGGCGCCAATCTGGTTCGCATCGGGCTCTTCCCCGAGAAGGCGGGCCGCGAGGTGCAGGTGATCGCGAGCTACCTGAAACCGCCCGGAGAGGACGCGGCCGAGCGGGCCGAGGCCGAAGTCACCGAGTCGCTACTCGAACTGATGCCGTTCGCCCGCGAGCGCGCCCGTCGCGCGGCGCCGACCGCGCGACCGCGCTGGGACGACGACCTCGCGCTCGAAGACCCGGCCCCGGGCGCGGGCTGGCCGAGCGAAGTCGAGCTGCGCCTGCTTTCGAAGCCTCCGGTCTACCGTCTCCCCCGCGAAGAAGTCGGAGTGCTCGGCGTCGAGGGCGACTGCCTGCTCGGCTGGCGCGCGGGCGACTCGATCCTCTCCGACCTGACCTGAGCGGAACGGTGAGGAGAAAGGGGACGGTCCTCGAGGTGACCTGGCTGTGGACTCGAGGGACACACCTCGCCAGCGCCAATCGTCCCCGCCGTCGCCAGCCCGCCCGCGCGTCGGACTCACGGGTTGACGCCGCCCGCCCGGTTCGGTCCCCTCCGCCGAGATGAAGCGATCTTCCCTGCTCCGGCTCATCGCGTATGTGCGGCCCTACGTCGGGATCCTGCTGCTCAGCCTGCTCTGCACGGTCTTCTATTCGGGCGCCCGGATGGCGCGCACGTATCTGCTGAAGCCGCTGATCGACGAAGTGCTCCCCGCTGCTGCCGCGCAAGCGGGCGGCGATCGACCGAGCCTGGCGTGGCCCGGTCTCGCGCGGGTCGCGCGCTTCGCCGTTCCGGGCGTGCTCGATCACGGCCGGGCGAACCTGTCGTTGCCGAAGATCCCCGGCCTGCCCCACGACGCAGCCGCGACGGTCACCCCGCCGCCGCCCGTCGCGAAGGACGCCCTCACGCCCGCCGATCGCTTCTGGGGCCTGCTGCTCGCAGGCCTGATCGTCGTGCTGATCCTGCCGATCGCCCACTTCGGCCAAAGCTACCTGTCGGAGTACGCGATGGGCCGCGTGCTGATCGACATCCAGCAGCAGATGGCGACGAAGTTGCTCGGGCTGCCGCTCGCGCACCACCAGAACATGCAGCGCGGCGACGCACTCACGCGCACGTTGAACGACAGCATGATCGCCCACTCGCTCTTGCGCATGTTGTTCGGTGACATCATCGAGGGTGTGATTTCGATCGTGGTGGGCGTCGGCACGCTGCTGGTGATTTCGTGGCAGCTCGCCTGCGTGACGCTCGTGATCGCACCCGCATTGGCTGTCGTCGTTGCGGCCTTCGGGCGCAGCATCCGCACCCGCGCGCGGCGCCGTCAGGAGACCGTCGGTGAGGTGACACAGCGTCTCGTCGGCATCCTGTCCGGCATCAAGGTGATCAAGGCATTTCGCGCCGAGCCCCACGAGGAGGCTGCCTTTGCGCGCGACAACATGCGGCTGTTCCGTCGCAGCATGCGCGTGGTTTCGAGTCGCGTCTCGTCGCGCTCGGCGGTCGAGGGACTCAGCAACATCGCCGGGCTCGTGGTGCTCGCCGCCGGCACGCTGCTCGCGCTCGATGGGAGCTGGGGCCTCTCGCCCGGCTCGCTCGCCGCGTTCATCACGGTGATGTTGACGACGCAGCGCACCTCGAAGGACCTCACCAAGAGTTGGACACAATTACAGGACGCGCTGCCCTCGGCCGAGCGCTACTTCGAACTGCTCGACACGCCGTCCGAAACGGCCGACGCCGCGGACGCCGTGCGCATCGACGGCATCCACGAGGGCATCCGCATCGCGAAGGTGTCGTTCTCGTACGGCCGCGAGCCGGTGCTGCGTGACGTCTCGATCGAGGTACGCGCCGGCGAGGTCGTCGCGCTGGTCGGTCGCACGGGCAGTGGCAAGACGACGCTGGCCGACCTGCTGCTGCGCTTCTACGAGCCGAGCGCCGGCACGATCGAGATCGACGGCGTCGACCTGCGCCAGATCTCGCGCGACGCGCTGCTCGCGCAGGTGGCGGTGGTATCCCAGGACCCGTTCCTGTTTGGCGGCACGATCCGCGACAACATCCGCTACGGGCGCCCGGACGCCAGCGACGCGGACATCCTTGCCGCCGCGCGCGCCGGCTACGTCGACGAGTTCGCGGCGACGCTGCCCCAGGGCTACGACACACCGGTCGGCGACGCCGGCACGAAGCTCTCGGGCGGACAGCGCCAGCGCATCACGATCGCGCGCGCATTGCTGAAGAACCCGTCGCTGCTGATCTTCGACGAAGCCACCTCTTCGCTCGATGCGAAGAGCGAGCAACTGGTGCAGCGCGCGATCGACACGCTGATGCGGAATCGCACCGTGATCGTGATCGCGCACCGCCTCTCGACGATCCGTCACGCGGACAAGATCGTGGTGCTGGAAGACGGCGCCGTGTCGCAGTTGGGCACGCATGACGAGCTGATGGAGAAGATCGGGCTGTATCGCGAGCTGGTGGGAATCCAGAGTGGTGATGTCGCAAACTGATGATCCTCGCCGCTCGGCGTTGCCTCGCTACGCGGGATGCGCTGCGGTTTCCCGACTTGCGCCCAGGATCGCGGAACGCCGCTCGGCGTTGCCTCGCTACGCGGGATGCAGCGCCGTTCACCGTCCCGTAGGCGCGAGCACGACGAGATCCGGCGCGAGCGGACGCGGCCATTCGATCCGCACTTCCATTCCAGCAGGGATTCCCTTCCGATCGAGATTCCCGCGATCGGCGAGCAGGAATCCCGGTCGAGGCGCGCTCGCGGAGACGAAGCGCGTAGCCGTGGCGACGTCGCCGAGAACCGGGACGGTGTCGCGGCGCAGCACCCAGTTCGCGGCGTAGTGCATGCCTCCGTAGTCTGCGACCGGGGCGTCGCCCACGATGGACGACACCGACTCCAGGAACGCGCGCTTCTCGCGTCCCCGGAAGAGAACGGACTTGATCACGCGCGCATCGGCGACCGTCACCGCGAGCGCCGCCAGCGCGAGACCGATCGCCCGTCGCCGATTCGAAACGGTCCGCATCGCCAGAAACGCGCCCGCGAGCGCCGCCCCTCCGAGTGCGCCACCGAGGCCGATCGTGGCGGGCGGCGCCGCGGCGACGAGCTGCCAGATCCGCGCGCCCTTCGGCGCAGCGAAAGGCGCGGTTGGATCGATGCCGAGCGCCGCGAGGAACGCGGCCAGCAGCAGCGCTCCGCCAATTGCGGCGAGCGGCGCCGCAATCGCGAAGCGCCCGGCTGTGACGAGCGCGAGCGCGACGCGCCGCTCGCGCAGCAATCGTTCACCCTCCCGCGTCGCGATCCGCGCGATGAACAGCGCTGCGCCGGGATAGAGCGGCATCAGGTAGTGATGGCGTTTCACCGGCAGCAGTGACAGCAACAGGAAGCCGCCGCAGAACCACGCGAGCGGGAACGCATCGCCGGGCGGGAGCGGCCCTCGTCGCGGCAACGTGGCGAACGCCGCGGGCAACAGCAGCACTCCGGGCAGGAAGGCGACTGGGAAGATGCGCAGATAGTCCCAAGGGGCGCCCGCATGGCTCACGCGACCGAGCGCGTGGTCGAGCGCGTGACGCATCACGATCTGCGAGACGTAGTCCCAGCCGACGCGCTGACCGGCCACTGCGAGCCAAACCGAAACGGGTAGCAGCGCGAGCGCCAGGGCGGCCGGCAGCCACGCCGAGAGCAGACTCCGCGGACGCCCCTCGAGCAGGCGCGACGCGACGATCGCCACGGCGGGGATTGCGATCGCGATCGGCCCCTTCACCAGCACACCGAGCCCGGCGGCGAGACAGCCGACTGTGTACCAGCCGCGCGACGCGCTGCGTGCCTCGCTCGTCTCGCCGCGAATGTACGCGTAGAGCGAAACGACGATGAATCCCGTCACCAGCGCATCGAGATTCGCTCGGCCCGAAAGGCTCGCGAAGCGCGCGCCGGTCGCGAGCAGCACCGCGCTCGCCAGCGCCGCGCGCAGACCGCCGAGACGCCGCGCGATTCCATAGGTGCCGAGCAATGCCGCCGCTGCGCCGAGCTGCGACGGGATGATCGCCGCCGCGGGCAATCCGATTCCGAGCCGCTGCGCCAGCGCTGCGATCCAGAAGAAGAGCGGCGGCTTGTCGTAGTAGACCGCACCGTTCAGATGCGGCACCAGCCAGTCGCCGCCCGAGCTCGCGATGACGCGACTTATTTCTGCGTAGCGATGCTCGTCGATGTGCGAGAAGTCGTGCGCGCCGCCGAGCGACACCACGAACAGCGCCGTGGCCACGACGAGCCCAGCCACCAACCACTCCGAAACTGCGAGCGGGGATGCGACGACGCGCAGGACATTCGTCTCGTTCGACACCACCGCAACGTAGGGAGCGCCAAGGCGCGCTCCAGAGGGATGAACGGAACTTCATCCCCCGCTCCGATCGCATTCCAGCGGATCCGCATGCAACGAAGCGGCGCGAGCACTACGGTGGGTCGCATGGCGCGCGTACTGCTCCTCGAGGACGATGCGGTGACGGCCCAGGCCGTCGCCACCGGGCTCGCCCATCGCGGCTACGAGGTCGAGGCGGTGGGCGATGTCGCGTCCGCCTGCGCTGCGATCGACCGCATTGCCTTCGACGCGGCGGTCCTCGACGTGATGGTTCCGGGAGGCAGCGGTTACGACGTGCTCGACGCGCTGCGCGCGCGCAGCGCCGGGATCCCGGTGCTGATCCTGACCGCGCGCGACGGCGTCGGCGATCGCGTCGAGGGCCTCGACCGCGGCGGCGACGACTATCTCGTCAAGCCGTTCGCACTGGTCGAACTCGCGGCGCGATTGCGCGCGCTGCTGCGGCGTCCGCCAACGCGCGTCGAGGTCGCGCGGGTCGGCGCGCTCGAAGTCGATCTGCTGCACCGCAATGCGCGCCACGGCGAGACCGTGCTCAATCTCACCCCGAAGGAGCTCGAGCTGCTGCACTTCCTGCTCGCGCGCGCAGGCGAAGTGCTCACCCGCAAGGAGCTGCTCGAACAGGTCTGGGGCTACCGCTTCGACCCGGGCACGAACGTCGTCGAGGTCCACGTCAACCGTTTGCGACGAAAGCTGGAGTCGGCGGGAGGTGTCGACTGCATCCGCACCGTGCGCGGCGCCGGATACTCGATCGATGCGTGATGCCAGCGCGCTCTGGCGGCGTGTCGACGTGCAGATGGGGCTCGTCATCGGCGCGGCGATCTCGCTGCTGCTGATCGGCGTCGTGACGACCCTGTTCTTCGTCGCGACGCACGAGGCGATCGAGGTGCTCGATCGCGAATTGCTGGCGGAACTGAATCGATTTGCCGCCGCGGAGTCTGCCCGCGACGACGCGCAGCTGCGCGAAACACCAGTCGTCGGCGAGCCCGTCTTCCGACGCGTCGATGCCGATGGGACCACCCACGATCTCAGCGGCCGGTGGCCTTCGAGCGGTCGCCTGTGGCCACACCGGACCTCCTCGCTGCGGCTCAGTTTCGCGGCCCGCGAGGATCATCTGGTTCGCGCGCTCCGGGCGGCGAACGGCGGACACCTCGAAGCCGCGGCTTCGCTGGCAAACTTCGTCGACGAGAGCCAGGAGCATCTCGGCCAGATCACAATCAGTCTGCTGCTCGGAATCCTCGGCACGATCGCCGTAGCGACCCTCGCGACGCGCCGCGCGCTCGCCCCGCTGCGCGATGCCACGCGCGCAATCGAGGGCATCGACGAGCGCAGCCTCGATGCGCGCCTCGCGCTGCGCGGCAGCGCCGATGACGTGGATCGCCACGCGCTCGCGCTGAACCGCGTGCTCGAGCGACTCGAGCAGTCGTTCGAGCGCGTCTCCGCCTTCAGCGCCGACGTCGCCCACGAGCTGCGCACGCCGGTCAATCGCGCGCTGAACCTCGTCGATGTCGCTCTCCTCGCGCCGAACCCGGCGGCACCAGCGCAGGATCTGATTGCGATCCGCGAGTCGATGGAGGCGATGCGCCGGCTGATCGAGCGCCTGCTGCTGTTGTCGAAGGGCGACGCAGGCCGGCTTCCGCTGCACCGCGAACGCATCGACCTCGTCCGGCTCGGCAGCGACCTGGTCGAACTGTTTCGCCCGACCTGCGAGCAGAACCGCGTCGTGCTCGAGATCGACGCGTCCGGCGGCGACGTCGTCGCATCGGTCGATGCCGGGCTGTTGCAGCAGGCCGTCGCGAACCTGCTCGACAACGCCGTCTCGCACACACCGGCCGGCGGCGCGATCCGGGTGGACGTCGCGGCCGACGAGGCCACGGCAAGCATCACCGTCGGCGATTCCGGTGCCGGCGTTCCCGAGCGCGATCGCGAGCGGATCTTCGACCGCTTCGTCCAGCTCGACGGATCCCGCAACACGGCGGGCGCGGGCCTCGGCCTCGCGATCGCGCGGATGATCGCGCGGCTCCACGGTGGCGATCTGAGCGTCGGCGCGTCCCCACTCGGCGGCGCGCGCTTCGCAGTGCGCGTCCCGCTCGAGATCCGGCGGCCGACGCCGAGCCGCGTCTCGGCGAGCGAAACGCCAGCGCGTGACGAGACCGTCATGCTGCGCTCCTCCGCTTGAAAGTCGGATCGCTGACGCCGAACTTGACGCTCGTGAGACGCTGGATGTCGACGCGGGGCGCATCGCGACGAGGGGTGGTCGCGCTGGCGACGACGCTGCTCGTCGCGTGTCAGCACGTCGATCCCGCGCCGCTCTCCGCCGAACGAAGCGCGGCTGCGCTCGAAGCGCGCTCGCTGGCGGATCCCGGCTTGCGCAGCTTTCTCGAGCGGCAGCTCGCGACCCCATTCGCCGCCTGGCCGCCGCCGCGCCTCGACCTCACCGCTCTGACGCTCGCCGCGTTCTACTTCCAGCCGAGCCTCGATGTGGCGCGCGCCCAACTCGAGGTCGCGCGCGGCGGCATCGCAACCGCGGGCCAGCGCCCGAACCCGTCGCTCGCGATCGCGCCCGAGTGGAGCAGCAACCCCGGCGCCGGCGTCAGTCCGTGGGTCGCGGCGCTGCACTTCGACTGGCCGCTCGAGACCGCGCACAAGCGGCAGTACCGCATCGATCGCGCCGACGCGCTCGCAGCGGCCGCCGAGCGCGCGGTGGTCGTCGAAGCGTGGCGCGTGCGTCGCGAACTCCGCGCTGCGCTGGCCGACGCCGTGTCGAGTCAGCAGCGCGTCGAGTTGTTGCGAAGGCGTCGGGCCGCGCAGCAGCAACTGGTCGATCGCATCGCCGATCGCGTGCAGGCGGGCGCCGCGTCGCAAGCCGACGCGATGCTGCAACGACTCCTGTTGCTCGGAGCCGAAGCCGAGCTCGCCGACGCCGAGCGCGAAAACGCGGCAACGCGCGCGCGGGTCGCCGCGGTGATCGGTGTTCCGGGTCGCGCGCTCGACGGCTTCGAACTCATCTATCCGCTCGGCGAAGCGGGCGATCCCGTCGATGCGCTGGAGCCGAGCGACGCGCGCCGCCGTGCGCTGCTGGAACGCGCCGATGTGCTCGCCGCCCTCGACGAATACGCCGCCAGCGAGGCCGCGCTGCGTCTCGAACTCGCGAAGCAATGGCCCGACCTGCACCTCGGCAGCGGCTACCAATTCGATCAGGGCCAGAACAAGTGGGGACTCAGCGTGTCGCTCGATCTGCCGGTGATGAACCAGAACCAGGGACCGATCGCCGAGGCCGTCGCGGCGCGCGGCGAAGTGGCGGCGCGCTTCGTCGCGCTGCAGGCGCAGGTGATCGCCGAACTCGATCAGGGTTTCGCGCAACTCGGCGGCGTGCGCGACCAGGTTCGACGCTTCGAAGCGTTGGTCGCCGCGCAGCGTCGTTCGGCCCAGCGCGCCGGCGCCGCGCGAGCAGCGGGCGCGGCCGATCGTTCTGCCGAGCTGGCAGCGGAGGTCGAGGTGCAGCGCAGCGAAATCACGCTTCTCGAAGCGCGTCTCGCGCTCGACCGCACGCGCGCCGGTCTCGAGGCGGCCGTCCAGGGGCCGCTGGCACGGGACGGCGAAACACCCAGCGCCGCGAACACGCGCGCCGCGCCGGAGACGCAATGATGCGCTGGCTCTGGTTTCCGTGTGCATCGCTCGTGCTGGTTGCCAGCGCGCGCGCCTCGGATGCTCCGATCGTCCTCGATGCGGTGCAGCGCGAGCACATCGCGCTCGCGACGGCGCCGCTCGTCGCGGGTCGCGACAGCGGGGAGGTTCCGGCCTCCGGTCGCGTGCTCGACCCGACCCCGTTCTTCGAGGTCGCGCTCGCGCGTGCGACCGCACAGAGCGTCGCCGAACGCACGGGCCGTGAACTCGCGCGGGTGCGACGTCTGAGCCAGGGACAGCAGAATGCGTCCGCGCGCGATCTCGAGATCGCCGAGGACGACGATCGGCGGGCCCGTCTGGAGCTCGAGGCGTCGTTTGCGCGCTTCGTCGCCGCCTGGGGCTACGACCTCGCGCAGCGACCCGATCTCGGCGGGTTGTTGTCGCGCCTGACGACGAGACACGCCGCACTCGCGCGCGTCGATGCTCCAAGCGGCAACGACGCGCTCGGCGCCGTCAGCGGCATGCGACTCTCCTTGGCGCTGCACCCCGAGCGACCGCTCGCCGCTCGAATCCTCTCGCCCGCAACGAGTGTCGATCCCGTCGTGCAGGGCTTCGGCTGGCTGGTGCTGATCGAGGCGGATCCGCCCCCGACGGGCAGCGCGCTCGTCGCCACCCTCAGCTTCGCCGAGCGCGCATTCGAGGGTGTCGTGGTGCCGCGCGCCGCCATCGTGCGTCGCGACGGCAACGCCTTCGTCTACGTCGAAACGTCCGCCGGCGTCTTCGAGCGGCGCGCCGTGTCGCTGCTGCGCCAGCGCGACGACGGCTGGCTGGCGAGTGGCGCGCTCGCCCCCGGCGAGCCGGTGGTCGTGCGCGGCGCCCAGGAACTGCTCGGTTTGGAGTCGTCCCCGAACCCGCCGGCAGAGACCGACTGACGCGATGCTGCGCGCCGTCGTCGCCAGCTCGCTGCGCCGTCGCAATCACGTGTTCGTGCTGGCGGCCCTGCTGGTCTCGTTCGGGATCTGGTCGGCGCGGCACGCAGACCTCGACGTGTTCCCGGACTTCGTGCCGCCCCAGGTCGTCGTGCAGACCGAGTCGCCGGGCTTCGCGCCCGAGCAGGTCGAACAACTCGTGACACAGCCGATCGAGTCGGCCATCGGTGGCCTGCCGGGCATGGCGGCGCTGCGCTCCGAATCGATCGCCGGGCTCTCCGTCGTGAGCGTCGTGTTCCGGGAGGACTCGGCGCTGCTGGTCGATCGGCAGCTGCTCACCGAGAGTCTCGGAGAAGTTGCGGTGCGGCTGCCGCAGGGCGTCAGCACGCCGCGCCTGTCGCCACTGACCTCGGCGACGATGGACGTGCTCAAGATCGGGCTGGTTTCCGATCGCCTCTCCCCCCAGGCGCTGCGTGCGCTCGCCGAGTGGACGCTGCGACCGCGCCTGCTCGCCGTACCGGGCGTCGCGCGCGTCAACTTGTTCGGCGGCGACGTGCGACAGACGCAGATTCGAGTGCACCCGGATGCGCTGCGAGCCCACCAACTGGGCATCTCCGACGTGCTCGCGGCGGCGCGCGACGCGAGCGCGATCCGCGGCGCCGGCTTCGTCGAGACCGAGAACCAGCGCATTCCCATCGCCACCGTCGGCGAGCCCCCGTCGCTGACTGATCTCGGTGCCACGGTCGTCGTCGTGCGCGACGGCATCCCGCTGCGCCTCGCCGACGTGGCGGATGTGGTGAACGGCGCGGCGCCGAAGTTCGGCGACGCCCTCGTGCAGGGCCGCCCCGGCGTGTTGCTGTCGCTGTCGAGCCAGTGGCGCGCCAACACGATGGAGGTGACGCGCCAGATCGAAGCAGCGCTCGCCGAGATGGCGCCGATCTTCGAACGCGAGAGCGTGCAGGTCTACCCGCGCCTGCACCGACCCGCGAGCTTCATCGAAGCGTCGCTCGGCACCGTCGAGACGGCGCTCGCGCTCGGATCCGCGCTGGTGATCGTCGTGCTGGTGGTCTTCTTGCGCGATGCACGCACTGCGTTCATCTCGCTGACGGCGATCCCGCTGTCGCTCCTCTCCGCGGTGATCGTGCTGCGCGCGCTCGGAATCACGCTCAACACGATGACGCTCGGCGGCCTCGCCATCGCGATCGGCGAAGTGGTCGACGACGCGATCATCGACGTCGAGAACATCGTGCGGAGGCTTCGCGAGAACGAGGCGCGCGGGCGTCCGCGCTCCGCGTTTGCGGTCGTTCTCGACGCCTCACTCGAGGTGCGAACCGCCGTCGTGTACGCAACCGCGAGCGTCGTGCTGGTCTTCCTGCCGCTGCTCACGATGAGCGGCCTCGCGGGACGTTTCTTCGGGCCGCTCGCGCAGAGCTATCTGCTGGCGATCGGCGCGTCGCTCATGGTGGCGCTCACGGTGACGCCGGCGCTCTGCCTTTCGCTTCTCGGCCGCGGCCTCCCGCACCCGCAACAGCCGCGCCTCCAGACGATTCTCCGCACCCGCTACGCCGCGCAGCTCGAGCGCGTACTCGCGCGCCCGCTGCCGCTCTATGTGGGCGCGGCCACTGTCTTGGCGCTCGGTCTCGTCGCGCTGCCGTTCCTCGGTGGCGAGTTCCTGCCGGAGTTCCGCGAGGGTCACCTGGTCCTGCAGCTCCGCGGTCCTCCCGGCACCGCGCTCGAGGAGTCGCTGCGCATCGGGCGTCGCATCTCGGAGTCGCTGCTCGCGATGCCGGGGATCGCGACCGTCGAGCAGCAGGTCGGGCGCGCCGAGCAGGGGGAGGACACCTGGGGCCCCGAGCGCAGCGAGATGCACGTGGAGCTCGCGAAACTGAGCAGCGCGGGCGAAGCGCGTACCGTCGACGACGTGCGCGCGCTGCTCGCCTCGTTCCCCGGGTTCCGCGCCGAGGTCCTGACCTTCCTCGGTGATCGCATCAGCGAGACCATCAGCGGCGAAACCGCCGCCGTCGTCGTGAACGTATTCGGTGACGACCTCGACCTGCTCGACACCAAGGCCGCAGAGATCGCGCAGACACTGGGAAGCGTGCGCGGCGCTGCCGACGTGCTCGTCCAGTCGGTGGCTTCGGCACCGCGCGTGACGATCCGGCCCCGCGCCGATGCGATCTCACGCTTCGGCTTTCGCCCCGCCGACCTGCTCGACCAGATCCAGACGGCGTACCGGGGGACCGTCGTCGCCCAGACCCACCGCGGCAACGAGGTCGCGGACGTAGTCGTCGTGCTCGACACCGAGACAGGTCGCGACCCCGAGACGATCGGGGCGCTCCCGATCCGCAGCGCCAGCGGCAGCCTGATGCCGCTCCGCGAGTTGGCGGAGTTGGACGTCCGCGACGGGCGCGACGTGATCCTGCACGAAGCCGGCCGGCGGCGGCAGACCGTCACCTGCAATGTCAGCGGGCGCGACGTGTCGTCGTTCGTTGCCGAAGCGCGCAAGGCAGTGGACGCAAAGGTCGAGTTCCCGACCGGGACCTACGCCGTGTTCGCCGGCGCCGCCGAGGAACGCGCGGCGGCGCAGCGCGAGATCGTGCTGCGCGGCGCACTCGGCGCGGTGGGAATCGTGCTGCTGCTCGCGACGGTGTCGCGCTCACCTCGCGTGCTGGCGTTCTTTCTGATCAACGTGCCGTTGGCGATGGCCGGCGGCGTACTCGCGGTGCTGGTGAGTTCATGGCTCGGTGCCGGCCACGGACTCTCGCTGGGTTCGCTCGTCGGATTCGTCGCCGTGTTCGGGATCACCGCTCGCAATGCGATCATGATGGTGTCGCATTTCCAGCACCTGGTGGACGAGGAGGGCGCGACCTGGAGCCATGCGACCGCCCTCCGCGGAGCGAGCGAACGCGTCGTACCCGTCATGATGACCGCGCTGGTGACGGGCTTCGGCTTGCTGCCGGTCGCACTCGCGGCGGGCGATGCGGGCGGCGAAATCGACGGTCCGATGGCGATCGTGATCCTGGGCGGCCTCGCCACATCGACCGCGCTCAACCTGCTGTTGTTGCCAGTGCTCTGCGCGCGCTACGCCCGCTTCGAACGCGCCGCGAGCGCTTCGTCGTAGAGTCGCAGCGCAATCTCCGCGAACTGCTCGGGCGCAAAACACTGCTCTGCCCGCTTGCGCGCGGCTGCTCCCATCGCCGCGCGACGCAACGGATCCTCGAGTAGCGCCTCCCAGGCGGCCGCGAGCGCGGCCGGCGTTTCGTCGGCGAGCAGGCCCGTCTCGCCGCCCACGACGATCTCGGCGAGCGCACCCCGGCGCGTCGTGACGGCAGGAATCCCGCACGCGGCGGATTCGAGCAGTGCACGGCAACTGCCGTCGGAGCCGGGCACGAGGAAGGTGAAGACGTCGATCGCGCGAACCACGTCGGCGTAGTCGCCCGCGCGATAGCCGGCGAAGACCACGCGATCGGCGATGCCGAGTTCCGCGGCCGGCTGCTCCGCGACACGCGCGCGCTGCGTGCCACGGCCGACGACCAGCAGCCGCGCGTTCGGACGCCGCGCGAAGAGTTGCTGCGCGGCCGCGAGCAGCAGATCGAAACGCCGATGCAGCTGCATGCGCGCAACGATGCCGATCACCTCGTGCGCGGGCGCGAAGCCGAGCGCGGCGCGCACGATCGGATCGGCTGGCAGCGGCCGGTAGCGCGAGAGATCGACGGCGCCAAAGGCGCCGGCGATCGGACCCCCGCCACGCAGCACTGCGTTGCGTCGCGCGGTCTCGGGAGACGCACACAGCAAAGCGTCCGTCGCGGGCCCGAAGAGCCAGCGATTCCACGGCGTGCGCGCGATGCGCTCGGCGATCCGGTAGCTGCGAACGATCGCGGTGACGTCGCGCCTGCCGCGCGCGGCGCGCCAGGCGAGAACGTGATCGCGCGTGTGCCAGCAGTGCACGACGTCGACCGCGCCTGCGCGGAGCCATTCGCGCAGCTGCGCGGCGTCCTTGCGATCGCCGAGTAGGGACACGCCGCGGCGTCGATCGAGTGGCACGACCGATGCGAAGCCCGCGGCTTTCGCCTCCGTCGCGAGCGAGCGATTCGCATCCGCCGGCGCGCTCGGGAACGCCATCGCCACCGTGTGTCCGCGCGCGCGCTGCGCTTCAGCGAGACGCAGCATCGGCTCGGCCGGCCCCGTCCACTTCCAGTCGCTGCTGAGCTGCAGAATCCGCATCAGGTCTCGTGGGTCTCGCCGCTCGCCGTTGGCTCGCACTTTTCGCGGAGCTTCACGTATTTGGCGAAGACGTAGAACGACGACGTCATGGCGATCACGAAGCCCGGCCAGCCGTCGAGGAAGCCGCGCTTCCAGACGTAGCACTCGAAGAATTTCGCGGGTGGATGCGCAATCGCGCGCCACAGCGAGAAGCGGCGGCCCTCGCCTGCCCACACCTCCGACACGACGTCCGAGAAGCGCTGCACGGTGCGCAGATGGGCGGCGAAGTCGGCGTAGGTGAAGTGCACGAGTTCGGCGTCGAGCCGGCGCACGGGGCCGTCGGCGATCAGCTTGTCGTGCGGATCGATGCCGCCCCAGCGCGCCTTGCCGCGGCGCACCAGGCGCAGCTTCCAATCCGGATACCAGCCGCCGTGGTCGATCCAGCGGCCGAGATAGAAGACGTGACGGCGCACCTCGAAGCCCACCTCGCGAACGTCGCCACGCAGCGCGACTTCGATCGCCTCGCGCAGCGCGGGCGTGCAGCGCTCATCCGCATCGACACAGAGCACGAAGTCGCCGGTCGTCTGTTCGAGCGCCCAGTTCTTCTGGGCGACGTAGCCGGGCCACGCGTGGTGCAGCACGCGCGTCGCGTGTTTGCGCGCGACCTCGACCGTGCCATCGCGGCTGCCGGAATCGACGACGACGATCTCGTCGCACCACGCGAGGCTCTCGAGACAGGCGCCGATGTTGCGTTCTTCGTCGAGACAGATGACGGTCGCCGAGATGCTCTTGCGCGGCGCTCCCGCCGCCTCGCTCACGTGCGGACCCGCTCGACGCTGAGGACGCCGCGCACGCGTTCGATCTCCTTCATCACACCGGTGAGCGCACGCAGATCGGTGACCCACAGATCGAACTCGTGGACGGCGGTCTGATCGGCGGCGTTGGTGCTGACGCGCGCCGCGCCGATGTTGACATGGGTGCCCGCGATCGATTTGGTGATCTTCGCGAGCACGCCAGGCTGATCGACCGACACCGCACGCACACGCACCAGCCGCGGCTTCGTCGATTTCGCTTCCCACTGCACGTCGATGCGGCGGTCCGGATCGAGCGTAAAGGCGTGCTGGCAGTCGCGGACGTGGACGGTGACGCCGCGACCACGGGTGACGAAGCCGATCACGTCGTCGCCTGGCAGCGGATTGCAGCAGTTGGCGAAGCGCACCAGCACGTCCGAGACGCCGTCGACGCTGATGCCCGTGCTGGGCGGCACGACGCGCTCGCGGCCGAAGATGCGGCGGCGGCGCTTCGGCGCGGGCTCCGGTTCGGGCGCTGCGTCGCCGCGCAGTTTCGCGACGATCGCGGCTGGCGCCAGTCTTCCGTAGCCGATCGCCGAGAACAGATCGTCGGGTGAACCCGAGACTTCGTGACCGGCCAGCTCGGCGAGTGCCCCGCTCTCGAGCAGACGCGCCAGCGAAAGGCCGATGCGGCGCAGTTCCTTCTCGAGGATGTCGCGACCGAGTTCGCGGCTGCGCGCCTGCTCGGCGACGCGGATTGCGTGGCGCACCTTCGAGCGCGCCTTGCCGGAGACGACGAAGTCGAGCCAGTCCTTGCGCGGAACCTGCGACTCGCTCGTCATGATCTCGAGCGTGTCGCCATCGGCGAGTACATGGCGCAGCGGCACGATCTTGCCGTTCACGCGCGCCCCCGAGCAGTGCTCGCCCACTTCGGAATGGATCGCGTAGGCGAAGTCGACGGGCGTGCTGCCCTTCGGCAGGTTGATCACGTCGCCCTTCGGCGTGAAGACGAAGACCTCGTCCGGGAACAGATCGACCTTCAGCGCGTCGAGGAACTCGTGCGGGTCGGAGAGTTCCTGGTGGCGGTCGAGCAGCTGGCGCAGCCAGGCGAACTTCTGCTCGTCGTCGTCGCGATCGCCCGATCGTCCTTCTTTGTACTTCCAGTGCGCGGCGATGCCGAGTTCGGCGTTGCGGTGCATCTCGCGCGTGCGGATCTGCACTTCCATGCGCTCGCCGTAGGGACCGATCACGGTGGTGTGCAGGCTCTTGTAGCCGTTGGGTTTGGGTAGCGCGACGTAGTCCTTGAAACGGCCCGGCACCGGGCGCCAGGTGCCATGCACGATACCGAGCGCCGTGTAGACCGACTCGGCCCCTCCCTCGAGGATGATGCGAAACGCGATCACGTCGTGGATCTCGTCGAGCGTGACGCCCTGCGTGGTCATCTTCGCCTGGATCGACGCCATTTCCTTGTCGCGGCCGGTCACTTCGGCGCCGATGCCGGCTTCGCGCAGCTTCGCCGAGAGGATGCCGAGGACTTCCTCCACGTACTGCGCGCGCTCCTGGCGCCGGGCGTAGAGCTGTTTCTCGAGATCCTCGGCGAGCTGCGGGCGCAGTGTCTTGAACGCCAGATCGACCAGCTCGCGCCGCATCCAGTCGATGCCGAGCCGGTGCGCGAGCGGCGCGTAGATGTCCGCGGTCTCCTGGGCAACGCGGCGTTTGGCGTCATCCGACATGAAACCGAGCGTGCGCATGTTGTGGAGTCGATCGGCGAGCTTGATCAACAGGATGCGAATGTCTTTCGACATCGCGACCAGCATCTTGCGGAAACTCTCGGCCTGGCGTTCGCGCGCCGACGTGAACTCGATCTTTGCGATCTTGGTCAGGCCCTCGACGAGAAAGCCGACCTCGTCGCCGAAGAGCCGGCGGATCTCGCCCGCGGTGGTGAGCGTGTCCTCGAGCGTGTCGTGCAGCAGGCCGGCCACGACCGCAGCGGGGTCGAGCCGCATTTCCGCCAGCACGCCGGCGACCTCGAGAGGGTGGATCAGGTAGGGCTCGCCCGAGAGCCGCTGCTGGCCCTCGTGCACCTTCGCCGCAAACACGTAGGCGCGCTGGAGCATCCCGAGGTCTGCGTCGGGATGGTGCTCGAGAACTTTGTCGGCGACGTCGTTGAAACGGAGCATCGGTTCCCGCGGCCCGGGGGGCCGGTGGTTTCGCCCAGCTTACCTCATAGCGGCAGCCAGGCGGCCAGCGCCGGATCGAGCGTCGCGCGCAGCCGCGCAAGGCTGAAGCGATCGCCGAGTTCCCCGAGCGTGCCCGCCCGCACGGCGACGACGATCGAGAGCACGTCTTCCACCGCGCGCTGCGCATTCTCGTTGACGACGAAGCTGGCGAACAGGCTCGCCGTCGCAAATTCGCGGCGCGAGATCGCGAGCCGGCGGTCGACTTCTTCGGCGCCCTCCGTGCCGCGTCCGCGCAGCCGCGATTCCAACACCGCGAGCGACGGCGGCAACAGGAAGATCAGATGTGCGTCGGGGCGCCGCTCGCGCACCTGTCGGGCGCCCTCGGTCTCGATCTCGAGCAGCACGTCCAGGCCCCGCGCAAGCGGCGACTCGATCCCCGCCCACGAAGTTCCGTAGAGATTGCCGCTGTACTCCGCGTGCTCGAGGAAGCCATCTTCCGCGACCAGCTTGCGGAACGCGGCGGACGATACGAAGTGGTACTCGATGCCATCGCGCTCGCCGGGACGCGGCAGGCGCGTCGTGTGCGACACCGAGACGACGATGCCGGCGTCTCGCGCGATGACACCCTTGCAGACCGTCGTCTTGCCGGCGCCCGACGGCGCCGAGAGCACGAACAAGACGCCGGGTCGCGCGCCGCTCAAGCGTGCGGCCCCGCGTCGTCCTCCACGAGGCGCGCGGCCAGCGTCTCGGGGTTGATCGCCGAGAGCACCACGTGATCGCTGTCGAGGATCACGATCGAGCGCGTTCGCCGGCCTTCGGTGACGTCGACCAACTTGCCACGCTCGGCGGCCTCGTGCCGCAGTCGGCGCATGGGCGATGCGTTGGGTGCGACGATCGCGACGACGCGACGGGCGGCGACGAGATTGCCGTAGCCGACGTTGAGGAGTTTTTGGGTTTGCGTCCGGGTCGGAAGCTCGGGCATTGAGCCCGACCTTCCGGCTTCCGGGTTGCTGGCGCGACCGCGAGCCTTATGAGCTTCGCTCGGCTCCGAAGACTTCGCCTCGCTGCGCGCGACGCCGCCGCGGACGGCAGCATCGCTTGCATGGGCTTCATCTCCGATCGGGGCTGCTTTGTCGGGAGCTCCGGTCGGGGCTTCTTCATCCAGAACTCCGCGCGGGGTGCGCGAGCGCACTTTGTGGACTTCTCGGGGGGAGCGGTTCATCGGATTGGGATCATTCAACGTTGAGCACCTGTTCGCGGAGGCGTTCGAGTTCGGTTTTCAGTTCGACGACCTGGTGCGCGATCGGAGCGTCCGAACCCTTCGATCCGATCGTATTGCCCTCCCGACCCATTTCCTGGAGCAGGAACTCCAATCGACGGCCCGCGGGCTCACCGGGACCCGCGGACGTGAGGATCGAACGAAACTGCGCGGTGTGGCTCTGCAACCGGACGGCTTCCTCGGTGATGTCGAGGCGATCGGCCGCCCAGACGACTTCCTGATGCAGCCGCGCATCGTCGAGCAGCCCGGTCTCCTCGCGCAGCTGCTCGGCGCGCTTGCGCAATCGATCGCGCACGGCGATCTGCACCTCGCCCGCACGCGCCGCGATCGACTCGACCAGCGCGTCGATGCGATCGAGTCGCCCGCGCAGTTCGCGGTCGAGCGCTTCGCCTTCCGCCGCGCGCATCGACGCCAGACCGGCAAGCGCTGCGACGACGCCCGCGTGGAGCACGCGCCGGACGCTTTCCTCGGGCAGCTTGCGCTCGACCACGCGCGCAACGCCGGGCAGGCCGAGCAGGCCGCGTACGTCGAGTTCGCCGGGAACACCGTGGTCGTCGCGCAGCCGCCGTGCGGCGCGCAGGTACTGCTCGGCCGCGGCGAGATCGAGCGCCACCGATTCGGACGGCGTATCGCCCGAGACGCTGCGGATCGTGAAGTCCACCTTGCCGCGATCGAGGTTCGCGGCGACCTGCTGGCGCACCTCGGCCTCGAAGACCGCGAGGCCATGCGGCAGCCGCACGCGCACGTCGAGGTGGCGGTGGTTCACACTGCGCACCTCCGCTTCGAAACCGAGACCTTCGACTGCAAAGGCCGCGTGCCCGTAACCGGTCATGCTGCGGATCACGCGCGCGTCCCCCCGCCTTGCGGCGCCTTCGCCGCGTTGATCGCCGCCGGCAACGCTTCCAACACTTCGGCGGGACTCGCCGTCGCGGTCCCGACCTTGCTCACCACGATACCGGCCGCGGCATTCGCGATGACCGCCGCTTCGAGCAGCGAGCCACCGGCGCGCAGCGCCAGGAAGAGCGCGGCGATCGTCGTATCGCCCGCGCCCTGCACGTCGAATACCTCGCGCCGCGGCGTGCCGACGAAGCAGGCGCGGCCGTCCCCTTCGAAGAGCGCCATCCCTTCCGCGCCGCGCGTGACCACGACGGCCGCGCCGCCGAGTTTGCGGCGCAGTCGCAGCGCCGCCTTCGCGAGGTCGTCCTGCGTGCGGATCCGCATGCCGGCGAGCACCTCGGCCTCCCGCAGATTCGGCTTCACCAGCGATGCGCCGCGATACGGCGACAGATCCTGCTTCGGATCGACGGCCACCGGAACGCCGTGACCGGCGAGTTTGCGCATCGCGGCGCGCACCGTTCCGCCCGCCAACGTGCCCTTCCCGTAGTCTTCGATGATCGCGCCGTCCGCGCGTGGTGCGAACTGGTCGATCGCGCCGAGCAGCGCCCGCGCGGCGCTCGCCGGAAGCGGATCCTCGGTCTCGCGGTCGTAGCGCACGATCTGCTGCGAGCGCGCAACGACCCGCGTCTTGCGCGTCGTCGGTCGACCCGCGACGCGCACCGTGCCGCGCGCATCGACACCCAGTTCGGCGAGCATCTCGAGCACGCGTTCGCCCGCGCGGTCTTCGCCGATCGCCGTGCAGAAATCGCAGCCGCCTCCCAGTGCGATCACGTTGCGCACCACATTGCCCGCGCCGCCCAGCACCATCGACTCGCGCTGCACGTGCACGACCGGCACGGGCGCCTCGGGGCTCACGCGATCGACGTCTCCCCACAGATACTCGTCGAGCACTACGTCGCCCAGTACGAGGAGTCGAAACTGGCGGAACGACTGAACCAGCTTCGCGAGCCGGCGCGCGTCGAGAGGCGAAGCCATCAGCGCGTGAGTCCGCGGCTGTCGAGTTCCTTGCGCGCGTGATCGACGCGGTCTTCGGCGGACTGCGTGCGCAGCCACAGCAACAGCTCGCGCATGCCGACTTCGAGCGACACCTTCGCCTCGAATCCGAGATCACGCGCGGCGGCCGACACGTCGGCGTAGCAGTGGCGGATGTCGCCCGCGCGGAAGCGCCCGACCACCTCGGCGGCCTCCGTGACGCCGATCTCGCGCGCCAGCGTCTCGGCGATCTCGAGCACGCTGGTCGATCGACCGGTGCCGACGTTGTAGACGCTCCCGACCGCGGCATCGCGCTCCATCGCCAGCAGGTTGGCCGCGACGATGTCCGAGACGTGCGTGAAATCCCGGCTCTGGCGGCCGTCCTCGAAGAGCGCCGGTGCGCGACCGTTCAGCAGCCGACTCGAAAAAATTGCAATCACGCCGGTGTACGGATTCGACAGTGCCTGGCGTGTGCCGTAGACGTTGAAGTAGCGCAGCGCGACGGTCGGGATGCCGTACGCCTCGCCGATCGCGAGGAAGAGTTCCTCGTGATCGCGCTTGGTGACCGCGTACACCGAAGTCGGAACCAGCGGCTTCGACTCGGGTGTCGGCGCGGGGACGAGCGGCCGCCCCTTGGCATCCTCGAAGTCCCAGTGGCGCGCCTCGAGCTGCGCGTTCGGCCGCAGCCGTGGAAACGCCAGCGCGCCATCGGCGTCGCGATATGCCCCTTCTCCGTAGATCGACATCGACGACGCGACGATCACGCGGCGCAGCTGCGCGCGGTGTTCGACCAGCTCTTCGAGCAGCACCGCAGCGCCGAGCGTGTTCACCGACACGTAGCGTTCGATCTCGTACATCGACTGGCCGACGCCGACCGCGGCGGCCTCGTGGAACACCACTTCGACGCCGGCGAGCGCGCGGCGCACGGCGGCGTGGTCGCGCACGTCGCCGACCTGGAGTTCGGCGCCGGCATTCAGGTACGCGGGGCGCTGTTGCTGCGGACCGTGCACCTGCGGATCGAGCACGTCGAGTACGCGCACCGCATGGCCGCGCGCGAGCAGCGCGTCGACCAGGTGCGACCCGATGAAGCCGGCGCCGCCCGTCACCAGCACTTTCACGCGTTGCCCTCCGCCTTCGCGCGCACACCCGCGAGGCCCCACGCGATCGGCTGGCCGCGCAGGTGCCACAACAGGATCCAGCCGCGCTGGCGCCAGCGCTCGCGCTCCCCTTGCGACACCAACGCGAGCGGCGCGCCGAAGACCAGCGCCAGGATCAGTTTCACGAGCCGCACCGCCGTCACCGAGCGCGCCTGCCCGGCCCCGCGGTTCTTCCGGAAGAAGTGGTACAGCGAGCGGTGGTACTCGATGCGCGTCGGCAGTGGCACGACCTTCTTCGTCGTGGCGCCGTGGATGTGCACCAACTTCGCGTCGGGCAGGTGCACGACGCGCCATCCCTTGCTGCGCATCTGGTAGAACCAGTCGGTCTCTTCGAGGAAGAAGAAATACTCCTCGGGCAGCGGACCCACCTGCTCGATCACCTCGCGGCGCACGACCATGCAGGCACCGAGCACGGCTTCGACGTCGAGCGGTTCTTCGTGCTCGAAGCGCTTCGACGGATAGCGGCGCGGGAACAGCGTCTCGAGCACACCGCGCGGGACGATCTCGAGCACCAGCGTCGGGAAGTTGTGGATGCTGTTCTGCTTGCGGCCGTCGGGATGCAGCAGCTGCGGGCCGACCGCGCCCACGTCCGAATGCGCGTCCAGATATCGCACGCACGCTTCGAAGCCGTCGCGTTGCACGATCGTGTCGTTGTTCAGCAAGCACACCATGCGGCCCTTCGCGCGCGCCAATCCGGCGTTGTTGCCGGCCGCGAAACCGAGGTTGCGCGGCAGCGCGACGACCTCCGCCCACGGGAAGCGCGCGCGAATCGCTTCGACGGTGCCGTCGGCCGAGCCGTTGTCCACCACGATCGTCTCGGTGCGCAGGCGCCCTGCGTCGGTGCGGGCGCGGACCTCGCGGTCGATCGAAGCCAGGCAGTCGAGCGCCAGATCGCGCCCGTTCCAGGTGAGCAGCACGATCGACAGATCCGTCACGACGCAACTCCCGACGCGCTCTCGGGCGCCGGCAGCGCGCGCAACGCGCTCTCGCCGCGGAACGCATTCACGTCGCCGCGCAACGCGGGCAGCGCTGCGGCGGCGACCCGTTCCGGCGCGAGCCGCGTCATGCAACGGTGATCAGTCGGACAATCGCGGTGATAGCACGGACGACACGCGACGTCGGAGGCGAGCGCGCGCACGCGTTCCAGATTCAAGTTGGTCTTTGCGAGACTCGTGGGCCCGAAGAGCACCACGCTCGGCACTCCGAGCGCAACCGCGATGTGTCGCGCGCCCGCGTCGTTGCAGACCAGCACGCGCGCACGCCGCGTCACGGCCTTCATGGCGCCGAGGTCGAGTTCGCCCGCCAACACCGCCGCAGGCGCGCGCATCGCCGCGGCGACGCGCCGGGCGAGCGGCGCCTCCGCGGGCGAGCCGAGCACCACGACGCGAACACCGGCGTCGGCGAGCAGGTCGCCGACCTTCGCGAACGACGCGGCGGGCCAAAGCTTCGAAGATCCGTACGAAGCCCCCGGCGCGAGCGCGGCGAGCGGCTGGTCAGCGGCGATCTGGTGTCTTGCGAGCACTGCGCGCGCGTCCTCTTCTTCGCGCGTGGTGACGAAAAGTTCGAGCTGCGTGCCGCAGGGCGGACAGCCGATCGCCAGCGCGAGCCCGAGCACGTGACGCTCGCGCGCAATCAGCCCCGCCGGCGGCTCGACTGCAACATCGAGCAGCGCGCCCCGACCCTGCGTTCGATAGCCGACGACGCGACGAACGCCCGCGCAGCGCAGCAGCAGCGCCGCGGAGAACGAGTCCGGCAGGCACACACCGAGATCGAAGCGACGCCGACGCAGCGCGAATCCTTCGCGCAACAGCGCGACCGCGCCGCGGCGATACGACGCGAGCGGCAGCACCGCGTCGAACCACGGCGCGCCCGCGACGAGCGGCGCCAGTTCGGCGCGCACGTGCAACACGATCTGCGCGCGCGGGTGCGCCGCACGCAACGCGCGGAAACCCGGCGTCGCCATCACGACGTCGCCCGCCCAATTCGGAGCGCGAACCAGAATGTGCTGCGCGTCGATCATCGCCCTACCAGCCCACCCAAGTGCCGGGCTGGGGAGTGGGGGGCCGAGGAGGCACGCCGGACCGCCGCAGGCCCCCCACTCCCCAGGCCGCCCGCCCTATCTACTACCCTGCGCCGCCGACCGCCAGCAGTTCGTGCGCGGCCGTCAGGACGGCCGATGGCGTGACCAGGCGCAGGCAGATCGCCGTCGCACAGCCGCGTCGACACGGACTGCAGCCGACCGGGATGCGCACCGTGCGCGACGGCGTTCCGGGATACGGTTCATTCTCGATCGGGTCGGTCGGGCCGAGGATCTGCAACACCGGCGTTCCCACCAGCGACGCGACGTGCATCGGTCCGGTGTCGCCGCCGAGATAGAGTCGGCACTGCTCGAGCAACGCAGCGAGTTCGCCGAGCGACGCCGTTGCGGGTGCGAGTCGCGCCGCACCGTCCGACGCGGCGACGATCTCGGCCGCAAGCGCGCGCTCGCTCGGGACGGGTCCGAAGAGCACGATCGACGAGACGCCCGCTGCGTCGCGTAGCCGTCGCGCAACCTCTGCATAGCCCGCGGCGCTCCATCGCTTGTGCGGCGTGCCGGCGCTGGTCCCCGGATGGATCGCCACGGGTTTCGCCCCCGCGCCGAGGGCGTTCTGCATGATCGCACGCTCGGCCGGAGCGACGCACCAGGGCGTCCGCGACGCGCTCGCGCCCGGGGCCACGAATTCGACGAGAGCAAGATTGCGCTCGAAGCGAGAGATCCGGCGCGCGACGAGGCGCGCGCGCGCATTCGCGAAGAGCCAGGCACCCTCGCGCGCAAACGGAGGCGCGTAGCTGGCGCGGCGCGGCGCACCGCTGATCCGCGCCAGCAGCCCGCTCTTCAGGATCGCGTGAAAGTCGAGAACCAGATCAAAGCGCCGCTGCCGCAGCGCATGCACGAATGAAAACACGACGCGCGCCGCCGCGAGAATGCGTCCGCGACGCAGCGCGGCTTCGATCTCGCCGCGCGGAAACACCAGCACCTCGTCGACCCACGGTTGGCCGTCGACCGCCGAGCGCGACGCCGGCTCGACGAGCCACGCGATGTGCGCGCCGGCATACGCGACACGCAAAGCCGATGCGGCGGGCAGCGTGCGCACGACATCGCCCACGGCACCGAGCCGGATCAGCAGGATGCGATCCGCGGCAGGCGGTCGCGGCAGCGCGTTCGCGCACGGCGAGATGGTGACGTCGAGCCTCGCGCTGGGGGTGGGCCACCGGTAGGATACGCCGCCATGCTGCTGCCCCGCACCCTCGCGCGCTCGATCGCCGCCGAGGTGCTGATCTTCGCGGGGATCGGCTTCTTCACGTTCATCGCGATCCTGCTGGTCCAGAACCTCGCGCAACAACTCGAACAACTGGTTGCGGTGGGCATGTCGTTCAGCGACGCGCGCGCGGTGATCGTCCTTCTGATCGGCATGGTGGCCCCGTACGCGGTTCCAGTCGGTTTCCTGTTCGGCATTCTCGCAGCGGTGGGCCGGCTTTCGGCCGACTCCGAAGTGACCGCGATGCGCGCTTGCGGTCTCGGCCTCGGCGCGATCTTCGCTCCGGTGATCGCGATCGCGCTGGTGCTCTCCGTGCTCACCGCGCTGCTGATGATCCGCATCGAGCCCGCGTCCCGGAGAGGGCTCCGCGAAATCCTCGCGAATGTCGCCTCGCGCGGCGCGATCTTCGAGCCCGGGCGCTTTCGTACGATTGGCGGCCGCGTGCTCTACGTGCAATCGCGCGACGTCGACGACGAGGGTCTGCTGAAACGCATCTTCATCGCCGACCGAAGCAATCCGAAGCGACCGTTCCTGATCTTCGCGCAAACCGCCCGCTTCCGGTTCGACCCGGAGCAGCTGTTGATCCATCTGGAGATGGAGCAGGGCGACATCCATCTCGAATCGCTCGATCTTTCCGACCACCAGCACATCGCATTCGAGCAGCTCGACTACACGCTCGATGCCAGCACGATCGTCGACGCCACGCGCCGGCTGAAGCCGAGCGAGATGGATCTGTCGCAGCTATACGACGTGATGAATGAACCGCCCAACCCGGATCTGGCCCGCATGCCGACACAGTTCGCTGCCCAGTTCCACCGCCGGCTGGCGATTCCGTTCGCACCGTTCGTATTCGCGGCGCTTGGGGTACCACTCGGCCTGCGGCGCTCGCGCGCAGCGCGTTCGTGGGGCGTCCTCGTCTGCATCGCGCTCGTCGCTACCTACTACACGTTGCTCGGTTTCGGTCAGTACCTCGGCGAGACCGGGCGCGCGCCCGCGGCGCTCGCGCTGTGGCTGCCAAACCTCGTGTTCGCGGCGGCGGCGATCCCGCTATTGCGCAGCACGCAGCGCGGCATGGCGTGACGATCGCGACGCCGCCCGGCTTCGTCGCGGTGAATCACCGCGACAGCCGATGGCTGGCGGACGCGGAGATCGCGGATGCACTCGACCGCGCTCATCTTCTCGCAGCCGATGGCATCGGTGCGGCGCTGGCGCAGGCAGACGGCGCCTCCGGTCGCGCGCGAACGGCGCTGCTGTCGGTCGGTGACGCGCAACTGGTGTTGCGCGGCGTTCGACGCGGAGGCCTGCTCGGTCCCTGGCTCGGCGGCGCGCTCTTGACACCCGATCGCCCACTGCGCGAGATCGCGGTGACGGCTGCCCTGCGCCGTGCCGGTGCGCCGGTGCCACGACCTGCGTTCGGCGGGGCGTTCCGACGTTCCGGCATGGGCCGCGCCGTCGCGTGGAACGGCGCCGTTGCCACCTGGTTCGAGAGCGGTACGCACGACGGCGAGACGTGGCTGCGCAGCGGGCCGTCGCAATCGAAGCGCGACGCCGCGCTCGCCAGCGCCGGGGAGAGCGTGCGCCGCTTCCACGACGCGGGCGGCTCGCATCCGGATCTGCACGCGAAGAACCTGCTGGTACGCGAGGTCGCGCAGCGCTGCGAGATCGTCGTGATCGACCTCGATCGCGCGCGCCTCGTCCCGAAGCTCGGAGCGCGCGCGCGGATGGCGCAACTGATGCGGCTCTACCGCTCGCTGCTGAAACGCGATCTGCTGCACGTCGTGGGTGAGCAAGGCTGTGCGCTGTTCTTCGACGCCTACGTCCAAGGCGACCGCCCGATGCGCGACGCACTGCTCGCCCGACTCCCTGCGGAGCGCCGCCGCGTTGCGCGCCACGCGCTGCGGTACTAGGCCTCGTGGATTCTCGCCGTTCTCGCGCGCGCCGCGGGGCGCCGAGCAAAGCCGAGGCTCGCATGCAGCTTCACCGCCAGGATCGAGCTGCCGTCGGCTACGTCTCGTAGAGGAGAACGCCCGCGTCGTCGCGCCGGCTCGCCGCTTCGCCGCGGTGCAAGAGGTGCTCGAGATGCGCGTAGGTCTCGCTCTCGGCCATCTCTCCCCAGCTGCGCTCCTTGAAGAGGCGCCGCATGTAGGCCGCGACGGTCGACGGTCCGATCTCGCGACCGATCTGCTTCACGGCTTCGAGGCGGTCGTAGTGGTGCTGCTTGATCGCTCGACAACGCCCCGCCAGATCGTCGAAGGGGTGCCCGTGGGCGGGGAGCGCGAGAGTCACGTTCGGCAGGGCAGCTACGCGATCGAGGGAATCGAAGAAATTGTCGAGTGGATCCTTCGAGAGCGTGAGCCCGGAGATGTGCGGCGTGATCGATGGAAGCACGTGGTCGCCGGAAAGGAAGAGCCCATCGGCCGGATCATGGAGACAGATGTGATCCTCGGTATGGCCTGGCGTGTGCGTCACGACCCAGTCGCGCTTTGCAAGGCGCAACACCTGGCCGGCCGTGACCGCCTTCGAGATCTGCGGAACGAACGAATGCCCGATCGCCCGGAAGGCGCGCCATTTGAGTCGCATCAGGAACGGCGGGCGCGGGTGTTGGCCTCCCCATGGCGTGGTGTGGTTCCAGCCCTGGACGACGCGGCGATGCGCTTCGTCATTCTCGTGCTGCGCACCGAGATCCTCGACGGAGACCTCGGCGTCCTCGTGCCTCTCGAGCACGCCGAAGCGAAAGCTCTGGTGCGCCACGACCACCGCATTCGCCTCGCGGGCGAAGCGCGCGGCGCCGCCGAAGTGATCCGGGTGCGAGTGCGTGACGATCACCGTGTGGACGTGACGGGTCGCGAGGCCCGCCTGCTTCAGCCGGTTCTGGATCGCGCGCCAGCTGTCGGGACCCGGGAGGCCTGGATCGACGACGGCCGCACCGCGCTCGTCGACGAGGGCATACATGTTGACGTGGCCGAGCCCCGGCATTCGGATCGGGAGCTGCATGCGCAGCACGTTCGGCGCGACTTCGGTGATCTCGCGCTGCGCGGGTTCCTGTTCCTGGCGGTGGGGCTTGGCCATGCGCGACCCAAGGTACGCGACAGCGTCGCTCGTCGCTCCGCTGTTTGCTCCGGTTGCGGTTCCCTGGGAAGCGGGGAACGCGGCAGGACCTTCCCTGGGTCCTTCGCGGTCGTGATGCAGCGCGAGCTCCTGAGATCCTGAGAGGTCGCGCAGATCGCGATCGCGGTGGTGATCGGGAAGGCTGCGGATTCCAGCGGGCTCGGCAAAGACAGCACGATCGTGTCGCTGACGCTCGCGCTGACCCGTGGAGTCAGCGGGCTGGGCGGTCGCGTTCGAGGCCGGTGCTACTGTCGGCGAACGGGGTCATTTCGGCCTGCCGCCGGCCGATCGGAGAGCGACATGAGGCGAGTTCATCGCGACGGTCTGCTTCTGGCGCTGGCCGCCCTCCTTCTCGTCGGCGCCGACGGGAGCTGCGTGCCGCGCCCCCAGCGCGGGACCGTCTACGCCCTCACCGCCGACAGCAGCCTCGCCCGTGGCTGCTTCGCGCCGCTCGCCTGCCCGATCGCCCTGGCCGAGGACCTCGGCGGGACCTTCCTACTCGTCCCGAGTTCGGTGGACGGACCCACCTCTGTGTACGCCGTGCGGGAGGTCTTCTGGCTGGCCCGCATCGGCGGCACGGACACGCAGATCACTGGCTCGGGTACCTACTTCGACGGCGTCACCGAGGACCGGCTCCTGCTGCAGCTGCGGGTCGGCGATGCCGAGCCCCAGCTCTTCGACAGCGGTCCCGTGCCGGGCGGTCCGCCCGGGTCGTCGGAGTTCGCCATTACCGTGTCGATCCATGGCCAGAAGTTCATGGATACCGTGATCGAGATCCGCGCCGTGGCGTTCCCGAACCCCGCGCTCAAGACGACACGCTGCGGTCCCGCTGGCCTGACCTGCCAGCGCGACACCGAGGTCTGCGTCGCGCTGTCGCCCATCGGTCCCACGATCGCATGGAGCTGCGAGCCGGTTCCGCCTGGTTGCGAAGAGGATCGCGGCTGCGCGTGCGCGGGCGCCGTGCTGTGCGCGAAGCCGTTCGATCTGTGCACCCAGCAAGACGAGAACCAGATCGGTTGCGAATGCGCGCTGTGCCAGTGACGCGCGTCGCACCGAGTGCGTGACCGCGATCCGGCGAATCCGCCACTTCGCCCGCCTCGGAGAAGGATGAACCAGAGGCGACCGCACTGCCGGCGCCGGATCGGGTCGCACGCCGACAGTGGGATGGCCCCGAGCGGCTGCCGGACTACTTGCTGCCCGCTCCCTCCGTCACATCCTTCATCGAAGCCTTGCCCCACGACTTCACCGTGCGCGAGAGCGTGTTCCCGAGATACTCCGAACTCGCTCTCGATGCGTCGAGGTAGGCCTTCCAGTCGGCGTTGCCATCCAGCGAGTCGTTCCAATCGGACATCTCGACTTCGCTGGCGAAGCCTACCGAGATCACGTGCGTCACCGGCGTAATGCCGCCTGCAGTCACCACCGAGAGGTAGACCTGCCCGGGGAACTTCTTGCCGGTGTCCGAGGCCATCAGCTTGTCGAGCGCCGCGAGCAGGGCGGCCGGATCCTTGACGGCGAAGGCATGCCCCTGCCAGATCACGTCGGTGTCGTCGACAACGCCCCAGCGCTTCATCGTGCGATGCAGGACAGTCGAGACCGGCTGCGAGAGCTTCGTCATCGCCGCCTGGAACACGGGCCAGGCCGGATCGGCCTGGAGCTTCTTCCCGAAGGCTTCCCGATCGGCGGTCGACTTGTAGATCGGAACGAAGCTGTGGGTCGCGGGATCCGCGCCGTCGGCCAGGGAGGCCTGGAGCAGGAGCCTTCCGGGAAACTCCTTGCCTGCGGGTGAACTCATCAGTTTGTCTGCGGCGGCGATCACCGCGGGAGCGTTCTGCGGTGTCGTCGTGATGCTGATCGCCGACCAGGTCGGTGACGCAGCGGCCGCCTGGCCGATGAAGACCAATCCGATCGCGGCAACTCCGATTCTGTTCATGGGGATTTCCTCGATTGGGTGTGAACGATCAAGAGACGAAGGCGGACCGCCCCGGATCTCCCGGAGACTCGGTCACAGGAGTCCGACCGCCGTGGCCGGAACTCCCCGGTTCCGAACCTACACCGATTCGAAGTCGACCGGTGAGATTTCTCGATCGGCGCGGGGGGTCGACCCGCGCCAACCCACGATCTTGCTCGGGAACACGTCCATGACGAAGGCCACGTAGACGAAATCCCTCCGCGTCTCGACGTAGCCGAGGTCCTCGACACGATTTCGGTTCGGTCGAGATCCTTGATCCGCGGTCGCTCCTCGCGCATCGCGCCGCCCACTCGGTCCGCGTCGACCCGGCACGCCTCACCCCGTTGCGCAGCGCCTCTGTCGAGCGACCAAGCTTCTGCGCGATCGAGCGGATCGTCTCCCGACGAGAGCCGTACCGGCTTGCATGATCGAACACCGCCCGAACCGCTCGCTCCCGGGCTTCTTGGCAACACCTGCCCCTGTCTTCCATCACTCCACCCTCTCGAGCAATGGAGCCTCCGGCAAACCCGGGCGCTTCAATCCGTCTGCTAGCGGCGCTTGGCCCGTAGCGTGCGCTCGAGCCAGTCGACGAAGGCGTCGCCGTCGTCGACTTCGAGTCCCGCGACGAGCACGCGCACGTCGGTGCCGTGCGCCCAGCGCGGCAGGATCTTCAGCGCATCCTTCTCGGTGGTGATCCAGAGCGGAGCCCCTGCGAGATCGCGCAGGTCGCGCTCCCGGTAGTGGTGGTGGTCGGGAAAGCTGCGTTCGGCCACCACGATGGCGCCCAGCGCCTCGACGGTGCGGCGCAGCGAAGCGGGTCGCGCGATCCCACTGAGCAGACCCACCGACTGGCCCGCGAGTTGCGACGGCGACAGCGCGGCGCCGCCGGCGAGTGGTCGAATCGACACCGGCCGGCGTCGCGCCGAGAACCAGCGCGCGAGCGCAGCGGAAGCGGTGATCGCGGTGGTATCGGCGAGCGGCAGCGGTCCGTCCACCACCAGCAACGCGTCGGCGCCGCGCAGCGCGGACAGCGGCTCGCGCAGCGGGCCGCGCGGCAACAGCCGTCCATTGCCGAGACCGGAGCCATCGAACGCGACCACCTCGACGTCGCGCGCCAGACGGTGGTGCTGCAAACCGTCGTCGAGCACCAACACGTCGACGCCGAACGCCGCAATCGCGCGCAGCCCGACGACGCGCCGATCCGGTCCCACCAGCACGGGCACACCCTTGGCGTATGCGGCGAGGAGCAACGGCTCGTCGCCCGCTTCGTCGGCGGTGGCGCAGATGAAGCGGCCGTCAGAAACGACCGTCACGCGCTCGTGTCCGCGGCGACCGTAGCCGCGGCTCGCGAGCGCCACCTTGTGGCCACGGGCACGCAGTTGCGCGGCGATCCACGCCGCGGCCGGCGTCTTGCCCGAGCCCCCGACCACCAGGTTGCCAACGCTGACGACGCGACACGAGAGCCGCGTCGGCGTGCGAAAGCGCGGCCCGCGCAGCCGGCGCGCCGCGAGCGCTCCGAGTCCGTAGCACCATGAAAGCGGCACGAGTGGCGCAAGCGCGAAGCGGCGCAGCACACTCGGCTCGCGATCGTCGAACCATGCGGGGCGGCGCAGGCCGATCATGCGCGCGTCCGTGCGCCAAAAAGGACGGTCTCGACGAGCGCGCGACTGCGATCGGTCGCGCCGTGGTGGCGCGCCAGTTCACGATGCGCAGCGGCGCCGCAGGCGTCGGCCTGCGCGGGGTCGCGAAGCCATTCGATGACCGCGTTCTCGAGCGCGGGTTCGTGAGCCACCGCGCGCGCGCCGCCGCAGGCGAGCAGCAGCGCCGCCGCTTCGCGCACCTTCTCGATGTGCGGTCCGAACAGCACGCCGCGCCCCGCATACGCTGGTTCGAGCACATTGTGACCGCCGACCGGCACCAGCGTCCCGCCCACGAAGGCGAAACCGGCCCGCGCGAAGACCGCCGGCAATTCACCGAGCGTATCGAGCAACAACACTTCGCCGGCGGCGAGCGGCGCGTGGTTCGCGTCGCTGCGGCGGCGCCAGCGGACGTCGCGCGCCGCGAGCAGCAGCGAAAGTTCCGGGATCCGTTCGAGATGTCGCGGCGCGAGCACCAGCGCGCTCGCAAGTCCTGCGCGCTGCGCCGCCGCGTGCGCACCGAGCGCGGCTTCCTCTTCACCCGGCCGCGTACTCGCTGCGACCCAGAACGGCGCGCCCCCCAGCATCGACGCGAAGTCGGGCGCGAGCGGAGGCGTCGCGGTGGGCGCTTCGAGCTTCAGATCTCCCGTCACCGAAATGCGACTCTTCGCAACACCGAGCGCAGCGAATCGCTCGGCATCGGCGTCGCTGCGGGCACCCACCGCAGCGAGTCGGCCGAAGGTGCTGCGCAGCAGCGGTGCGAGCTTCTGATAGCGCGGAAAGCTGCGCTCGGAGATCCGGCCCGACACGACCACCACCGGCACGCGCCGACGCCCCGCCGCCGCGATCCAGCACGGCCATAGTTCCGTTTCGACGAGCACCAGTGCCGCAGGCGCAATGTGCGTGAGCGTGGCCGCGGCGCACCACGGATGGTCGAGCGGCGCGAAGCAGCGCGGCAGATCGGGCCGCATGCGCGCCAGCACGGCCTGGCCGGTCGCCGTGCTGGTGGACGCGATCACCGCGCGACCGTGCTCTCGGAGCGCGTCCAGCAGCCGCGTCGCCGCGAGAATCTCCCCGACGCTCGCCCCGTGTACCCACACCGCACCCGGAACGCGCGGGCCGCGCAGGCCGAGCCGCTCGCTCGCGCCTTCGCGCCAGGCCGGCTTCAGCAGCAGCGTTGCGCCGGCGATCGGCGCGAGCACCAGCGCCGCGAGCGCTGCGACGCCGTGCCTAACGAGCGCGGCCGCCATCGATCATCTCGGCGGCGATACCCGCCGCGCGCTGCGCCGCGCCGCCCGCACCGAGGCGCTGCGACACGATCGCGAGACGTTTCTTCTGGAGTGCGCCCGCAGGACCGCGCAGCAACGCGGCCAGCGCCACCGCGATGCGCTCGGGCTGGGCCTGCTCCTGCAGGAATTCCGGAACGACCGGCGCATCGGCGATGAGGTTCGGCAGCAGCATCGACGGCACCCGCACCATCCGCCGCACGATCGCGACGGAGAGCGCGTTCGCGCGCCCGGCCGCGACGTGCGGGCAGCCGAGCAGCGCCAGTTCCAGCGACGCGGTGCCCGGTTTCACCAGCGCCACGTCGGCCGCGATCATCGCCTCGTGGGTGCGTCCCTCGACGACGGTCACTTCGATCGGCTGCACCGCCAGCGCCGCTTCCACGTCGGCGCGCCGCACGGAAGGCGCGACCGCCAGCACGAAGACGGCCTCTGGTACCAGCGCACGAAGCTTCGCCGCCGTCGCGAGTTGGAGCGGCAGGCCATACCGCAGTTCGTTGTGGCGTGAGCCGGGCAACAGCAGAACGAGCGGCCGTTCGCCCTCGACACCGAGTGCCGTACGCGCCGCGCGCCGATCGATCTTCTCGCGCGCGGCGCGCATCGGATCGACGAGTGGATGCCCGACGAAGTCCACGCGCAGCCCACTGCCCGCGTAGACGCCCACTTCGAACGGGAAGATCACCGCCATCCGATCGACGCGGCGCGCGATCTTCGCGATGCGACCCGTGCGCCAGGCCCAGACTTGCGGCGAGACGTAGTAGAGAATCGGCACGCCGGTTCGCGCAAGGCGCCTCGCGAGCGGGATGTGGAGATCGGGCGCGTCGACCAGCACCGCGAGCGCCGGCTTGCGCGCGCGCGCTGCGGCTTCGAGGCGCCGCCAGGCAAGGAATACGCGCGGCAGCGCGCTCAGCACCTCGACGCCGCCGCCGACCGCAACATCGGATTGCTGCACCAGGATCTCCATGCCGGCCCGTTCGAGGTGTGCACCGCCGAGCCCGAAGCTGCGCGTACCCGGGCGCAACGCGCACAGCGCTTCCAGCAGCTCGGCCGCGTGCACGTCGCCCGATGCGTCGCCCGCCGAGATCAGCACCTCGGTCAATGGAGATCGTCCAGCGCCGGCATTGCCGCGACCACGCGCAGCGCGGTGCGCAGCGCGCGCAGCGCGGACGCGGCGCTCTCGCCGATCACGCGCCGCGTGCGAATCGCGTCGAAGAAATCCTCCAGCTGCGCCGCGAGTGCGTCCTCGGGGTCGAAGCGGATCGGTTCGACGTCGATCTTGGGCGAGCCGTCCGCCTCGATGCGGCGCCGCAGAATGACCGCCGACTTCTCGAGAAAGTCGATCGAGAAATAGCCGTCGGCCTGGAAGAAGCGGATCTTGCGCATCGCGGTCGGCGACACGCGACTCGCCGTGAAGTTCGCGACGCAGCCGCCCGGGAAGCGCAGCCGCGCATTCGCGATGTCCACCTGATTCGACAGCACCGGCACGCCAATCCCCTCGACCGACGCGGGCTCCTCGCCGACCAGCCGCTGCACGATGTCGATGTCGTGGATCATCAGATCGCGCACGATGTCGACATCGGTGGCGCGGCCGGGATACGGACCCATCCGATGCGCCTCGACGAAGCGCGGCCGGCGGATCACCGGCGCGATCGCCAGCAGCGCGGCGTTGAACCACTCGAGATGGCCGACTTGAACGACGCGGCCGCCGATGCGCGCCTGTTCGAGCAGCGCTTCGGCCTCGGCGAGCGACGCCGCGATCGGCTTCTCGACGAGCACGTCGAGCCCGCGCGCGAGCAGTTCGCGCACCACTTCGAAGTGCGCGACGGTGGGAACCGCGACGATCGCCGCGTCGGCCAC
>JANLTC010000274.1:0-11039 GCA_031362725.1 Deltaproteobacteria bacterium | reverse complement strand
GGTCGGCGAGCAGTCGTTCAACATCGCGCGCACCGCGTGGCTCTCGGCGGGACTGCCGTTCGACGTCGCGGCGACCAGCCCCGCAGCGAGTGTCGACGCCTGCTGACTCGACCCGCACTGTGCGTCGACGGTGGTCGCCGCGACGTCGAGCGGCAGTCCCGCCGAGAGCCACGCGGTGCGCGCGATGTTGAACGACTGCTCGCCGACCTGGGACACGCAGCCGCCGATCACCTGGTCGACCGCCGCGGGATCGAGATGCGCGCGCAGGATGGCGGCCTTCTGCACGGCGCCGAGCAATTCGGCGGCATGAACGCTCGCCAGTCCGCCGCCGCGCTTTCCGAGCGGCGTTCGCACGGCTTCGACGATGTAGACGGTGCGCATGACGGTCCTCCTCTGGGCGGCCCAACCTAGCAGTCCACTTTCGGGCGCGTATCCGGGGCGCGCGACGCAGACTGCGATTATGCTCGCGCGTCCCGCTGGATCCCCAGAACCCGGAGAATCCGTGTTGCGTCCAGTCGCCCACTCCGCGCTGCTGATCGCGCTGTCGCTGCTCGCGAGTCCCGTGCGCGCGGAGAATCCCTTCGTGCGCTTCACGACGATCCTCGGCAGCTACGACGTCGAACTGTGCCAGGAAGTCTCGACGCGCTGCCCCGGCGTCGCGCCGATCACGGTGGCGAACTTTCTCGCCTACGTGGATGGCGACCGCTACCCGGCGACCAGCTTCATCCACCGACGCGGCGGCGGCGGGAACAGTCCGCTGATCGTCCAGGGCGGCGGCTGGTGGATCGACATGGACGGCGGCGCGAATACCGTCACCGCGTTCGATCCGATCGTGCTCGAAGAGTTCGTGGGGCTCTCGAATCTGCGCGGAACCATTGCGATGGCGCGGTTCGGAGCGCCCGACTCCGCGACGAGCGAGTGGTTCATCAATCTCGTCGACAACGTCTCGCTGGATGGGAACCCGGGACCGCCGGTCGTGCACGGCTACGCGGTCTTCGGCAAGGTGACGGACGATCCTGGGTTGGCCGTCCTCGACGCCATCCGGGCGCTCCCCCGCTACAACATCGGCGGCGCGTTCACCGAGCTCCCACTCCGGGATTACCCACTCAGCGGCCCCGCGGCCCCGTACATGGTCTACGTGAGCAGCGTCGAACGCGTACCGGAGTCCGCCGCGATGCTCGGCTCTGCCGTCGCCTTCGGCACCCTGACGACACTGAAGGGACGTCGTGCCTAGCGGGGTCGCACGCTCGACGCGTCTCGGCGCCTGCCTACTCGCCGTCTTCACCACGCTCGCCTGCGGCTCGTTCCGGCTCCCGTTCATGGGTCCCGCCGGCTTCGCCGGCTCCTCGATGACCGAGGACGAACTCCGCAACGAACTCTCCAGCTACGCCGCGCGCTTCGCAGCGGTCGTCAGCGATGCCGGCGAAGACATCAGCGCCGCCACCCAGAATCGCAACGTGCGTCGCCGATCGCTGATCTGGCGGATGAAGATGATCCCTCCGGTGCAGGAGGCTGCGTTCTCGGACTCGGCGCAGGAGGGCTACCTGCGGATCCTCGGGATCTCGATCGCGCAGAGCCTCTATCTGCGCGAGGGCGAGGGCCGCGAGCTGTTCGGCGCGCAGCAGTCGATCGCGATCGACGCGGCGGAACAGCTCCAGTCCGACGCCGTCGAGATCGGCGCGCGCTTCCTCACGCCCGCGCGACAGGCGAAAGTGACGGCCGAGATCGAAGCGCTCGTCGCGAAAAGTCCCATCGTCGGCCGCGACTTCTCGGTCCAGCGCCTGCAGAGTGCGCGCGCGAAGATCCAGTCGAGCGAGTCGCTGCTGAGCGTCCTCACGCTGCCACTCGCGCCCTTCAAGGCGCTCGAAGGCGTCGACAGCGGCGCCCAGGCGATCCGCGACTTCAACGTCACCGCGCAACAGTTCTCGTTGATCATCGCGCAACTTCCCGAGCAGCTGCGCACCGAGATGCAATTGCTGCTCTACGACGTCGAGGACCGCGAGACGGTGGTCCACAGCCTCGCCGCGATCGAGGCGATGGCGGCGAGCGCGGAGCGCGCATCCCTCGCAATCGAGCGGCTTCCTGCGGACGTGCAGAAGTCACTCGCCGATTCGCAGGGCGCGCTGCAGGAAGCGAACAAGGCGCTGCAGAGCGCGCGCGAGATCCTCGTCCCCCTCGGCCAGGTGAGCGACGACCTCAAGCTCGCGGGCGACACGTGGGGCAAGCTCTTCGAGCGCGATCCGAACGCGCCGCCGTCGCGTCCCTTCGATGTGCGCGAATGGCAGAGCACGGCGACACAGATCGGTACGTCGGCGGGCGAACTGCGCGCGCTGGCGACCGAGCTCAACACGATGACGGGCGGCACCCAGCTCGAAGCGGCGGTCGATCACGCGACCTGGCGCGCGGCGCAACTGGTCGCGCTGTCCTTCGCACTGCTGGTCGCGTACCGGCTACTCGCGTGGCGACTCGGGCGGAACCAGGGCGGTGGCTGAGTCGCGCGAGACGGCCTGTGCCCAGTAGTAGTACGGGTGCAGGGTCGGGTCGTCCCGAAGCGTGCCGAGACGTTCCGCCGCGATCAGGATCGAACGCGCGTCACCGCGCCGGAACGCAGCACGGACTCCCGCATCCAGCACCGCATGGGAGCAGCGCCCGCGCGAGCCGGCGAGGAATGCTTCGAAGTCCGCGACGCGACGCGCTTCGCGCGCCGATGGCAGATGCGGCAGCCGCCGGAACAGCGTTCGGAGTTGCGCTACGCGCCGAAGCGTCCGCTCGACTTGCTGCGGAGACGGCATCGCCGTCACGGCTCTTCGTCCGCCGCATCGTCGAGCGCGGCAAGGTCCGCGAGGTCCTGCGGACTCCCGCGCAGCCGCTTCAGCACGCGAAGATCCTCCCTCGTCACGACGCAGAGCGGACCGCCTTCGGAATCGAGCGCGAGGCGTCGGCCCAACATGGCAACCTCGGCGGCCCCGCTGGCGAGCAGGGCATCCACCAACACGACATCCTCACGTTCAGTGCGCAGGAAGCGCTGGATGCGAAAGCGTCCGCGCGCCACCGGAAACGGCGGAAGGCGCGCCTCGTAGCCAACCGTTTCCAGCGCGGTCTTCGCGACGTCGAGATCCGTTGCCGCAATCAACAGGTCGATGTCGTCCGTCGCACGCGCGCGCGCGAGCATCGATACGGCAAAGCCGCCCACCAATGCGTACTCCACGCCTGCCTCGTCCAGAGCGCGAACGACGCGATGCAACTCATCGTAGAGATCGATCATGCTGCGCGAGACCTTACCAGCCCCGCTCCCGCGGGCTCGCAGGGCCGGCACGACCGGCCCCGCCGAGATACCGTCGCGCGCACCGACCGCGAAGGAGATCACCGTGGGCAGCTATGGCATGAGCGACGAAGTCCGCGTGCTGCGCGAGCGCGTGCGCAAGTTCATCGACGGCGAGGTGTTCCCCGCCGAGACCGATCTCGAAGCGGAAGAGCACGAGCCCACCGCGCGACGCGACGGCACGATGGCGCGCTTGAAAGCTCGCGCGAAGGAGCAGGGACTCTGGGCACTCGGTCATCCCGTCGAAATCGGCGGCCAGGGCATCCCCTTCATGTCCTTCGTCTACTTGAACGAGATCATCGGCCGCTCGCATTGGGGACAGGCTGCGGTCGGCTCGCTGTCGATGCAGGACTCGATCATGCTGCACCTCTACGGCACGGCCGAGCAGAAGAAGCGCTGGCTCGAGCCGCTCGTCGCGGGCGACATCTATCCGTCCGTTGGGCTCACCGAGCCCGACGTCGCAGGCTCCGATCCGACGCTGATGCAATCGCAGGCGCGGCTCGATGGCGACACGTGGGTCATCGACGCACACAAGTGGTTCACCAGCGGCGCCAATCGCGCGGCGTTCACGACGGTGTTCTGCCAGACCGAGCCGGACGCGATCGATCGCTGGTCGCGCTTCTCGTCGATCCTCGTCCCGACCGATACGCCCGGCTACGAGATCGTGCGCGTGGTGCCGACGATGGGGCACACCGGCGGCGGTCACTGCGAGATCCGGCTGACCAACGTGCGCGTGCCGGTGTCGAACCTGCTCGGCAAGCGCGGCCAGGGCTTCGTGATCGCACAGAAGAGACTCGGCCCGGGGCGAATCTTCCACTGCATGCGCTGGCTCGGGCAGGCGCAGCGCGCGTTCGAGCTGATGTGCCAGCGCGCGAACGTGCGCTGGGCGCACGGTTCGCTCTTGTCCGAGAAGGGCGAAATCCAGCGCTTCGTCGCCGAGTCGGCCGCGGAGATCCAGGCCGCGCGGCTGATGACGCTCGACGCCGCGATGGCGATGGACGCGGGCACCGAGGCGCGCGTCGAGATCTCGCTCGTGAAGTTCTGGGGCGCGAAGATGCTGCACAACGTGATCGACCGCGCGATCCAGGTGCACGGCGCGCTCGGCGTCACCAGCGACACTCCGCTGGAGCGCATGTATCGCGAAGCGCGCTACGCGCGGATCTACGACGGTCCGGATGAGGTACACCGGATGGTCGTCGCGCGACGGCTGCTGAAGGACCCGGGCTCGGCGCCCTGGGCGTGAAGGAGGATGCGATGAGCAAAGCGAGCGGACGATCCGATTGGTCGCGACGCGAGTGGCTGCTGGCGAGCGCCACGGGCGCCGCCGCGTTGTGGCTCGGCGGATCCACCGCCGCAACCGCAAAGGGTGTCGCGCCCGACGACGATTCCACCAATCTCACCCCGGCGCAGGCGCTGCAGCGACTCCTCGACGGCAACAAGCGCTTCGCGTCTGGCAAGGCGAAAGGACCGCACCGGTCGCTCGCTCGCGTGCACGAACTCGCCGGCGACCAGAAACCGTTCGCGGCGATCCTCTCGTGTGCCGACTCGCGCGTGCCGGTCGAACTCGTCTTCGACGAGGGCTTCGGCGACCTCTTCGTGGTGCGCAACGCGGGCAACGTCGCGACGCCGGAGGAGTTCGCGAGCCTCGAGTACGGCGCCCTCGTGCTCGGCGCGAAGGTGCTGCTGGTGCTCGGGCACTCGAGCTGCGGCGCCGTGAAGGCCGCGATCGCGGGCAAGCCGGTCCCGGGCCAGATCAGCGTGCTGTACCAGCACCTTCGCCCGGCCGTCGATGCCGGCGGCGGCGACCTCGCGAAGGTCGTCAGCGAGAACGTTCGCATCCAAGCCGCGACGCTCGCCCAGAGTTCGCCCGTACTCTCCGAACTCGTCCAGCAACAGAAGCTGCTCATCGCCGGTGCCACCTACGACCTCGCCACCGCCCTCGTAACCCCGGCGCCCGTTTGAGGCGGTGCCGGGCGTCAGGTTATTTGCTTGTCAGGTTATTCGAACCCCTCGACGTCGCAGTGATTTGACGCCCGGCACGGCGCTCGACGGGTTCGAGAGCGCGACGTACGCGAAAGTCTTCTGGCGCGTCGTTCCGCTCTTGTTCGTTTGTTACGTGGTTGCGTTTCTGGACCGCGTGAACGTCGGGTTCGCGAAGTTGCAGATGGCGGCAGATCTCGGCTTCAGCGACGCGGTCTACGGCTTCAGCGCAGGGATCTTCTTCATCGGGTATTTCGTGTTCGAGGTGCCGAGCAACCTCGCGCTCGAACGCGTCGGCGCGCGGCTTTGGATCGCGCGGATCATGATCTTGTGGGGCGCCCTCTCCAGCGCTTTCGTGTTCGTTCGCTCCGAGTTCTCGTTCTACGCACTGCGCTTCCTGCTCGGCGCGGCCGAGGCGGGCTTTTTCCCGGGCATCATTCTGTATCTGACCTTCTGGTTCCCCGCGTCGCGCCGCGCGCGGATGACCGCGCTGTTCATGACGGCGATCGCGATCTCGAATGTGGTGGGATCGCCGATCTCCGGCGCGATTTTGCAATTCATGGACGGGCGCAACGGATGGCGCGGCTGGCAGTGGTTGTTCCTGCTGGAAGGCATTCCCTCGATCGTCGTCGGATTCCTCGTGCTGGTGTTGCTCGACGATGGACCGCGACAGGCGAAATGGCTCTCGAGCGCGGAGCGCGAGCTGGTGCTGCAACGGCTGGCCGAGGACGAAGCGGGAAAGCGCGAACGCGGCCACAAGCAGCACCTCGTCGACGCGTTCCTCGACATCCGCGTCTGGGCGCTCGCCGCGGTCTACTTCTGCGGCTTGCTGGGTTTCTACGCGGTGAGCTTCTGGATGCCGACGATCATCCAGGAACTCGGCTTCGACGCGCACGACTTCCTCGCGGTCGGCCTGCTCAGCATGATTCCGTGGGGCACGGCGGCCGTCGCGATGGTGCTCGTCTCCACGCACTCCGATCGCAGCGGCGAACGGCGCTGGCACGTCGCCGGCTCGCTGCTGGTCGCCGCAACCGGTCTGCTCGCGCTGGCGCGGATCGGGCACGCAGCGATTCCGTCGATCGTCGCGCTCAGTCTCGTGACCGCCGGCACCGCTTCGTTCGCCGCGACGTTCTGGTCGCTTCCCACCGCGTTCCTCTCCGGCACGGCGGCTGCGGCCGGCATCGCGTGGATCAATGCGGTCGGCAACCTCGGCGGCCACTTCGGTCCCGATCTGATCGGCCGGATCCGCACCGCGACCCGTTCCACCGACGCCGCATTCGTCACGCTCGCGGCGTTCGCATTCGTCGGAGCGCTACTCGTTCTCGCGTTGCCGAGAGTCCGGGCGCGCGGCGCGCTGTGACCGCGTTCACGCCCGAAGCGCGCATGCTCTGTGATGCTCGCGCCAACGGGTCCGAGACCCAGGAGGATTCATCACGACGCGCCCGGCGGACGAGATCGTTCGCGAACTGTTCCGCGACCCGGGCGGCCGCCGCAACCGCTATCCGCTCTACCACGAGCTGCGCGCCACCGCGCCCGTGCACCGCAACGAGTCTGGATCGTGGATGCTTCGCGCTTGGAAGACGCGCGCGGCGAGCACTCGATGCTGAACGGGATTCTCGACCGCCACCCGACCTGCCGCGGCGTCTGGCTCGAGGCCGGCGAGCTCGAGCAAATGCGCGACACCATCGAAGACGGTCTCACGAAGGCGCTCGTGCAGGGCATGGTCATCCCGGGCTGAAGCGGCACGCGCTTCTGGCGCGTCTACTTTTCGTCGCGGCGGAGCATGCCGGTGGCGAGCGCGATGACGGAGCCGATGTCGGAGAGGTTCGCGGGGACGACGAAGGTGTTGCCGGCCTTCGCGAGCCGGCCGAACTGCTCGACCCACTGCTCGGCGATCCGCAGCTGCATCGCGTCGCGACCGCCTTCGGTGCGCAGTGCTTCGGCGACCTGGCGCAAGCCCTCGGCGGTCGCGGTGGCAACCGACAGGATCGCCGCAGCCTGGCCCTGCGCTTCGTTGATCTGTTGCAGCTGGCTCGCCTCGGACTGCTTGATGACCTGCTGCTTCTCGCCTTCGGCCTCATTGATCTTGGCGTCACGAACGCCCTCGGAGGTGAGGATCACGGCGCGCTTCTCGCGCTCGGCGCGCATCTGTTTCTCCATCGCGGAGAGCACGTCCTGCGGCGGCGTGATGTTCTTGATCTCGTAGCGCAGCACCTTCACGCCCCACGCCTCGCTGGCCTTGTCGAGTTCCGTCACGACCTGGTGGTTGATCTGCCCACGCTCTTCGAAGGTGCGGTCGAGATCGATCTTGCCGACCTCGGAGCGCAGCGTCGTCTGGGCCAACTGGGCGATCGCGAAGTGGTAGTCGGAGATCCCGTACGAGGCCAGTTCGGCGTTCATCACCTTCATGTAGAGCACGCCGTCGACATGCACCTGCACGTTGTCACGCGTGATGCAGACCTGCTCGGGAATGTCGACCGCCGCTTCCTTCAGCGAGTGCCGGTAGGCGATGCGTTCGACGAACGGAATGAGGATGTGGAAGCCCGCGTGCAGCGTCTTGCTGAACTTGCCGAGGCGCTCGACCACGAAGGCGCTCTGCTGCGGGACGACGGTGGCGGTACGCGCGATCACGATGATCGCGAGCACCACGATGAACAGGACCGGGATCAGCGATTCCATTGGCTCTCCTCATGAATCTCGCCGCTCGGCGTTGCCTCGCTTCGCGGGAATGGCTTCAGGCTTCGCGGCGAACGTGGAGTGTGAGACCTTCGACGCGCTCGACGCGGGCGCGGTCGCCCGTTGTCAGCGCCACATCCCCCGTGTTGCGCGCCGACCAGGTGGATCCGCGCAACTCGATGCGGCCGCTGGCACCAGCCGCGAGCGGTTCGCGGGCGATTGCGATCTCACCGACCAACGTGTCATCGGCGCGTCTCTCCTTCGGCCAGCGCGCGCGCAGAAGGCGGCGGAAGAACACCAGCGAGATCAACGCGAACGTCGCGAAGGTCGCCCACTGCGCCCATTGCGGCAGCTCGACGCCGACGAAGCCGATGAGTCCCACCGCAACGGCTGAAATGCCGAGAAACACCAGAAAGAAGTCCGTCGGAATGACGAACAGCTCGGCGCCGAGGAGCACCGCTCCGATCGTGATCCAGCCCCACCACGGCATCGCGATTCGCCTCCCGACCTAGAGGATGCCGCCGAGCCACGTCGCGAGATCGACGCGGATCGGCATGAAGTAGAGATTCGTATCGGCGCCGCGCGCCCAGTCGAGGGCACGCGCGGCAAAGTCGCGGCTCCACGCGAGCGTCGGCTCGAACGCCGCCGGAAAGAACGCGTGATTCTTGGTCTCCCACCAGGCACGCGTGCGCGCACCGACCACCGGCGAGATGCCCCAGAACACGCGCTCGCTGGCCAGCTTCTCGCGCAGCACGAAGGTCCTGCCGGGCGCAAAGTCCATCGCGCGCAGGTGCGGGATCGCGGTCGGAACGACGTGGCGCGCGTGGGCGCAGGCGTCCCAGCTTCGGAGCGGGAAGCGCAACAGATCGGGCACGTTCACGGTGCGCACGGACGGAAATTGCTCCGCGACCGTGCGCAGCTCGGCGTCGAGGGACGCGAGCGAACGCGGAACCAATTCGATCGAGACTTCGGTCATGCAGCGGCCCAGAGTAGCCACGCCGCAGCAGCCGCGTAACCTACGGTGCCTTCCGCCTACGAAGTGCGGATCGGAGGTCCTTCGCGTGATCGAGCTGACCCGTCACGATGCCGTCTACGTGTTGCAGATGCGCGCCGACGAGAATCGCTTCCGACCGGAGTTCCTCACAGCGATCGCAGGCGCTCTCGATGAAGTCGAGCGCGCCGACGGCGCCGCCGCTCTCGTCACGACCGGTGCGGGCAAGTTCTATTCGAACGGGCTCGACCTCGACGCGCTCGGCGGCAAGAGCGGCGACGAGATTGCGGCCTACCTGCGGTCGGTGCTGGGACTCTTCGCGCGCATGCTCGCGTTCCCGCGCATCACCGTTGCGGCGATCAACGGTCACGCCTTCGCGGGCGGCGGCATGCTCGCGCTGGCACACGACTTCCGCGTGATGCGCAGCGATCGCGGCTTCTTCTGCCTGCCGGAGAGCGACCTGCGCCTGCCGCTGCACGCCGGCATGACCGCATTGATCCGCGCGCGGCTTCCCGCGCAAACCGCACACGACGCGATCATGACGGGACGGCGCTATGGCGGCGCCGATGCGCTGATGAGCGGCATCGTCGACCACGCCGTCGCAGAAGCCGACGTGCTGCCGCGCGCGATCGCGATTGCGCAGGCGCTCTCCGGCAAACACGCGCCGACGCTCGCGGCGCTAAAGGCCGGCCTCTACGCAGAGACGCTCCGCACGCTGCGCGGCGACGCGACGTAGCAGCCGAGGCGGCTCGCGCCGCGCTGCTGCGGTAGTTTGGGAAGATGCGTCGCTACCCTAGGCAGATCCACGAGATCGCAGGCATCCCTGTCCGCGACCTCGCCCGCGACTTCGGGACGCCCACCTACGTCTACGACGCCGAACCGATCGCGGCGCGGATCGCGCGGCTGCGCCGCTTCGACGTGATCCGCTACGCGCAAAAGGCCAACTCGAACCTCGCGGTACTCGATCTGATGCGCCGCCACGGGGTGCTGGTCGACGCCGTCTCGGCCGGCGAGATCCAGCGCGCGCTCGCAGCCGGCTACCCGGCGCAGGGTGAGCCCGCCCCGATCGTCTACACGGCCGACGTCTTCGATCGCGAGGCGCTCGACCTGGTGACCCTGCACGGCATCCCGGTCAACTGTGGCTCGCCCGAGATGATCGACCAGTACGGCGAGCGCGCACCCGGCGGCGAGATCACGCTGCGCATCAATCCCGGCTTCGGTCACGGCCACAGCCGCAAGACCAACACCGGCGGCGAACACAGCAAGCACGGTATCTGGCACGACGAGATCGAAGCCTGCGTCGAGCGCGCGACGCGCGCCCGTCTGCGCGTCAGCGGCGTGCACGTCCACATCGGTTCGGGCGCCGACATGGAGCACCTCGCACTGGTCGCGGAGGCGTGCTGCGGATTCGCGCGACGCGTGGGTCCGAGCGTGACGTCGATCTCGGCGGGCGGCGGCCTGCCGACGCCGTATCGCGACGAAGACGCCGACATCGACGTCGACGCGTACTTCGAGATCTGGGACACCGCGCGGCGCCGGCTCGCAAAGGACCTCGGTCATCCGGTGCGCCTCGAGATCGAGCCCGGCCGCTTCCTCGTTGCAGAATCCGGGTCGCTGCTCACCGAGGTTCGCGCGGTGAAACGCGAAGGCGCGAATCGCTTCTATCTGCTCGACGCCGGCTTCAACACACTCGCGCGTCCGATTCTATATGGCGCGTACCATCCGATGGCGATCGCGCCAGCCGACGGCAGCCTCGCCGAGCGACCGCTCGCGAATGTCGTCGTCGGCGGACCGCTCTGCGAATCGGGCGACATCTTCACGCAGAACGAAGACGGCGAGGTGCGCAGCGAGCGGCTGCCCGAAGCGCGCGTCGGCGACTTCCTGGTGATCGGTTGCGCCGGCGCCTACGGCTTCGTGATGGCGTCGAACTACAACTCGAAACCACGTCCCGCCGAAGTGTTGATCCACGGCGGCAAGGCCCACCTCGTTCGCGCGCGAGAGAGCCTCGACGACCTACTGCGCGGCGAATCGATCCCGACCTAGTTCCCGCGCAGCGAGCCAACGGCGAGC
>JANLTC010000272.1:0-4251 GCA_031362725.1 Deltaproteobacteria bacterium | reverse complement strand
GTCGGTGCGCAGAAGCAGAAGCCCGGCTGCCCGGAGTTCAGCGAGGAGACGCTCTCGGCATCCCGCATCGCCGCGCTGTGCAAAGGCGAGTGCTTCAACCCGTCGGAGGAACGCAAGCTGATCACGCGCATCGAGGTCGTGCGGATCCGCCCGCAAGCACAGCCGCACGAACCGGTCGCCGGCTTGATCGAAGATCCCTGGCGCGTCTTCCCGTGCGAGCCGAGCCAGGCCGGTTGCGTCGTGCAGTTCGAAGATCCCGAGTTCGCGACCGCTGCGCGCTCTGCCAGCTACTACGTGCGCGCGATCGAGGAGCCGAGCCCGACGGTCAACGCGGGCAATCTGCGCTGCGAAACCGACGCGCAGGGCAACTGCGTGAAGGTGAACCCCTGCTACGGCGACTACCGAACACCGGAAAGCGACGATTGCCTGGCCTCCAGCGAGGAGCGGGCGTGGTCGTCGCCGATCTACCTGGATCCGCTGTGAGCGGTGGGCTCCGCGTGGTCGGCTAGCCGCCGAGCGTCGCAACCCAAGGCGAGAGCTTCTCCACGAGAGCGCGCACGTTGTGGCCGATCACGCTGCGTGCGCCTTGACCGTAGTGAACGGCCTTGACCGCCTTCCCCGCCGCTTGCTGCTAGAAGAAACAGGCCAGTGCATGGCGATCCCCAACTGCGAGATACCGCGCTGCATCGAGATCGTCACGCGCCGCGGCGAGCCAGCGGTCCGCGCAGCCGCTCGGTGATTTCGTCGAGCGTGAAGCGCGCCGGCGCGCGGAGGACGGTGACCTCGTCGCTCATTCCGCGGTGAGCTTGTACCGGATCGGCAGCCGCTTCACGCCGCCGACGAGACACGACGCGAGACGTTCGATCTTGCCGGAGACCTCGATCTCCTCGATGCGCGGCAGCAGATACTTGTAGGCGACCGCGAGCTCGAGTCGCGCGACGTGCGAGCCGAGGCAGAAGTGTTCGCCGACGCCGTAGCCGAGGTGGTGATTCGGATTGCGGTCGACGCGGAACACGTCGCCGTCTTCAAAGACTTCCTCATCGCGGTTGGCGGACGGGTAGAACAGCGCGAGCGCGTGGCCCGCCTCGATCGTCTTGCCGCGCAGCTCGAAGTCCTGCGTCGCGGTGCGCCCGAAGTGGATGATCGGGCTGGTCCAGCGCACGACTTCTTCGACGGCCGACTCGATCAGACTCGGATTGCGCACGAGCTTGCGCATCTGATCCGGGTGCTCGATGAACGCGAGCATGCCGCCGGTGGTGCCGTTGCGCGTGGTCTCGTTGCCGGCGATCACGATGATCAGGCAGAACGTCAGCACGTCGATCTCCGGGATGCGCTCGCCGTTCACCTCGAGGCGCCCGAAGAGCGAGATCAGATCGTCCGCGGGATTCTTGCGCTTCTCTTCGACGAGCTTCGCGAAGTAGCCGAACAACTCCGTCATCGCGCCCATTGCGGTTTCTTGCGGCGTCTTGCCCGGCTGCTGGTACTCCGGATCGCCGGCGCCGATCGTGCGGTTGGTCCAGTCGAAGAGCAGGTTCCAGTCCGACTCGGGTACACCGAGCAGCCACGCGATCACCGCCATCGGCAACGGCGCCGACACTTCGCGGACGAAGTCGCATTCGCCGTACTCGCCCGCGCCACTCTTCTCGAGCAGCTGATCGACGATCTGCTTGCCGATGCGCTCGATGTCGCCGTGGATGCGCTTCAGATAGCGCGGCGTGAAGCGCTTCGAGATCAGCTGGCGATAGATGCCGTGCTTCGGCGGATCGAGCTGAATCAAGGTCGGCGGGAACAGGTTGGGGATCTCGGGTTCGTGCGAGAGCACGAGGCGCGGGCCGTTCAGGAACTTCTCGGGCTGCTTGCCGATCGAGACGATGTCGGCGTGCTTGGTGATCGCCCAGAACGGCATGCCGCTGGTCTGGTCGAACCAGTGGACCGGGTCCTCGCGGCGCAGTCGCTTCCAGACCGGATGCGGGTAGCCAAGCGCGGCGTAGTGGTCCGGGTGGATCAGGTGGAAGTTCTGGAACGGATCGGGTGTGCTGCTGGCCACTGACGTCTCCTGGGCTTGGGCGGCCCAGCATAGTGCAGGCGCTGGCGCCGGCGATCGGCGTGCGCCCGGTACGAGTGGGTTGACCCTCGCACCCCTGGGCGTCCATAATCGGCGATTCCGCGACCCACAGGTTTTCAGCTCCACCGGAGGCTCGAATGTCCCATCCCCGCTTGAAGTCCGCTGTTCTCGCCGTTGCGACCCTGGCATCGACCGTCGTCTGCGCGCTCCCCGCCGCCGCGCAGACTGACGCCTATCCCACCGACGTCTGCGTGGCGCACAAGCTGCGCGCAGCGGCGGATTACTGCCGCGAGGCGGTGCGAGCCTGGGATCGCGGCGACCCCTCGGTACTCGCCGATGCGCGACTCGCGAAGGCGCGCGAGCGGCTCGAAGCGAAGTGGGACCGGGCGGAAGCGGCAGCCCTCACGGCGGGCGTCTCGTGCGAAGACACCACCGCAACCTCGGCGGAGATGATCGACGTGCTCGATGCTGGCGCGGAAGATCTGGCGACCGCAATCGCCACCTCGGAGGGAGTCTGTTCGGAACGCGAGCATGGCCATGACTACGCCAAACACGACAAGCACGACAAGGACGACGACCACGACAAGCAGTGCAAGCACGACGATGCCGCTGCGGCCGAGCGCAAGTGCGAGTCGAGTCGCAACCATCTCGCCGCGCAGACGTGCCAGCAGCTGCTCGCGGCGGACGCCAGACACCTGCGCCATCGCGACACCGACCGGGATCGCGAGAAGCTCGAGTCGCGCCGAGACTCGGCGAACGCGCACCTCGCGAAGCAGTGGACGACCGGCGCGGCCAAGTCCTGCAAGGGCGGCCCGACCAGCGCCGAGGCCGTCGCGGCGGTCGGCGACGCGGTCCAGGCCGGGCTCGAGACGGCGCTGGTGTCGCCGCGGGTCTCGACCGACTGGACGATGGTCACGCCGGACGCCGAGGTTCCCTACGAGGGCAAGACGCTCGCACCGACCTGCTCGGCCGGAACGCCGTGGGTCTTCTTCGTGAAGCGCGGCACCGTCAACAAGACGCTGATGTACTACCAGGGTGGCGGCGCCTGCTGGGACTATTTCTCGTGCCAGCGGCCAACGCACAAGACGACGGCGGGCCCGAACGACAACCCGGCGAACGCGACCAGCGGCTTCGCCAACCTGTCCAATCCCGACAACCCGTTCCGCGACTGGAATGCGGTCTTCGTGCCGTACTGCACCGGCGACGTGCATTGGGGCGACGCGGTCGTCGATTACAAGCTGGGCCGGCAGAGCATCACGATCCACCACAAGGGCTTCGTGAACGCGCAGGTCGCGGAGAAGTGGGCGCGCGAACACTTCGTGAATCCGGACTCGGTCTTCGTCACGGGATCGAGCGCGGGCGCCTACGGCGCGATCGTGAACTCGCTGCCGCTGCAGGAGAAGGTCTGGCAGTCGTCGCACTTCGACGTGCTCGGAGACGCGGGCAACGGCGTCATCACCCCGCAGTTCCTCGAGAACGACATCGCGCGCTGGGGCGTCGAGCAGAACCTGCCCGATTGGATCCCGGGTCTGAATCACCCGCTCACCGAACTCGACGCTTCGGATCTGTGGACCGAGTCGGCGCTCTTCTACCCGCGCAACCGCTTCGCGAACTACGCCGCCGCATACGACGGCGGACAGGGTGGCCAGACCGGCTTCTACAACGTGATGCTGAACCCCGGCAACCCGATCCAGTGGAGCTTCTGGTGGCGGCCGAGCTGTGACTGGAACGCAAGGATGCGCGGCCTGGTGCAGAACAGCGCGTCGCAAGCCGAGAACTATCGCTACTACATCGGCTCCGGCTCGCGGCACACGATGTGGGGCAACAACAAGGTCTACACCGACACGACGGGTGGCGTCCCGACGATCGTCAGCTGGATCCGCGGCATGCTCGGCGGCACGCTCGACTGGACCAACGTCGAGACCACCGACCCGGGCCTGCTCCTCCCGGGCGACCCCCGCCCCAACCCGATCGAGGAGCCCTACACCGAGGACGGCCGCGTCGTCTGCGAGGAGTAGAAGCAGAGGGGGACGGTCCGCGGCGCGGATCGTCCCCTTTCTCGTCGCCTTTCTCCGCTAGCCTCGACGGGTGCAGTGGCTCGATTTTGGTTTTCCAGGGCGGCCGGCGTTCGATACGGCGTACTCGCGCGCATTGCTCGACCTGGTCGCGACGGGTGCGGCGCCGGA
>JANLTC010000170.1:0-23806 GCA_031362725.1 Deltaproteobacteria bacterium | reverse complement strand
GATCGCGCGTCACCATCAGGTTGCCGGGGTGCGGATCCGCCTGGAAGAAGCCGGCGGCGAGGATCATCCGCACGTAGGCGCTCATCAGATCCTGCACGACGTCGGCCGGATCGAGCCCGGCCGCTTCGATCGCCGCCTTGTCGGTGATCTTCATGCCCGACACGCGCTCCATCACCAGCACGCGCGCGGTCGAGCGTTCGTGATGGATGCCCGGGATCTTCACGTGCGGGTTGTCGGCGAAGATCTCGCGCACGCGATCGGCGCAGCGCGCTTCGCGCCGGAAATCGAGTTCGAAACCGAGATGGACGGTGAGTTCCTGCAGCAGCGGCAGCAACTCGAGTGGTTGCGGATCGACCCACTCATAGATGCGACAGGCGCGTTCCATGTTGCGCAGGTCAGTTCTCACGATGTCCTCGATGTCCGGGTACTGCACCTTCACGGCGACCTCGGTGCCATCGAGCAATCGCGCGGCATGCACCTGCGCCAGCGACGCCGCGGCGATCGGCGTCTCTGCGAACTCCGCGAACACCGCGCCGATCGGCTTGCCGAGTTCGCGCTCGACCGCCGCCTTGATCACCGCGAACGGCTTCGACGGCACCGCGTCGTGACATTCCTTCAGCCGCTCGACGAACTCGGGCGGGAACACGTCCGCCCGCGTCGCGATCGCCTGGCACATCTTGATGCTGACGCCGCGCATCGAGAGCGCGGTCGCGAGGATCCGATCCGCCGCGCGGCGGTGGATCGGCTGCAGCTCCGCATCGGTGTGTTTGGGCCGGCCGAGCAGCTTGCGGTAGTAGGCCGGCGCCTTGTAGAGCAGGTAGAGATACGCGGCGAGGTGCGCGACGGTGCCGGTGCGCCGCAGTCGCGTGAGCGGATGCACGCTACGCCCGGTTCCCAGCTGCGCGTCGGCGCGGACGGGAACCGCAAGTCGCTACGGCGTGAAAACTGGAATTGTCACGTTTCATTTCGAGCACCGACGAACCACCGTTGTGAGGCTGAGTAGAATCCGGAACCGAGTTCGCGTCAACCACGCCCTCCCGGCACCTCGGTCACGGCAATCCGGCCGTGACGACGCCAGCCGACGCGCAAGAGCCAAGTCCGCGCTCTCGAGACGGGCGGATTGTGCACGTCGAACGCCTCCGCGTTCGATCGCCAGCCATCGAACCAGCGGCCCGACGAGGCGGGATCGACCCGCGGATGCGGGTCGATTCTTCGTCCAGACTTCGCGAGGTGACGTCGCGCGTTCAGCAACACGTACGCAATCGCGTTCCGCACTTCGCGCGGCGAGCGAAGGACGTGTAGATGGAAACGATCCGACAAAACGCGACCTCGCAGCCCGAACACGCGCGCAATCGCGCGTGCAACGCGTGCCCCGATCGACTTCATGCCGGAGGCGAGGTCGCGGCTACTCGACGCTTCGACGATCAGATGGATGTGATCGCTCTGCAGCGTGTAGTGCACCACGCGAAACCGGGAGCGATCCCGCACGTCGCACAAGCTCCGTTCGAACTCGCGCACGAAGCGAACCGCGCGGAGCGAAGGGATGCCCCGCCGCATCTTCAGCGTGACGTGACAGGGGTGCGCGGCGCTGAGCGGCTGGCGACTCCGGTGCGGATCGCGCGGATGCGGCCCGCGCTTGCGCCCGGCACCGTCGCGTCGGCCGCCCCAGGAGGGAGGCGGACGGAGGTTCAGCGCGAGTTGGCGGATGGTGCGCGGCATGGGAGGGAGTGTGTCACTGCATCGTGACACATGAGGTCACATCGGTTCGCGGGATGATCTTGATTTGCGCGATGTTCGATGGCGGAGAGCGAAGCCGATTGCCCGGGTGCGATCGTGGTGGCAGACCAACCGGCTGCCGCAACTCAATAGCCTGTTCGACGGACGGGGAGGCTGATCGCGACCGATGACATGGCCCGAACACACTCGCGCATGGACAGAACTGGTCGACGCCCAGAAGTCCTGTCGTCTCTGCGCTACCGAATGCGCGTCGCCGCTCATTCAGTCAGGTGCGCGGCCACTGTTCGGAAGGTTCAAGGTCTGGAAGAGCGGCGTCCTCTTTCTCTTCGAGGCTCCGAACTGGGACGACACCTTCGACGAAGACAAGGGGTACCTGACAGATGACCGCGAGACTGACCCATCGGGCCGCATGTGGCTCACGTCAGCCAGCGGCATGCCTGCCCCGCCGAGCGGTGTAGGGTCGGTTCGCGGCGGGCAGCAGCCGATCCGCAAGCCGTTAGCCGGAGTTACTGTCGCTTGACAGCCAGTTGCCTTCGGCCTTGGCCGGACTACCGTCCGCATCCGTTGTGGCCGCGCGTTCTCGATACTCGCTGGGGTCTTACGAGCACCATCTCAGTGTGTCGCCGGTTCGGCCTGAGCTTGCCGGGGTTTATCGTCGATGAGTCCCCTCGAAGGTTTCCGCCCAAGGCCGCTGCGTGCGCTGGGAGCGCGAAACTTCCCATTCGTGTCGGCTACATGGGTCGTGCTGCTTCCACGAGCGCGATCTGATACAAGCCGCGTGGGCTAGAGGGTGCAAATGACGTGCTTCTCCGCAGAGGAGTTTGGGCAGTTTACGCGCGACCCCTGGGGCACACTCGGCCAGGCCTGCCAACTGCCCTTCCACGACATCGAGGTCCCTTTCGTAGTTGCCCTTGTTTGCGTCCTGATTGTGACTCTTTTTGCTGTCGCGTTTCTCTGGCTTCTGATATCGACGACAACGTTCACGTGGACATTCTCGCGGCTCGCTCGTCGGCTCCGGTCCATCCGTAAGCCTGACGAGGCCATGGACAGCCCGAGGCTTGAACAAGTAAGCCAGATCCTTGGAACGAGCCGCTCGACACGTCATGGCTGGAGAGAGTTCGCAGAGACACTGATTACGGACGACCGGGGCATCTTAAACACCCGACCCGCACAGGATTTCTTTCCTGAACACGAGATCGTTGAAGCTCGAATTCATCTCGGGTTCTTCGATGCCGTGCCCGCTCTGCTCACGGGGCTTGGTCTCTTTGCGACCTTCGTCGCGCTCTACATCGGCTTGGGCAGTCTCACGGTCCCGGAGGGAAGCGGGCAAATCGAAGGCATTCCCAAGTTCATCCAGGCGCTCTCGGGCAAGTTTCTCTCTTCTGTACTCGGGCTCTTCACCGCAGTTGTTTTCACTTTCTTCAAGGCGTTGCGCATTCCAAGAGCACACCGTGTCTACCGCAGATTCTGTGAAGCGTTCGATGCGCTGTTTCAGAGAGTCACATCAGAAGATCTACTCCGGCGCCTCAACAGTCACAGTGCTGAGCAATCAGCAACCCTCAAGCACCTCGCAACGGATATCTCGGACCGATTCCAAGATGGAATGAACGAGAATCTCAAGCCCCCGCTCGAGCGAATGATTGACCTCCTACAGCGGAGTCTCGAAGAGCGATCACAAACCTTCGAGGATATGGCCTCGCGGCTCGCTGAAACCTTCCGATCCAACTTCAATCAATCTACGAACTTCGAGTTCGACCGTGTCACCAGTGCGCTGGAGCAAACGCTGGCCATGGTAAGTCGCATGGAGGATCGCTCGGCGGAGAACCAGCGGGCATTCCAGGAACTGGTTACACGGCTGGATCAGTCAACGAGTCAGCTCTCGGCCAAGCTCGAGTCGGCAGCGAGCAATCTCGGCGTGACGCAATCGCAGGCGCGTCAGGCACTCGACGAGACTGTTCGCCAGGTACTTGCTGCGAATGCCCGCCAGGCGGAGCAAGGCGCAGAACAGACTCGGTCTGTGATTGAGTCGCTCCGGACTGGCATGAGTCAAGTAATGGAGAATCTCGAACGAGCCGCAGGTGGGCTCCAACAGGGCGGACTCGACGCGCAATCGAAGCTCGTGGCGGCAGCTGAGATGCTTACAGAGCGAGTATCGAGCGGTGCATCCGAGACTACGCAGGCACTCGCCGGCACTGCTCAGGCAATGATCGAGAACAGCACGCAACAATCCACCCAGATCCAGCAGCGACTGGAGATGCTCCTCGATCGAGAGCAGGGCCGCACCGAACTCCTCGACCAGCAGCAGGCCGCTCACCGCGAGGCGGTTCGGGATTTCGGGCGAGTCATGGTGGAGAGCAAGGCCAGTCTCGAGTCCTTGCAGTTTGCCTCCGCTGGTACGCGGGAGGCAGCGTCAGTGCTGCAACAAGCCGCGAACCAGATTAGAGACATACAAGTCAATGCAGCCTCGACCATAGAAGCAGGTGCCGAACAGGCTCGTGAAATGCGGGCCACTCTTGATGCGAACCGGAACCTTCTGACGGAATACGATCGAGTCTTCCGCACTGTCGATGAGGGACTCTCCACGGCCGTGAAGCGACTGGCCGAAGAGATGGTTCGCTTCCAAGAGGACGCGACCGAGCAGCTCAGGCGCCAGCTCGGTGTGTTCGACGATCACCTGGGAGCGGCGACAGACAAGCTCGGTCGCGCGGTACAGGACCTTGGCGATCGTCTGGAGGATGCATCGGAGACGATCGCGAACTCAGTTGATCGCGCGAGGCCGAAGCCGGAATAACCAATGTCGCGGACTCGCCCCACAGAAGACTTCTCCCACTCAATCACGGATCTGATGACATCGATTGCGGTCATCTTTGTCCTCTTGTTCCTCTTCTTTGCTCAACAGCAGAAGAAGGCGACGGAGGAACGGGTGAGCGAGACAGAGCGAACCATGAGCGAGTTGCTCGCGGCGCTCCAGAACGAATTCGGATCCCTCGAAATCGACGTGGCTAGACGCGAGGGCGATCCGCTTTCACTCGAAGTCACTCTGCCAGAGCGTTACCGCGGTTCCCTTACGTTTTTGCAAGATGAGCGGAAACTGTTGGATACCGGCAAAGCCCTGTTGGATCAGATCGTCCCGCGGCTCTTGGGCACCGTGTGTTCGCAGCGATTCGCGGATCACATGGATTCGATCGTCGTGGAGGGCCACTCCAGCAGTGAAGGCAAGGAAGATTGGAACGTCGATCTCAGCGCGATGCGAGCAACGGACGCTCTGCTCTACTCGCTTCACCGGACCGTTGATGAAACCCAACTGCGGTGTTTCGAGAATCTTGCCGCTGCGAGTGGGCGCGGTGCCTGGCATCCGAAGCTCGTGGATGGCAAGGAGGACAAGGCAGCGAGCCGTCGAGTGATCTTTCGGATTCGAATGAAGTCGTTCGAGCAGCGCTTCAAAGAGGGCCTGTCCCACGAAGCGGATGCAACCCGCCCGCTCGGTCCTGCAGAGCACAAAGATGCGGGAATCGCTCCATGAGCAAAGAAACGACTGCAATTCTGCGGGCGCTGGAGTCAATCGGATCCTTGGTACGGGACTTGACACCAAGCCGTTCGAAGGCGGGCACCCTGTTCCAAGCACCAAAGGCCCTGGCGGGTGCAGATCGCCGCCTTGCGTCGCTAGAGGATACAAAGCTACGCGCACCCACCTCCTCCCGGCGCGATCAAGCGCATCGCGCATGGGAGGCATGGAAGCAGGGGATAGGTCAGCTACCTGAGCCCGTTCTACTTCGCGTTCTCTGCTGGGAACCGTCGATAGTTTCCGACGATGCATTCCAGCCGTGTCTGACAACCTTACGGCCCCTACGTTCGCGAACAATTCAGGCGCTACTTCCAGCCTACTTGCGCCTTTGGCAGATCGCTGGTGAAGCGGAGCCCCGCCTAGCACGCGCTTTGAAGGAGGACTTGGCGAAGCTCGATCGTCCGCGAGGGATCGTTGGAAAGTGGCAGCAAGCCGTGCCCGAACTGATCGGCACTCGGGCGGCGGAGGCGCTCGCTACCGAGGCCCTGCGCCGTGGGGTGACAATCGCCTCGCGTCTTGGGGAGCTCGATCTCGCGACAGATACGACATTTGCGCGGTCAGCGGCGGCCACTCTCTTGGAGCGTGCCACCAGTCAGAGTGACGCAATAGAGCGATTCGATTGGTTACTGAACGAGCTGTTCCCACAAGACGCGTCCATCGCGGGTGAGAAGGGATGGGGGTCAGCGCTCCGGAACCTGATTCTAAATGAATCACTCGTATCGGATGCGAGGGTTCGGGAGCGACTTCTCGACTATGCGTTGGGCGATCTAAGGCTCGGAGATCCCCGAGTCAACAGCGTTCCCTGGCATGCTGTAGGTGAAGAAGCAACACAGGAGGTCATCCGGTGGCGATCCTCCGAGGACCTTCGGTTCTTCTTCGACCTAGTGATGAAGGGGAAACCAGACTACCAAGGACGCCATCAATTCTGGCAGAAGTACGTCGATGGTGTGACCCGGTCCCTGATTGCATTGAGTGATAATGACAAAGCTCGGCTCCATAGGCGCCTCGGGGAGCTTGAAGCGCGCGGGAGACGATTCGCGAACATCACCGGCACCAATCAAGTGAGCGCGTTCGTGATGGAATTTGGTGAAACCGTGATCGTCGAGTTCAGTGAGGCCGGGAATGCTTGCTACGTCTATGCGGGTCTAAAGAAGAACACGATTTCGTGGCAGGCTTCGGCCGTAGGTATTACTACCCTGAAGAACTCTCGAAGTGCAATCGTTCGTCTCATTCATGGCCAACGCTGGGAACACGAGTTTGCGATGGCGTTGGCGCGCCGCGGTATCCGGCCGGTCTTAGGTAGAAAGCCGCAGTCGTGAGTTCGAGGCTTCTGGTTGCTGAGAGCACCAAGCGACGCTGCAGCGCATCGGATTCCGCGCTGCATTTTGAGTACTCGTCGGCGCGCCCGAGATCCGAGAACGTCTACCTCGCCCGCTTGGAGGCTCGGCTTCCGATATTGGAGTCGAACGGTTTCGCAGAGCGTCAGGGCGAAGATGTGATGCTCTCCTACACCGAGGTGGCTAACCTCGATGACGAAGATCGAGCCCTCATCGACTCGCTTGCTCCGCCGGCCCCGATCTCGCTCAAGCTAGAAGATCGCGGACACTTGGGGAGTGCCGACTTCCGTATCGAAATTGAGTACTACCTCGGCGCGAAGCAGGTCGCAGTTGTTCGCACAGGCCCGTTCATTGAGTTTCATGGCCGCGTTTACCAACTTCCTTGGGCTGCATTCGAGCTTACCCAAGAGGTAGAAGCGCTAAACGCAACGGATGCCGCAGGCAAGGGCGACCTGAATCAAGCCCTTCGAAGTTGGGGCCGAGCGAGATCGCAGGCCGAACGAGTTGGCGCCGAGCTATCTCACTACCTTGAAGAAGAGGAGGTGGTCCTGGCCGATCGAGTGGCACCCTGTGTGGTCCAATCCGAGAGCGGCCACACGTCGATCGTCCCCGAAGTTGATGGAGTGCCTCAGGCGGAGTTTCAGAAGGAGTATCTGAAGCACGCGGCGGTCTTGGGACGCTATTCCGTCTCGGACGCGCGGGGCCACAAGCTACGAGTGGTCTTGGGATCAGAGGTACGCAGAGTCCTCGAGGCTTGGACAACCTTCCGTCGGATGTCGACACGCGAGCGGGATCGGGTCCTCGCTGATCCGCGACAACTTCTTCCGGAAGAGGTCTCGCCCGATGTGGTGGACTTGTCGCGCTACGGCCCCCGGGTCAGAGCAATCGGCGAGTATCCAGCTTCGGTCCGAACGTACGTGTCCTCAGGGCAGCGTTGGGACGATCTCGGCGACCAAGATTGTGGAAGTGCCGAGCACACCGCCGAGCGATTTGGTCTCGAACTCGGCTACGTCGATGGTGGCACCGAGCACTGTGAGTTCGAAGGCATTGAAGAAGTGGAGACGCTCCTCAGCGCGGTTCGCAAAGCGGTTCGGGTGGACGCACCTGTAGTTGAGTTCCGCGGCAAGAAGCTGCGCGCAGATCAAGATCTGATTGCAGCCATTGAAGAGCTCATTGGATTTGCGGGACAGCACGGGAGCGAGGATGAAGAGGGTGCGGAGCCTCCGAAGCGACCCCGCGGCGTTGGTCTTCTCATCTACACAAATGAGGAAGAGCTCGAGTTCTCGCTCTCGCCCGAGGAGACGGAAGCACTCGACACGGACGACTTCATTCCGCCGGCAGCCCTCCTCCCGCACGTCGAGCTCAAACCACACCAGCAGCAGGGGGTAGCCTGGCTCGTCCATGGCTACGGTGCGCGTCGGCCGGGTGTCCTGTTGGCGGACGACATGGGCCTGGGGAAGACACTGCAAGCGCTGACTTTCCTTTCGTGGCTGATTGAGAACCCTCTCTCGAGTTCCCTCGGCTCAGTTTCGCCGCCCTGGGATCCGATCCTCGTCGTCGCTCCACCGACTCTTCTCGGTGTCTGGGTGGAGGAGATAGCTCGCTTCTTCGAGCCATCGATCTTCATGCCCTACCAGATTCTCACCACTGACGAAGCGCGGCGGATGCGGATTGCGCAAGGCCGAGAGAGCCAGGTTGGAAAGCCGGTGCTCGATGTAGCGAGACTGCGAGAAAACAGACTCGTCCTTACGAGCTACCAGACGCTCTCGGCGTATGGCCTTTCGTTGGGCCAGCTCGATTGGTCCGTCATCATCTCGGATGAAGCTCAAGCGCTGAAGGATCCGAGTACCCGGACTTCGATCGTCTTCAAGGCTCTGAAGTGTGGCTTTCGCCTGGCGCTCACTGGCACGCCAGTAGAGACCCGGCTCCTGGACGTCTGGAACCTCTTCGACTCGCTCCATCCAGGACTCCTGGGAAGTGCAAAGGAGTTCAGCACAAGATACGAACCGAAGGACGCGGCTGGCCATCTCGCGCCGACGGTGGACACAGCGCGGGAACTCTCGGTCAGAATCGGTGTTGCTGGTTCGGGTTCGATCGCAAAGGGATCTCGACTCTTGCGCCGCACGAAAGAGGATGAGCTCCTCGATCTTCCTCGCAAGCACATTCACCGCGTCGATTCGGAACTCGGCGAAGCGCAGCGGAACGCCTACCTCTCACTCACTCGAGGCTTTCGCTCGCTAGGCGGCCGTGGCAATCCACTGGAGATCTTGAACCAGCTGAACCGCTTGTGTCAGCATCCGCTCCTGCTCACGGGAGATATTCTCACTACACAGCCGGACGATCTGCTGCGGCAGTGCCCCAAGCTTCAGAGCCTTCTGCAAACATTGGATCGGGTGGCCGCGCGCCGAGAGAAGGCTCTGATCTTTGCTCACTTTCGGGATGCGCAGGCCATCCTGAAGAGAGTGCTGGACCACCGCTACAAGATCGACGCGCCGGTCTTGAACGGTGACCGTGCCGGTGGCACAAACCGAGTGCACGAAGCTCGCATGCAGATGATCAAGCGCTTCGAGGCGACCCCAGGCTTTCACGCGATGATCGTCTCGCCGCGCGTCGGTGGCGTGGGGCTCACGATAACCGCGGCCAATCACGTAGTTCACTATGGCCGCTGGTGGAACCCGGCTCGAGAGGACCAGTGCACCGACCGTGTGTACCGGATCGGACAGCAACGAGACGTCCATGTGTATCGGCTCGTTGCCAAGGATCCACAGGGTCAATTCCGCACGTTCGATGAACGACTCGACGACCTCCTCGAACAACGACGGACCACGGCGGATAGCTTCTTGATGCCTCAAGCGGACGAGGCTCAATTGGCGGGGGATCTGGCCGCTGCCATCGGATCCGAACGGGAGGACGGATCGCTCAACCCCGGGGTGGAGCGATCCCTGCGTTCGCTCAGGGAAATCGCAGCTCTGAGTCCCGAAGCCTTCGAAGCATTTGGAGCCGCACTCTTCGAGGCGCAAGGCTACGAAACATTCCTGACGCCACTCGTAAACGATGGTGGAGTGGACGTTCTAGCGCTGAGGCCCGGCGAAGCCCTCCTCGTCCAGTGCAAGCACACTGCCTCGAGGCATGCTCTCGATGCAGCCGTCGTCGGGGAGCTGGATGACGGCGAGCTCTACTACCGCGAGAAGGTGTTGCCGCGCGCGCTTGCTGAAGGCCGGCGCGTGAGGTGCCTGCTTCTCACGAACGCTCCGCGGAGCCGCGCCTTGAGTTCCGCTGCACGTGCCTCCGACACCGAGCTCATCGCTGAGAAGGATCTGGGGCGGCTGCTCGGTCGAGTCGGAGTCTCGCTCTCCCAAGTCGCCAGATGGACGGGGAGCCGTCAGTCAAGCCTCGACGCTCTACGACGTGCGCTCGAAGCTGCAGGGCCGACGGGCTGATCGTTGCTTGATGGCGACGTGAGATGCTCTGGAAGATTCCGGCCCACGCGCGGATGAACTCTCGGGAAACTGGGCGCCTAGCAGGTCCGAGGGTCCTCAGCTCCGCAGGTCGTCCAGGAACTCCGATGCCGGTTCGATCCTACTGACCAGGAGATGATCGCGGGTCCGGGTCGAGAATGATGAAGAGGCCGTGAGCCACGGCGCCGAGCGCGAGTGAGCGCTGTTCACGAACCAGCCGCGACTTCGCCCTCGCTCTCGAACCCTGTGCTCCGCGGCGCCGCCCACTCGGTCTCGAGCGCATCGAACGCCTCGAGCAGCCCCGCCGGATTCTTCGCCACGTGCATCGCCACCGCGAGATTCTCCCGCACATCATCGCGCTGATCGCTGCGCCGATTCCGCGTGGTCTCGCGCAAGATGCCATGCAGCAGCCCATCGACGACGCGCCGCCCCGTGATCGTGCCTCCGTCCACCGTGCGCAGCGTCCGCGCGCGCAGTTCCGAGAGCGCGGTGCGCAGGTACTCGACGTGCGGGCTCTCGTCGGTGCGGATGTGGTCGATCATCGCGCCGGCGGCTTCTGGCGCAGCCGACACGCGCGGGTTCGACAGCAGCCGGTAGCCCCAATCGAAGGTGCCTTCCGCGAAGATCTCGACGACCAGCACCTGCGCCATCATCGCGAGCATCCGCTCGAGCGTCTCGTCGATCATTGGAAACGGACGCTCGCTGCGACGCCGTCCGGCGTTGCGTCCCATCATCCGCATCAGTACGTCGCCGGGGATCTTCGGTTTGTCGAGCGCCAGATCGCGTGCGGCTTCCCACATCTGTTTATGGCCGCCTTCGTCCTTCCAGCCCGATTCGTCGCGTGCGTGTGCTTCGAAGAGTCCGCCGGCGAGATGGGCGAGCGCGGTGCCGGTGATCGGCTCGACCACGAGCGCGGGCAGATCGGGCACCTTGACGTCGCGGATCAGCGCGCCGAAACCCTCGACGATCGAGACGATCGTCAGCGTGCGCACGATCGGATCGCGCACGCCGTGTTCGAGCAGCAGCGTCGATTGCTCGACGCTCGGGTATTGCGGCGGCATCAGTTCGCGCGGGATCTCGATCAGCGCGCTGCCGCCCTCCGTGAGTTGCGCCTGCCAGGCTTGCACCGCCGGTGCGCGGTGGATCGTGCGCGGCGAGCGATAGCGACCGTCGGCGTCGAAGCCGCCGTGACAGCGCACGTCGCCCGCGACGAGCGGCGCGTCGTAGGCGCCGCTCTCAAGCAGTTCGTCGCGCGTGAAGGCGAGGCGCCCGATTGCGGGCTCACTGTGGACTGATGCGCTCATCGGCTTGGACCTCTGGCAGGGCGTGCGATCGCGAGCTTAGACCAGATGAACCTCGCCGCTCGTTGCCGCTCGCTACACGGGAAGCTGCCCTTTGGGCGCGGCGGCGCCAGACCGCTACGACTTCGGTATGACTACGCGGCGCAAGCCCGTGCAAGGAGCCGAACCGCGATGGCCTACGAAGCCCCCGACTACTACGCGATCGAAGATCTTCTCACCGAAGAGGAGCGCCTCGTGCGCGACACCGCGCGGCGCTTCGTCGACGAAGAATTCCAGCCCCACATCATCGAGGCCTACCGCAACGGAACCTTCCCGATGCATTTGGTGCCGCGTCTCGCCGAACTCGGCTTCTTCGGTTCCACGCTCCCCGAAGAGTACGGCTGCGCGGGCGCCAGCAGCGTCGCCTACGGCCTGATCAGCCAGGAACTAGAGCGCGGCGACAGCGGACTGCGTTCCTTCGCGAGCGTACAATCGAGCCTCGTGATGTACCCGATCTTCACCTTCGGATCGGAAAGTCACAGAAAAGAATGGCTGCCGCGGATGGCGCGCGGCGAGGCGATCGGTTGCTTCGGTCTCACCGAACCCGACTTCGGCTCGAACCCGAGCGGCATGCGCACCAGCGCGCGTGCCGAGCGCGGCGGCTACGTGCTGAACGGTGTGAAGCGCTGGATCACCAACGGCAACATCGCCGACGTCGCGGTGGTGTGGGCGCGACTCGACGACAAGGTGCACGGCTTCCTGGTCGAAACCGATCGCCCCGGCTTCAAGGCCGAGCAGATGCATGGCAAGCTGAGCCTGCGCGCGTCGGTGACTTCGGAGTTGTACTTCGACAACTGCTTCATCCCGGAAGAGAACCGCCTACCGGGTACCGGTTCGATGAAGGCGCCGCTCGCGTGTCTGTCGCAGGCTCGCTACGGAATCTCGTGGGGTGCGATCGGCGCGGCCAGCGCCTGCTACGACTGCGCGCTCCGCTATGCGCAGGGACGCGTGATGTTCTCGCGACCGATCGCGGGCTTCCAGTTGGTGCAGGCGAAACTGGTCGAGATGCTCGCCGAGATCACCAAGGCGCAGCTCTTGTCGCTGCGGCTCGGCCGGCTGAAGGACGCCGGCAAGGTGCGTTCCGAGCAGATCAGCCTCGCGAAGATGAACAACGTCTCGAAGGCGCTCGCCATCGCGCGACTCGCGCGGGACATCTTGGGCGGCAACGGCATCATGGACGAGTACCCGATCATGCGTCACATGCTGAACCTCGAAACGGTGAACACCTACGAGGGCACCGAGGACGTGCACCGGCTGATCATCGGCAAGGACATCACCGGCTTCGACGCCTTCGGGAGCTGAGCGTGAAGCGCGTGGCCGCGCTGCTGATGCTTCTGCTGCCCGGCACGAGCGCGGCGGTGGATTCGGTGCACGTCGCCGTCGCGACCAACTTCGCGCCGACCTGCCGCGTGATCGCCGATTCCTTCACCACCGCTACGAATTACGAAGTCGTGATCAGCGACGGCTCCACCGGAAAGCTCTTCGCGCAGATCGAGAACGGCGCGCCGTACGAAGTCTTCCTTTCCGCCGACGCCGCGCGACCGCGCAATCTCGAGGTCGGCCGAACCGCCGTGGCGAGCACCCGCTTCACCTATGCGCTCGGTCGGCTGGCGCTGTGGAGCGCGCGCGACGGCTTCGTTACCGGCGAAGCCGTGCTGCGGGGCGACGCATTCCGGCACCTCGCGATCGCGAATCCCGCGCTCGCTCCGTACGGCGCCGCTGCGCGCGAAGTGCTGCAGCATCTCGATCTGTGGGATCGCCTGCAGCCGAAGCTCGTGCTCGGCGAAGACATCGGACAGGCGTTCCACTTCGTATCGAGCGGCAACGCCGAACTCGGTTTCGTCGCGCTCTCGCAGCTCGCTGCCGAAAAGGGCGGATCGCGTTGGCTGGTGCCCACCAGGCTCCATGCGGCGATCGAACAACAGGCGGTCTTGCTGCAGCCGGGCAAGGACGATCCCGCTGCGCGCGCGTTCCTCGACTACCTGCAGGCTGGGGATGCGCGCCGCCTGATCGAACGGGCCGGATACGGGTTACCGTCGCCGCCGTGAGCAGCGACTTCGCAGCCCTGTTGCTGACGCTGCGGCTCGCGGCGCTCTCTACCGCGGTGTTGCTGCTGCTCGCGACGCCGCTCGCGTGGTGGATGGCGCAGACGCGATCGCGCTGGAAGACGCCGATCGAAGCAATCGTTGCGTTGCCGCTGGTGTTGCCGCCGACCGTGCTCGGTTTCTATCTGCTGCTCGCACTCGGGCCGCACGGGCCGGTGGGTTCGCTGTGGGACGCGCTCGGTGGCGGACCGCTGGTCTTCTCCTTCAGCGGTCTGGTGATTGGATCCGTCTTGTACTCGCTGCCGTTCGTGGTGCAACCGATCCAGGCGGGCTTCGAGCAACTCGGGCGCGCGCCGCTCGAAGCGGCGGCGACACTCGGTGCCGGCCCGCTCGATCGCTTCTTCAGCGTCGCGCTGCCGCAGACGCGTCGGGCTTTTCTTGCCGGCGCGGTGCTCGGATTCGCGCACACGCTCGGCGAGTTCGGCGTCGTGCTGATGATCGGCGGCAACATCCCGAACCAGACGCGCGTGGTGTCGATCGCGATCTACGATCACGTCGAGACGCTCGACTACGGCGCCGCGCACCAGCTCGCCGGCATCCTGCTCGCGATCTCGTTCGCGGTGCTGCTCGTCGTCTTCGCGACGAACCGGCGGAGCGCGCCTTCATGAGCGGCGCACTCGAAGCTCGCGTCGCGCTCGCGCAGGGATCGTTCCGGCTCGATGTCGTGCTGCACGCGCCGGGCGCCGGCGTGACGGCCATCGTCGGTCCGTCGGGCTCGGGAAAGTCGACACTGCTTCGCTGTCTCGCGGGGCTCGAGCTCCGCGCGCAAGGTCGCATCCAAGTTGGCGATCGACTCTGGCTCGACGCGCAACGGGGCATTTTCGTACCCCCGCATCGACGCGGCGCGGTGATGGTGTTCCAGGACGCAGCGCCGTTCGCGCATCTCTCGGTGCGCGCGAATCTCGAATACGGGCTGCGCCGCCGCCCGGCCGAGCGTCGCCTCCTCTCATTCGACGACACCGTGCGCGCGCTGCGCCTCGCGCCGCTGCTCGACCGCCGCCCGGCGGGCCTCTCGGGCGGCGAGCGCCAGCGCGTTGCGATCGCGCGCGCGCTGCTCGCGGGACCGCGCTTGCTGCTGCTCGACGAACCGCTCGCGTCGCTCGACCCGCCCGCGCGCGCCGAGATCCTGGAGCTGCTGCGCGCGTTCTTCGCCGGGACGACGATTCCGGTGCTGTACGTCACGCATGCGCGCAGCGAAGCGGTGCATCTCGCGGATCACGTCGTGGTGATGGAGGGCGGTCGCGTGCGCGCGAGCGGGCCGCTCGACGCGATGCTGCTGCGCGCCGACGCGCCGTTCGGCGAGCCCGCGGAGATCGGCACCGTCATCGACGCCGAGGTGGTCGCGATCGATGAACGCGACGGGATCGCGGAGCTGCGCTTTGCGGGCGGCGTTCTCTTCGTGTCGGGCCGGCTACGCGTCGGCGAGCGCCGCCGCGTCGAGATCCTGGCTCGCGACGTCAGCCTGAGCCTCGATGCGCCGTCTCGCAGCAGCATCCTCAATGTGTTGTCCGCGCGCGTCGAGGCGGTGTATGACGCCGAATCTGCGCAACCGCTGGTACGGGTCGACGTCGCGGGCACGGCAGTGCTCGCGCGCGTCAGTCGTCGCTCGCTGCGACTGCTCGCGTTGAAAGAAGGCGTGCGCGTGTTCGCGCAGGTGAAGGCGGTCGCGGTGATTCCGTGACGGCGCCGCGATCAGGGCTCGCGCGCGGACAGCTCCAGACAGTTGATGCCACCGGTGCGCCCGAAGAGTCGCGAGAGCCACGTCGAGATCGGGTACTTCTCGGCGAACACCGCATCGACGCGGGCGCGCAGCGCGGTGTCGTGCACCAACTCGGCGCGCACCGGGTACGCGACGTCGCCAAAGCGGATCTGCGCATTGGGATCGCGCACCAGGTTCTGGAACCAGCGGCTGTCGTTGGTGCGCACGTAGCCGTGGCCGTCGAGAGCGGCGACCCAGACGTTCGTTTCCCGGAGCGCGCCGTCCGGATCATTCGACAAGATCTCGACGACGCCATGCTCGTGCGCCGCACTCCAATCGACGACTGCCGCCGACGCAGCGCTGGCAGTCGTGAGAACGACCGCAACGACGAGGATCGGGAGTTTCATCACGCTCCCTCCGGTTCTACGGCGGTACGCGCTCGATGCAGATGCGCCTCGATCGCGGCGAGCCACGCCACGGGCGTTTCCAACTGCGGCGAGTGACCGCCGTCCGGGATCACCACCAACTGCGAGCCGCGAATCGCTTCGTGCATCACGCGCGACGGCGCGAGGAACGGCGTGTCCATCGCGCCCACCAACACCGTAGTCGGACACGCGATCTCAGCGAGCCGCGGCGTCGTCGCCTCGCCCGCGCCGAGTTCGATACCGAGCGCTTCGAAGGCTTCGACATCCATAGACGTGAAGCCGCGTCGCACGCGTGCCCAGTATCTGTCGGCGCCCCACTCGCGCTCGAGGCGGCGATCCGGCTCGGTGCGCTGCTCGTTCTTGTCGGCGTTGTTGCGGATGATCTCGTGGAGTCCGTCCATGCCGATCGCGCGCGCGATCCCGGCACCCTTCTCGAAGGTCTCGCGCGGCATCTGCTTGCCGAGTGGCGCAGACGCCGTGTCCATCAGCACCAGCGACGCGACGCGATCCGGATTCGCGAGCGTGAAGCGCTGCACGACCATGCCACCCATCGAGTGGCCGAGCAGGTCGAAGCGATCGAGACCGAGCGCATCGACGAAGCGCAGCAGGTCGTCGGTGAGTTGCGCGAGAGTGTAGGTCTTGGCGTCGCCGGTGTTGGTGGAGTCGCCGTGGCCGCGCTGATCGGGCGCGAGCGTGCGGCCGTGCGCCGCCAGCGCCGGCATTTGCGTTGCGAAGTCGTCGCGACAACCGGTGAAGCCATGCACCAGCACGAAGGCGCGGTCGCTAGCACCCGTTTCGTCGTAGCTCATCTCGATTGCGTTCACGCGCACGCACTTCGACTCGGTCATGCGTAGCTCGCCTTCACGCCGTCCGCGCTCTCGCCGCTGCCGCGCACTTCGGCGACGCACGCGGCAAGGTCGGCGAGATAGGCATCGGCCACACCCGCATGGGCGGGCGAGAGCATCAGATGGATGGCGCGCGGCTCGGTCGTCAGACCGGTGAACCAGCCGCGCTTCATCATTCGGGCCCAGATCGCGAACGGATCGAAATCCGTCGCGCCGTACGTGAAGAGGCCGAGCAGCGGTTCGCCGTAGGTACAAAGGCCGGGCATCGCGCGAATCGCCGCCATCAGCTTCTCGCGCGTCGCGACCACCTGACGCGCCTTCTCGCGGTAGCCCTCGACACCGAGGTAGTTCATCACCGCCCAGGCCCCCGCGATCGCGCCGCCGGGCCGCGTGCCGGCGACGGTCGGCGTCACCATGCCGCCCGACGGCCACGCATCGAAGCGGAACACCTGGTGTTCCCACTGCGCCTCGCTGCGGTGAAACACCGTGGAGGCGCCCTTCGCTGCGTAGCCGTACTTGTGGAGGTCGGCCGACATGCTGCGCACGCCGGGCAACTCGAAGTCGAAGGGCGGTACCGCGACGCCGTTCATGCGTGCAAACGGCGCGAAGTAGCCGCCGACGCAGGCATCGACGTGTAGCCACACGTTGCGCTCGAGCGCGAGCTCCGAGAGCGCCTCGATCGGATCGATCATGCCGTACGGGAAGCACGGCGCCGAGCCGACGATCATCAGCGTTCGCTGTGTCAGTGCTGCCGCCATCGCCGCGACGTCGGCGCGAAAGTCCTTCGCGACCGGCACGCGCACGACGCGCAGACCGAGGTAGTGCGCGGCCTTGTCGAACGCCGGGTGCACCGACTGCGGCGCGACGATCTCCGCGCCGGCGGTGTCGACGCCGCGCGCGCGCGCCTCGTCGCGACAGGTCTTCACCGCCAGCATGATGCTCTCGGTGCCGCCCGAGGTCATGTTGCCGCGTGCGCCGTCGGGCGCGTGCAGCAGCGAGAGCCCCATCCCGACGACGTCGTCTTCCATCCGCTTCAGACTCGGGAACGCGCCGGGCCCGAGTGCGTTCTCGGACTGGTAGAGCGCGTAGGCATCCTTCGCGACGGAGAGCACATCGTCACCGGCGTGGAACACGTAGACCGCGGCGCGCGCGGAGCGCCAATCGACATCGTGATCGCCGAGCGCGACGAGTCGCTCGCGCAGCGTCTTCCAATCGGTTCCGCGGGTCGGCAGCTCGGGGCGCGTCTCGGCCATGGGGGTCCTCCAGTTCAGCGAGCGTAGGGGAGGGGACGACCCCGCCGCGACCTGCGTCGCGTATAGTGCGCCGATGCGACGGGGAGAGACAACCTGAAGATCCTGGTTCGCGCGATTCTCGTGCTGATCGCGCTGCTCGTCGCGTGCGGCGTCGTCGCGTATCGAACGCTCCAACCGCCCGCGCCGCTCGCGCTGCCGGAACGCGGCGCGGTGCTGCACGACGTCACCGTGATCGAGCCGGGCCGCGATCGCATCGATCACCGCCGCCTCGTCGTCACCGGCGACAAGATCACCGCGATCCAGCCCGCGCTGCCCGGCGGCGACAATCCGTTCGCGGGCATGTACGTGCTGCCCGGGCTCGCCGACCTGCACGTGCACTTCCCGCCGTCGGCGCTGCCGGGGCAGACGGAGCTGTTCGCGTTCCTGTACCTCTATCACGGCATCACCGCCGCGCGCGACGCGGGCGACGTCGACGGCACCGCCAGCGATCCCGCGCGCAGCGGCATCGCCGAAGGGCGCTTCCCGGGTCCGCGGCTCTTTTCGTGCGGACCCTTCGTCGACGGCGAGCCGCCGTTGTGGAAGAACTCGATCGTCGCGCGCAATCCCGACGAAGGCAGGCGCGCGGTCAAGGAGGTTGCCGATCGCGGCTACGACTGCGTGAAAGCGTACAACCAGCTCGACGCCGAGACGCTCGCCGCGATGCGCGACGCCGCGCACGAGCGCGGCCTCCCGGTGATCGGCCACGTGCCGTGGCGCGTGCCCTACGAGGAAGCGCAGCTCGACGACGCGCAGCACATGATCGGCATCCAGCCGCCGCCCGCCGACCCGGCGACCGCGAAGTTCCCGTGGATCCTGGCCGATTGGGAACGGCTCGACGACAAGCGCCTCAATCGGCTGATCGCCGACAGCAAGCGTCTGAAGATCGCGATGACGCCGACGCTCGTGACGCTCGACCGGCTGATCGCGAGCGAGGACTATCCGAGCCTGCTGCGCGAACCCGACGCGCAGATGGTGCCGGCGTTCTATCGCAATGTGGTGTGGAACCCGGATGGCGGTACGAACGTCGCGGGACAGATGAAACCCGAAGACTTCGCGATGGTGCGCCGCGTGCTCGCGATCGAGCAGCGCACCGTGAAGCAGATGTACGACTCGGGTGTTGCCGTGCACACCGGCACCGACTCGCTGGTCGCGTTCGTGGTGCCGGGCGCGAGCCTGCACCGCGAACTGCGCCTCTACGTCGCGGCCGGTTTCACGCCCGAGCAGGCGCTCGCGATCTCGATGTACGACTCCGCCGAGTATCTCGGCGTTCCGAATCTCGGCATGCTACAGCCGGGTGCGCCCGCCGAGCTGTTGATCTTCCGCGAAGATCCGACCCAGAATCTGGACGCGCTCGCGTCGCTCGCCGGCGTCGTCCGCGATGGCCGGCTCTACACGCGCGAAGCGCTCGACGCCCAGTACGATCGCTACCACGCCCACTTCGAGGGCAGACTCTTCAACCTGATCGTGACGCCGATGGTGCGTCAGGCGCTGGCGAGGACGCGGGAGCATTGAGCCGCCCGCGCGGCGCTACGCCGTCGCGCCGAGCGCCTCCGCGAGGCTCGCGAGCATCGTGCGCTCGCCTTCGCTGACGCGCTCGCCGCCGATGCCGAGGAAACCGCCTTCCTTCGCTGCGTTTGCGACGCGCTCGCCGAGCGCCTGCAAGAATCCCTGATACGCAGCGAGGTCGGTGGCCGCTTTCGCGCGCACCGCGGCGATCGCCTGGCGCACGTGATCGATCGCCATCGTCGCGAGCTGCTGCTTCGCCGCGGCGAAGTCGGTCGCGTCGAGCTGCGTCAAGCTCGCTTTCAGCGCGGCCTGGGCAGCGACGAGTTCCTCACGCGCACAGATCGAGCGAATCAGCTCGTTGTCGCTTTTGGTGCCCTCGGCCATCGCGAGTGACGACGAGAAGGTTTCCTTGATCGTGCCGGCGATACCGCTCGCGCCCGACAGCGCGACTGCGAGCGCCACCAGTTGCGGCGCGTCGCGCACCGCGCTCCATTCGTCCATCGTGAAGTGATTCTTGTTGGCCATCCGGGATTCCTCCGTGCGCGAGGTCTAGCATCGATAGCTGCCGGCTGGTTTCTCGAAAGCTGCGCAGCGCCTCGAGTACGGCGCGCTTCCGGTCGATGTCCATGCAGTCTTCTCGCATGAGGTGAGCCCCATGGTTGCTGTGCAGGGTTCGCGGTGGCTGCGGCGCCTCGCCGCGTTCGTGTTGGGATCGATCGCAACGACGGCCAGCGCGATGACCTACGACGTCGGCCCCGGCCATGCTCTCGCTGCGATCGCGAACGTGCCGTGGGAATCGCTCCAGCCCGGCGACGTCGTGCAGATCCACTACCGGCCCGAGCCGTATCGCGAGAAGTGGGTGATCGGACGCTCCGGAACCGCGCAGGCGCCGATCGTCGTGCGCGGCGTGCTCGGCCCCTACGGCGAACGGCCGGTGATCTCGGGCGACGGGGCGACGACGCCGGATCCGCTCGACTTCACCAATGAGAGTCGCGGCCTGTTGAAGATCGGAACCTCGAACGTTCCGGAAGAAACGCTGCCCGAACACATCGTCGTCGAGAATCTCGATCTGCGCTCTGCGCACACCGACTACAGCTTCACCGACGACCACGGTCTCACGCAGAGCTATGCGCAGAACGCCGCCGCGCTCTACGTCGAGCGCGCGCGGCATCTGGTGATCCGCAACTGCGTCCTCACCGATTCCGGCAACGGCCTCTTCATCGGCGCCTTCGACGGCGATACCCGCGACATCACGATCGAGGGAAACTTCATCGGCGGCAACGGCAACGTCGGCAGCATCTACGAACACAACAGCTACACGGCGGCGATCGGCATCGTCTACCAGTACAACCACTACGGTCCGCTGCGGGCGGGCGCGCTCGGCAACAATCTGAAGGATCGCTCGGCAGGACTCGTCGTGCGCAACAACTGGATCGAGGGCGGCAACCGCCAGCTCGACCTGGTGGACGCCGAAGACACCAACGTGATCGTCGACGACCCGAGCTATCGCGAGACCTTCGTTTACGGCAACGTGCTGATCGAACCCGACGGCGCCGGCAACAGCCAGATCATCCACTACGGCGGCGATAGCGGCGACGAATCGATCTACCGCAAGGGCACGCTGTACGTGTTCCACAACACGATCGTCTCGAATCGTTCGGGCAACACGACCCTGCTGCGGCTGTCGAGCGACGGCGAGTCTGCGGACGTTCGCAACAACGTGCTGTACGTGGCCGCAACGGGAGACCGCCTCGCGATGCTCGACGAGACCGGCAGCCTCGATCTCAGCCACAACTGGATGAAGCCGGGCTGGGTCGCGAGCCACAGCGGACCCGCCGACGTCTTCGACGACGCCACCGGCATCGAGACCGCTGCGCCGGGCTTCGCGGACGAGGTCGGGCAGGACTATCACCCCGTCGCGGGTGCGGACATCGCCGACGCGGGCGGTGCACTCCTTGCTGCCGTGTTGCCCGCACACGCGGTTACACGCCAATACGTCGAGCACCAGACGAGTGAAGCGCGACCGCGCGACGGCGCGTCCGATCTCGGCGCCTTCGAGTTCTGCGCGGTGCCGTGCCCGGAGCCGGCGAGCGCGGCGGCGATGGCGGTCGCGGTCCCAGCGCTCGCTGGGTTGGCTCGACGCCGCTGCGGAGCGCGCGGGTAGACCGAATTTTCCGGCCGCAACCGGTTGCCTTCGCTGCGCGACCGCGCGCACTGTGTGGCCGCTCCCCTTCCGCTTCAGGCTGGAGCCGGATCACCGATCCGATCGGGAGTCGATTCGCTCGCATGGCGCGAAGCGATCTGCGGGGCGGGGGTTCGGGAGTGCGCAAGCGGCAAGCAGCACGACGGGGGCGCAGCTACGCGCCGCTGGGTCCGCTCTGCCTTACACTGGTTTTCCTGCTCGTCGCGGCAACGTACGCTGCGCCTGCAGCGAGTCGCGAACACGGCCGCGGCCACGGCGCGGTTCGTAGATCGCCCATCTTTCAGATCGAGCGCGACCTGGTCGACCCGCTGCGCGACGTGGTTCGGAGTATCGAGCGCACCATCGAGCCGGAGCTGCGACCGGAGGAGACGAGATCGCGCCCGCGCACACCGGCGCCGGCGAGGCCGACCGCTCCGCGCGAGCCGACTGCCGCGGCTTCCGATCCCGAAGACGTCGTCGCGGAGCCGGCGCCCGAAGCTCCGCGCGAAGCGGCGACCGAGTCGCTGCTCGTGCCGCCGCCGCGGGCGCCATCGATTGAAGTGAACGAGCCGGTTGCGCCGCCACCGTCGACGTCGCGTCTTGCGCTGTTCGCACTGGTGCTCACCGGTGGCGCCGTCTCAGGCGCGCTGCTGCTCCGGCAGCGTCGCGCGCCAGGCGAACTCGCTGCGCCGCTGTCGATCGGAGGCCCAGCATCGGAACTGGATGCAGCGCGTGAGGAACTCGCGCGAGATGGCACGCCGAGTCCGGACGCCGGGCAGCGGACGACGCGTCCTCGCCTTCGCGTACAGGGCGCCATCGATGCCGCGCGCGAGTTCGTTGCGGCCGGTGCGCTCGACCTGGCGATCGCCCGGCTCGATGAGGCGCTCGCGGGACCCGCACTGTTGCAGGCCGAGCCCAAGCTGCTCGCGTGGTACGCGGATCTGCTGTCCGACGCCGACCGCCCCGCGGAAGCATTGGTCGTGTTGCAGGCGTTGCGGTTGCGCGACCCGGGATGTGGCGTCGCCACGCGCATCGAGGAGCTACACAAGCGCGCGAACGTCGCGCCTGCGTTGGCCGCGAATGTCGCGGCGCGGCCGCCGGGCCCATCTCCGTTTCCGAGCGCCGGTCGCTATCAGATCCTGGCGGAACTCGGTCGCGGCGGGATGGGCGTCGTCTACCAGGCGCGCGATACGCGCCTCGATCGGATGGTTGCGTTGAAGCGCCTCTCGGAGCACATCCGCTGCCATCCGCGCGCCGTCTCGCTGCTGCTGCAAGAAGCGCGCAGCGCGGCGCGCCTCAATCACCCCAACATCGTCACCGTGTACGACGTCGATCACGACGAGGGCGCCTACTTCATCACGATGGAGCTGATGGAGGGGCAACCGCTGAACGCGGTACTCCAGCAGCGCGGGCGCCTGACGCCGAAGGCCGCGGCGTGGGTGGGCCAGCACGCAGCGATCGGACTCGCCTACGCGCACGAGCGACGCATCGTCCACCGCGACATCAAGACTGCCAACCTGTTCGTGACCCGCGAGCGATCGCTCAAGATCATGGACTTCGGTCTCGCCAAGATGGTGGAGGAAGTGCGACGCCGCGCGTCGCTGATCGCGGGATCGCCGTCGTACATGGCGCCCGAGCAGGCGCGCGGACTCGAGGTGGACGGGCGCGCAGATCTCTACGCGCTCGGTGTCACGCTCTTCGAGCTGCTGACCGGCGGGCTTCCGTTCGAGGCTGGCGACCCGGCTCATCACCACCAGTACACGCCGCCGCCCGACCCGCGCGAGCGGGTTGCGACCGTTCCCGACTTATTCGCCGAGCTCGTCGTTCGCTTGATGGCGAAGCAGCCCGCGTGCCGGCCTGCCTCGGCGAGCGACGTCTCGGCGCAACTCCGCGCCCTCGAACGCGACCTCTCGGCGTGAAGCCGAAGCGCGGCGGTCGATCGTGAACCTTCGCTAGTTCAGCAAGCCCTCGAGCGCGTCCACGACGAGCAGCGTGCCGACCGCGAGCTGCACGAGATCGCCGTCGACGATCCCATAGCGGTAGCCGGGCGGGCAGGGCGCGAGGCGCGGCAGCAGCAGGACCGGCACCTCGAAGATCACGACATCGCGCGGCAGCGGATGGCCGATCACGTAGCGCTTCTTCGCTTGCCCGGGCGGCTGGCAGCCGTTGTGTTTCTTCGCGAGTCCGGGCGGACAATTGCCGTGATGCTCGTACTGATCTCCCCAGTACTCGCGCCAGTAGTTGCGCTCGTCCGAGGTGAAGCGCCGGTACTCGTGGTGATCGCCGCTCGATTCGCCGTCCCCGTGTCCATCATG
>JANLTC010000162.1:0-2134 GCA_031362725.1 Deltaproteobacteria bacterium | reverse complement strand
GCAGTTCGAGGCCTTGATCAAGGCGTTTAGGTGATTGACGCTGGCGCAGCTCGACCGATCGCGTCCGGCGGTGCCTGCAGGAAGCAATGGCTGCGTGAATTCGCATTGCCTGCACAAACAATCGGCCACAGTTGCAGCCCTGAGGTTGTCAACACCGCCCAAGCCCAGTCGTTAGAAGAGATGCGCTCACTCCAGGATCTTTCATGCCCTCGGCGCATCGTAAGTACAAGCGGGGTTTTGTCCGATGACTGGCGTTGCGGGACTGGGTTGATCGAGCTGCGCTGGCACCTCGGGCAGCACGCGGTCCACGAGATGCGCAGCGGTGTCGCTCATCCGGCGACCGCCGCACGAAGGACAGAAGCCACGAACCTTGCACGAGGAGGCGACGACGCGACCCTGCCCGCAACCGTCGCAGTGCATGCGCACGAAGCCGTAGCCGAGGGTCCGCAGCGCAAGAACCCGCGAAGCTCCCGCGCTACGAAACGGGGCAACGGTCGTTCGCGCGCAGCAGTGCTTGCGATGAAGGTCTCGAGTTCCTGCTGCACGATCTGGTAGAGGTCGCTCGCTTCGGGCTTGCGGCGCGCGTAGCTCCGCCCGCGGCCGACGTGCAGATCGCCGGTTGCACGGGCGGGCGCGGGCGTGCCGGGGCAAACACCCGTGCGGCGCTGCCCGCTTCATGCCGTGCGAAAGAGGACCTCTTCGCGTTCCCCCTGCGCGCCGGCACGTGGGACGCTGTCGCGCGAACAGGAATTGCGCGTGATCTCGCGAGCACCGGACGCCAGCGCCGCGGCACCCTCTCGCGACATCCCGCGTCGCCCCGACGCTCGGAGTCGCCGCGCGGCTCTCGCTACGCGCCGATCGGGCTCCAACTGCGGTCGGGCGGGCCGACGCCGTACAGCTCGGCCGCGTTCGCGAAGAGCACCCGGTGACGAACCTCGGGTGACAAATCGCCGAACGCCGCGTCGATCTTCTCGCGGACCTCACGCCCATACAAACAGATCGGGTGCGGATAGTCGGTCTCGAAGAGCACGCGATCGGTGCCGATCGCGTCCAGCAGGTTCTTCGCTGCGAACTCCTCGAAGAATGTGCACGCCCACACCTGCTCGCGTAGGTACGCGCTCGGGCGCTTGGCGAACTCGGGCTTCTCCTTGCGGATGTTCGCGTAGTCGAAGCCGTGGTCGAGCGCCTCCTTGACGAATGGCAGCCACCCGATCCCGCTCTCCACCGAGACGAGCCGCAGGCGCGGATTGCGCGGCAGGATCCCCGACATCGCGACGTCCATCAGCTGGATCGCGTTGGTGAGCAGGATCGACATCGAGCCCGAGACGATGGTGGGCCCGATGCCGTGTGCTGCGAAGCGCCCCGGATTCATCAGCTGGTCCTGGAAGTCGCCGCTGCCGATGTGCAGGCTGATCGGCAGGTCGACCTCCTGCGCGGCGTTCCAGATCGGAGTCCAGTGCGCGTCGCCAATGAACGGCATCCCGAAATCCTGCGGCGCGCTCGTGAACAGGATCGCCCGATGCCCGATCTCGCGGCAGCGGTGGATCTCGGCCACCGCGGCGTCGACGTCCCAGAATGGTGTCGCCATCACCGGGATGAAGCGGCGCGGATCGGGCGCGATCCACTCGATCAGCCAGTCGTTGTAGGCGCGTACGCAGGCGAGCATCAGCTCGGGGTCGCCGAGCCCGAGAAACGTCTCGCTGCCGAAGCCCCCGATGTTCGGGTAGAGCGCCATTGCCCACGCGCCAATTTCGTCCATGTACGCGAGACGCGCCTTCGCGTCGTACGCGGCGGGCGGGCACTCGTCGAGGTTCTTCGGAATCGCGGGGAATGGCTGCGACCAGCCTGCCACCGCCGTGGCGCCGACCGGGATCTTTCGCGCCTTGGTTCCGAATTGCCAGACGTCGACGCCGTCGCGCGTGCGGATCATGCGCGGCGCTGCGGCCTGGAACTTCTGCGGTAGCCGCGACGTCCAGACGTCACCCGGTTCGGTGACGTGCGTGTCGGCGTCGATGAACCAGTCGGTGCACTTCATCCTGGCTCGTCCGTGAGCCGGAACCGCGGGATCGCGATCTCCGCGCTCATGTCCTCCCAGACCACTTCGACGGGCGCGCCGATCGCGATCGCTTCCGGC